>JACOSH010000059.1 GCA_016178945.1 Acidobacteriota bacterium
GGCGGCGCGCGCCGCGTTGTGCAGAGCGGCCGCCAGCACCAGGGACGTCTGGACGGTCTCGTCGTGATCCGCGCCCAGTGTCTGCGTCTTGATGCGGACGGCGCGCTCGATGTAGCCGACCGTCTCCGGGTCCTCACGATGGCCCAGACGGAAACGGCAGTCGGTCAGCAGGGTGAGAATCCGGCCGACTTCCAGCGACTCGGGACCCACCTGGGCTTCCGCTTTGGCGAGCAGGGCGCGGGTGAGCTGCTCGGCTTCGGCGTAGCGGTTCTGCCGCAGCAGGGGGACGATGACTTCGAAGCGCGCGTGGGTGAACTCGGTCGCTTGCTCCTGGGCGAGCGCGGCGAAGCTCAGCAGGACCACCAGCAGCCGCCCGATCACGCTACTCCTCCAGCCGGCTCAGCAGCCCCCGCGCCTTGGACTCCCAGTCGCCTTTCAGGGCGATCAGCGCCAACAGGTCCTGGCGCGCCTCCTCCGAGTGACGGCGCGCCAGGCGCGCTTTCGCGCGAACCCAATATGCCTCTTCCAGATACGGCGTCTCCCCGAGTCCGATAGTCGCGCCGGCCTCGTCCTCGGCCCCCGCGGCGTCTTGAGTCAGCAGGCGGCAGGCCGCCAGGTAGAACCGGACTCCGGCGTCGCGGGGCTCCCGCTGGCGCGCTTGCATCAGTCCGGCCAGCGCCGCCGGATAGTCCCCCGCCTGGTAATGCCGCATCGCGGACCGAAACGGCTCCTGTCCTCCGGCGCCGCGCAGCAGCGCTTCCTGGTAGGCGGGCGGCCGGAAGCTGGCCAGCACGATCCACCGCTCCTCGCGCGGGCCGGAGGCCGGCTTCTGGAGCGGGGCGGGCGCCACCGCGGGCTCCTGCCGGGCTAGCTCGCGCCGCGGCGCCGGGCGAAACAGCAGCGCCAGACCCAACACGGCCAAAGCCGTGGCCGCGACTGGCGTCGCCCACCACCAGACCGGCCGCTTCGCACGCAGCGGCTCGGCCCGGATCGCCGCCTGCCGCCGCAGCAGATCCCGCCGCATCCACTGCAAAGACTCGATTTCGGCGGCGCAGCGCCCGCAGTCCAGGTAATGAAGCTCAAAGGCCTCTTGCTCCGCCTCGCTCAATTGGCCGAGCAGATACTGCCCGGCGATTTCCTGCTCGCGGATCTGGTCGCAATTCACGAGTAGCCGTCTCCGGTGGCTTGTGGCTTTCCGGCGCCCATTTGTGACAGCCGCGCAGCTATTCTTCGCGTGGCGCGGACCTTTCGCTGCCTCACCACGTCCCCGCTCAAGCCGAGCTGGGCCGCGATCTCGCCTGGCTTCGAGCCGTCCACCAAAGTCATTAACAGGATGCGACGGTCCAGGGCATCCAGAGCTTCGATCTCACGGGCCACCAGGTCCCGCCGGTCGCGATCTTCGGGACGCCAGACCAGATCGCTCTCCAGCGGCTCGCGCGCCGGCAGCGGGTCTCGCGACCGGAAGTAGTGATTGATCAGATTGCGGGCGATCCCGTGGACAAACGCCGCCAGCCGCTCGGGCTCGTGCACGGCCCCGTTCCGCATGGCCTGTAAGGCGGCCATCAGGACCTCCTGCGTCACGTCGCGGGCACTCTCGGAATCCCGCATCCGAAAGCGCGCCAGCGCCCGCACGCGCGGCTCAAAGGCCCGGACGAACTCCTCCTCGGCGGCCCGATCCCCCGTCCGGATACGAATCGCAAAGTCTTCCAATAAAGCCATCTTATCAGCCGCTTGTGCCCCGCTGCCTGAACCAGGGTGCGTGAACAACCGCTCCTTAACCCGGCGTAGCCGGAACCAAACATGCGATTCTCGCAAAGAACGCCAAGATCCGCCAAGAAGAACAGCTCGTCACAAAACTTCCCAGAACTCCACTCAGTAGCATGACCCGTTCACTCGGTTTGCTTCTGACTGTCGCGTCTATGGCCCTGGCTCAGCCCGCGGTCAATAGCGGCGGCGTTCGCAACGCCGCCAGCGCTCGATACGGATTGCCGAACCCGGGCGTCGCCCCGCGGGCCTGGTTCGTGATTCAGGGCCAAAATCTGGGCCCTGCCGACCCGGTCCGTTCGGATACGCCCACGAATTCGATTGGCGGGACCAGCGTACAGATCTTTTCCGGCGGCCAGCAGTGGGACTTGCCGCTCCTGGTGGTGTCGGCGGGCGAAATCCTAGGGGAACTGCCGGCCGACGTGCCCGTGGGTGAGGCCTCGCTGACCATCATGGCCGCCAGCGGCACGACCACGGATGCCGCCAAGGTGAACGTCGTGGCTTCGAGTTTCGGGGTCTTCACCGCGAACCTGTCCAACGAGGGTGCGGCGGTCTTGGAACAGCTTCGGCTCGGCAGTACGTTCAATCTCAGCGAGCTCCAGAATCCGGCGAAGGCCGGCGACGAGATCAACCTGTGGGGCACTGGCCTGGGGTCCTCGGATGCGGCGGTGGAGGTGAGCCTCGACGACAAGAGCGCCGAGATTGTCGCCAAGTCCGCCGGCGAGAACGGCATCGACCTGATTCGTATTCGAGTGCCCGCCGCAGTCACCGGCTGCGGGCTCCCCGTGGCCGTCAAGAGCGGCGAGATCCGCAACCTGGTGGGTCTGCTTTCGGTGGCCGCGGAGGGCGGGGTGTGCCTGGATCGCAACGGGTTCTCGGCGGAGGATTTCGAAAAGGCCCGCACGAGCGGAGGGCTCAAGGCCGCCTATCTGTTCCTTCTGCGCTTCGGCGTGCCAGGCGCGGGCAGCTTTGACATTGGGTTCGCCAACTTCTCCCGGGTCATCTACGATCTGATGCGCACCTTCCGCTCCAATTGGGCCCAGACCGTTCCCGGCGCCTGCTACGCGGCCACCTACGACTCCAAGGGTGGGTTCTCCACTCAGGGTCAGCCTGGCGCCGATTTCTTCGACGATTTCTATCCCTTCGGGGAAACGCCCCTGGAAGCCGGCCCGGTGATCGACGTTCGCGGGCCGGGTGGGCCTCAGCAAATGCAACGCGTCGACAAGGGCTCCTACTCCGGCTTTTTCCTGAACCTGATGAATCCTCTGGTCTCGTATTTCTCCCCGGGCGACTACACGCTATCGGGCTCGGGCGGCGAGGTGGGCAGCTTCAGCGGCAACGTGCGCATCGGACCGCCGGTGACCTGGCAGGACGTGCCCCCCATGCAGGACGTGCCGCGCAACAAAGATCTCAAGCTGACTTGGACCGGCGGCAATCCCGGCGATCGCGTCTGGGTGGTGGGGTATTCGGTGGAAACCAACGGAACCGACTTCGCGCGCGTGGGCGTGGTGAGCTGTTACGAGCTCGCCAAGAAGGGGACGATGACCATTCCCGCGTCGGCGCTGGGGTTCCTGCCGGTGAGCTCGCAGTTGGGCGGCGGCGCGCTCCTGCTCTATTCGATGGCCGCGCCGCAGCGTTTTCAGCCTTCCGGAGGCGGACTCGACGCCGGATACCTGCTCAGCTTAAGCTACTCGGTCGCGGTGGCTAATTTCCAGTAGCCGCGTTCAACGTCCAGTCGTAGCTGAAGTAGCGCACGGTCCAGCCGGGCTGCCGGAGCGCTTCCGACTCGGCGGGCCGGTACTTGGCGATGAAGCGCAACACGGCCGGCTGGTCCGGGCCGAAATCCTTCCGGAACCACTCGAAGATCTTCGACAGGGTAGCCCGGCGGTTCTTCACATCCAGCCGGATGTTGCGCTCCTGGTTCAGGAACAGCTTCGCCCGCGCTTCCAGTTGCCGGTCGAGCCGCTCGGCTACAAAGGCTTCCCGCGCCAGCCATGGGCAGCCCGCCGAGGCGCACACGATCGCGAAATGGATGCGCGGATCGCCCGCTTTGCGAATCGAGTTGGTCTCGATATCGTCGAGCGAGCGCCGCCGGCCTCCCACCGGGAACTTGGTGCGGTAGAAGAACACGGCTTTCCCGACCACTCCCTGGAGGCGGTCCTTCTTGTCCGGATAGTCTTTGGCGAAGGCCCACAAGACCAGAGCGTTATAGGTGTTGATCCAGTAGGCCAGCTTGTGCTCCGGCGTGGGAAACAGCTCGGCGTTCGAATCCGGACTCACCGCTCCGATCTGATCCACAAACCGGCTCAGGGGCTCGATGCCCGCCTTCAGATCGGCGTACCGCACCGTGCCGTTGTCCAGCACGTACTGTTTCAGCAGCGCGTCGTAGGCGGCGGCGCCGGGCCGCTCCGCTGCCGCGGAGGCGGACACCCAGACCAGCGCGGCCGTCAAAAGACGCATCACCTGGTTAGTCACAGTTTCTTCAGCAAATCTTTCGCTTCCTTCAGGCGGGGAAACATTTTCTCGGCCTGGTGAAACTCGCGGGTGTGGACGCAGCGCCGCGCCCGGCTGTGGTCCACCGGATAGCGCAGGTGCAGCATCTCGTGGAACATGACGTACTCCAGGGCCAGGCGCGGCGTCGCCGGACGGTCGAAGATCCGGCTGATGATGATGGCGTTGTGCGACGGATCGAAGTGTCCGAGCATCCCGCGCGCCGCCGTCCGGCTCCAGCCCAATTGCGGCCGGCCAAGCAGGCCGTGGAAGTAGCGCTGGTTCAGGTCCTCGAAGATCTCTTCGAGGTTGAAGTGCTCGCCGGCCGGGCCGCTGACGAACTTGCGCCCTCGGATCTGCCGCACCACCTGCATTTTGCGCCGCATGTCCTGGCGGTTGAGATAGAGCCGGTAGCGGTGGGCATAGATCCGGGCCACGGCCTTGCGGTACAGCTTGCCCAGCAGGATGTAGGCCAAGGCTTCCACGACCGGCGCCGGCGCGCCCGCCAGCAGGTCGGTGATGCGGACCAGCAGGCGCCCATCCTCCAGGCGCACCGAGCTGTCGGCGTTGGCGTAGCGCCGGTATTCCACCTGGACCTGGGGCGGAGGCGTACGCGGGCGCAACTCGCGGAACACCCGCAGATAGATCTCCTCCGGGGTCTCAAACAGCAGAGCCGTCTGGTGGAAGGCGAGGGCCGCTTGCATTTCTCCCAAATTTAACATATCAAGGTTGGTTACACCTTCTCTCACCCCATGCGCAAAGCCAAGATCACTGCCCTCGGCTGCTACACGCCGGAACACGTCCTGACCAACTACGACTTGGAGAAGATGGTCGACACCAACAACCAGTGGATCCTCGAGCGGACCGGCATCTCCGAGCGCCGCATCGCCGAAGCCGGCATGGCCACCTCCGACCTGGCGGTGGAAGCGGCCAACGAGGCCCTACGGCAACGCGGGATCGCCGGCGCAGAGGTCAACGCGGTGCTGGTCTGCACGGTGACGCCGGACATGCTGTTTCCGTCCACCGCGTGCCTGGTGCAGAACCGCATCGGGGCCAAGGGGGCTTGGGGCTTTGATCTGGTGGCGGCCTGCTCCGGATTCCTGTACGGCCTGACCACCGGCGCGCACCTGGTGGCCTCCGGCGCGCACCGGAAAGTGCTGGTGATCGGCGCCGACACCATGAGCCGCATCATCGACTACACCGACCGGGGCACCTGCGTCCTGTTCGGCGACGGAGCCGGCGCGATGCTGCTCGAGCCGGCGGCCGATTCCGAGGAGGCCGGGTTCATCGACTTCGTCGGCGAGATCGACGGGTCCGGCGGCGATTATCTCAAGATGCCCGCCGGCGGCAGCCGCATTCCGGCCACGGCGGAGTCGGTCGCCCAGCGCCTCCACTATGTGCATCAGGACGGCCAGCAGGTCTTCAAGTACGCCGTGAAGAAAATGTCGGAGCTGTGCGACACGGTTCTCGCGCGCAATGGCTTCACCGCGAAGGATGTCTCCTGGCTCATCCCCCACCAGGCCAACCGGCGCATCATCACGGCCAGCGCCGAGCGGCTGGGCCTGCCCTGCGACCGCGTGATCATCAATATCGACCGTTACGGGAACACCACGGCGGGCACCATCCCGCTGGCCACCCGCGACGCGCTCGAATCCGGCCGTTTGAAGAAGGGCGACCTGGTGCTGTTCGCCGCGGTCGGGGCCGGGTACACGGCCGGCGCCAGCTTGTGGCGATGGGGATATTAGAGGCCTTGCTGGCTGCTGTGTGATGGCCTGCGGTGGCCTGTTGGCGTGGTTGCGGAGGAGATGCATGCCGGCTTCAACCGTACGAATCGACGCGGAGACCAACCAGATTCTGAGGGAACTCGCGGCGCGGGATGGTGAGTCCATGGGGGCAGTGCTTCGAAGAGCGATCGAAGCGTATCGTCGAAAGCGCTTCTTGGACGATCTGAATCGCGGCTACGCTGCTTTGCGGCGTAATCCTAAAGCATGGAAAGAGGAACTGGATGAGCGACGCGCCTGGGACTCGGCCCTTGCTGATGGGCTGGAGGGCGACGGACCCCCGGTTTGAAAGCCTTTCGCGCCGCCCCGCGGTACCAGGATCTTCTCCGCGCATGGGATTGCCACGATGATTCGTTCCTGCGCCTCCTACACCACGTCGTATAGCACCGCGCCGAACTTCTGGCCCTTGAGGTTCTTCTCCATTTGCGGCCAGACCTTCTGGTGATCGTCGGTGCCGACCCAGGTCTTGCGCTGCTCCTCGGTCTGGAAGCTGATCAGGAGGCGATAGGAGGCATTGGCCGGCCCCGGCCCCACCACCGCCTGCCGCAGCTTGAGAAGCCGGACATCGACGAATCCCGGCTGCTTGCGGATGACCGGCTGGAAGACCTCGTGGAAGGTTCTCAGCAGGTCCTTTTGCTTGGTGGGTTCCACGTCCAGATCGACGTGCAGTTGAATGGGGCTAGCCGCGGCCCGTGCGGGAACCACCGCGGCGGCGCCGGCGGCGGCAACGGTCTGGAGATACTTTCTGCGGTTCATCCCGAGAATTGTATCACCGGCCCATCCGTTCCGCCCAGCGGAGGAAGCGCAGCAGGTCCCTCCGCTGCTCCCAGACAAAGGACCAAAACTCGCGGAAGCCGATGCGATCGGCGTGAAGACCCCAGTAGGTTTCGATGCGCCAGCGGAGATACGGGCTGCGCCAGGGGCGTAACCGGTAGCCACGCGCGAAGCGCCACAACAACCCAACCATCTATTTGAAGGAGGGAGGCTTGATCGGCCCGGATCGGGGGCGGGCCGGCGCTTTAGTGGATCCCTGGGCAGTTGCGTAGTAGCCGGACCGCGTGCGGCATACCGGATGTCCCGGCCCGCTCACCTGCACCTTGATCTGCCGGTAGGACCCATCCAACTCCTGGTTGCTGGGCGAGTACGCAATCACGTACTGGCTGCGGATGTCGCGAGCCACGTCGTGCGCGATCTTGTCCACCTCTTCCAGCTCCTTGGGGAAGTAGGCCACTCCGCCGGTCGCGTCGCTGATGGCGATCAGGGCGCGCTTCGCCTTGTTGGCCGCGCGCCGCTCCTCCTCCTGGAGCAGCCCGATCGAATAGATCAGGATCTCGCTCTGCTGGGCGGCCTTCACCAGGTTTTCCAGCGTGCCCGTGCTGTTGTTGTCGTCGCCGTCGGTGATCACCAGCAGGACCCTCTTGTCCTTCTTGCCTTTCTCCTTGGCGAAGTCGATCGACATCCGCACCGCGTCCCGCATGGCGGTGCCGCCGCGCGAATCGATCTTGGTCAGCGCCTCTTCCAATTCCTTCATGTCGTTGGTGAAATCCTTGGTGTCCAGGAAGGCCTCGTCGTTGAAGTTGACAATGAACACTTCGTCCTGCGGATGGGACGCCTTGACAAGCTGCAGGGAGGCCGCCTCCACTTTGAGCCGCTTGTTCTTCATGCTTCCGCTGTTGTCGATGACGATCCCGATCGACACCGGGATGTCTTCCCGCTTGAAGACCTTGATCTGCTGCTCCGCGCCGTTTTCCAGAACTTTGAAGGCTTTCTGGGGCAGATTGGTCACCAGGTGGCCCTTGCTGTCCACCACGGTGGCGTGCAGCACCACCAACCGCGTCTCGGCGCGGAACACGGCTTCCTGCTCCTGGGCTTGCGCCAGCAGCGGGAGCATCAGCCCCGCCGGCAGGAGTCTACTGAATCGGAGCATAGTAGCCTTGTTTGCAGAATGATCGCAGCGGGGGGAGTCCTTTGGGTTGCACCAGCTTCACCGACACGCGCCGGTACTTGCCGTTTCTCTCCTGATTGCTCGGGCTGTAGCCCAGGATGTACTGGTTGCGCAGCTCGATGCCGATCTTGGCCGCCACATCGGGCAGCTCATTCAGATTCTCGATGGCGAAGTGCCGGCCTCCGGTCTGCTCGGCGATTTCGTTCAGCAGGCCTGGACCCGACATCTCTTCCGCCGTCCGTCCCCGCGCATGGATCGGCTCGAAAATCCCGATCGCGTAGATCTGGACGTCGGCTTCACGCACCAGGTTCTTGATTTCGCTTTCCGTGTAGCGGCTGCTGTTGTCGCCGCCGTCGGAGATGATCAGCAGCGCCTTGCGCGTGTTGCGCGCCTTCTTCATCTTGTTCAGCGCCAGGTACACCCCGTCCAGCAGGGCGGTGCGGCCCTTGGCCTGCGTGAAGGTCAGGCGATTCTGGATCTCCTCCAGGTTGGTGGTGAAGTCCTGGGTGAGCTCGGGGCGGTCGTTGAACTGCACCAGGCAGAATTCGTCCTGGGGGTTGGCGGTCTTGAAAAACTGGGTCACGGCCTGGCGCGACTTGCTCAGCTTCGACCCCATGCTGCCGCTGGTGTCGAAGACCAGGCAGACCGAGATGGGCGCGTCTTCGCTGGCGAAGTGCGTGACTTTCTGCTCGGCCTTGTCCTCGAAGAGGCGGAAGTTCTCCTTCTCCAGGCCGGTCACAAAGCGGTTGAGGGGATCGGTGACCGTCACGTTGATCAGGACCAGTTGGGTATCGACGCGGATGTTACTGCGCGGCGTGCTGGCCTGCCCCGGCGCGGGGGGCTTGGGTCGGTTCTCAATGGTCACCTTGGGGTTATCGCCACTGAGGGCGAGCCCTGAAAACGCGACACTCACTGCCAGGAGCCAACTGCCGGTCTTCATATAGACCTTCCCGTTTGCATCTTACTATAACACGTCCACCCTGGGACAGGCCCCCGGCTTGCACGTGTATGCTGGATCCATGGCGCGCTCCACTGTTCTCCTTGTCTTGTTGGCCCTCCCGTTGGGCTGCCAGGCGCCGGTCCAGGTCGTTCTGGAAACGGAGTTGGGCTTTCTGGAGGTATCAGTAGACGTGGCGCGCGCGCCCGTCACGGCCAGGAACTTTCTGCGCTATGTCGACGGCGGGTTCTACAACGGCGGGCTGTTTCATCGCACCGTCAAGCCGGACAATCAGCCGGACAACGCCGTCCGCATCGAGGTGATTCAGGCCGGCATCGATCCCGCGCGGCGAAGCGAGGCCTTCCCGGAGATTCCCCTGGAGCGCACTTCGCGGACCGGCCTGGCGCACAAGGACGGAGTGATTTCCATGGCCCGCTCCACGCCCGACAGCGCCCGGAGCGACTTCTTCATCTGCATCGGCGATCAGCCCTCGCTCGATTTCGGCGGCCGGCGCAATCCCGACGGGCAGGGCTTTGCCGCCTTTGGACGCCTGGTTCGCGGCATGGACGTGGTGCGGAAGATCCAGGCCGCTCCGGCCGAGGGGCAGAAGCTGGCGCCGCCGGTACGGATATTGCGGGCCGCGCGGAGGCTGTAAGAAGTTTCCGCGCAGCCTTCCGGACTCAGCGTTTCCCGTTGCGCTGCTGGGAACGGATCAACTCTCCGATAGCCACAACCAGTCTATCGATGCGCTCGTCTGTCTTCTCGGATTGTGCGGCGATCTGTCTGAATCGTTCGTCGACCTGGTTGAACTGTTCGCTGACCAGTCTGAATTGTTCCGTGACCTGCTGAAAGCCGATCCGCGTTTCGCGGGCCAGGCTTGCGATCAGTCTCTCCAGCCGGTCCACACGCTGTTTCAATGGCTTGGTGGCGGCCATGCCTGTACTCTATCACAGCCGCGGGGTGCGACTGGAACTACACTGACCGGATCAACGAGTCCAACAGCCCATTGCGCCCGTCGGCGGATTCCATCTGGTCCACGGTGATCCGGGTGCGCTCCAGGGCCAGCGCCAGGCGCGCCGCCGAGGGCAGGTCTTCCTCGGCCCCGGTCCAGTATTCGCCCAGGTAGAGCAGCGCGGCGAATGGCGAGTGGCGCTGTTCCGGCTGGTGATGCGAGCGGACGGCCTCGACAATCGCCTCGGGGAAGTTCCATCGCTGCAGGATGTCCGCCCCCAGATCGGCGTGGTCGAACCGGCAGAGGATCTTCTCGATGAACATTGGTTCGCAGCCCTGCCGCAGCATGCGTTCTCGGGCGGCCGCTGCGTCGCCGGTCATCTTTTCCATCGCCAGCCGTCCCACGTCGTGAACCAGCCCCGCCAGGAACGCCTCCTTGGGATCGACCAAGCCGCAAATCACGGCCAGACGCTCGCAGAATTGGGCCATGATGAGCGAGTGCTTCCAAATCTCGCCGGTCTTGGCTGTCCCGAACAGCGGCCGGAGCACGGAAGCCGTGAGCACCTTGCGCGACGCCTTCAGCCCGATGTAGGCGATGGCCTGACGGATCGAAGCGATGGCTTTGGGCGGACTGTACAGGCTCGAATTCGCCACTTGCACCAGGCTTGACGCCAAAGACTTGTCCGAGGTGGCCAGCTCGTAAAGCTGGGCGGCGCCGATGTGGTCGTCCGAGGCCGGGTCCAGCGCCCGCAGCGCCACCGTGGGGAAGACCGGAAGCCGGTAGACGATCTCCAGCAGGTCGTCGCGGCGCGCTCGCGGCAGGCTGGCGGCTGCCATAATGACGTCGGCCCGAAACAGGTCGTCCTCGGAGAGCGCCCGCAGCTCGTCGATCATCTGCTCCACGGTGCGATACTCCAACGGCAGCAGCTCCATCTTCTCGACGAACAGATTGGCGACCTCCACTACTTGCGCTACCGTGGAGGGCTGGTCCTGGCGCGCCGGCGCCTGCATGGCGCGGAGGCAGCGCTTCACCTCGTCTGGTAGATCCGGTAGGGCCGGGTTGCTTTTGTTGCGCGACCAATACCCGTTGCTTCCCAGATCCTTCATGAGCCGGTCCAGCGTATCCAGCTCGAACAAGGTCACGGGATAGTGGTGCCACAGGGCAGTCTGCTCCACCCAATACTGCAGCGCCTCGGACAACCGCAAGCGGACGGCAACCTCCACCGCCAGCGCGGCCACCCGCCGGCAATGCGCGCCGACACCGGGATCCAGCGCTTCCCAGCGCACCGAGGTCACTGTGCCGGTTGTTCTCTTTGCCTGACTTGCCATTAACCTCCGGCCGACACCATTTCCCGCATTACCATGCCTTCTTGACTGGTCTGATCGGCGGATCACCCGTGAAACTACAGTGACTCTAGTACCAGGGGCCCGCCCGGCGATCTCTGAGGGTTTCACCCAAGTCCGGAACTCAGTATTCTGGTAGGTTGATGCCCAACGACTCGAACCCCCTCCTCAGCGAAGAGTTTCGCATTCCCTTTGACCGGATCCGCGCCGAGCACGTCGAGCCCGCCATCCAGCGGCTGCTGGCCGAAGCGCGCGAAAACGTCGAATCGATCGCCGGCGGCCGTGAGCTCCGCACCTTTGCTAACACCATGACGCCGTTCGATGCCCTGACCGAGCGGCTCGACTACGCCATGGGCGTCGTGCGCCACCTGGAGGGTGTGGCGACCTACCCGGAGCTGCGCGCGGCCTATAATGCCGTTCAGCCCGAGGTCAGCGAGTTCTATTCGAGCATCCCCCTTCACGAAGGGCTGTACCAAGCCGTCAAGGCCTACGCTCAGACCGAGGAAGCCGCGCGCCTCACCGGCACGCCAAAGCGCTTCCTCACCAAGACGCTCGACGCCTTCCGCCGCCATGGAGCTGAGCTCGGCCCGGCCGGAAAGAAACGGCTGGCGGAGATCGACGTGGAGCTTGCCAAGCTGACGACAAAGTTTTCCGAAAACGTTCTGGACTCAACCAACGCGTTTGAGTTGATCCTCACCGATCCGGCCCAGCTTGCGGGCCTGCCCCCCAGCGCCGTGGAGGCCGCTCGCCAGAGCGCCCAATCCAAGGGAGTCGAGGGATGGCGCTTCACGCTCCAGGGGCCCAGCTACCTGGCTTTGATGACCTACCTGGACGACGCCGGAATTCGGGAGAAAGTCTACCGCGCCTTCGTCACTCGCGCCTCCAGCGGGGAGTACGACAACCGCGAGAGGGTCGCTCGCATCCTGGAGCTTCGCCGCGAGAAGGCGCGCCTGCTCGGCTTTGCGGATTTCTCCGACCTGGTCCTGGACGACCGTATGGCCCACACCGGCGCGCGCGCGCAGGAGTTTCTCGACGACCTGCGCGTCAAGACCGAGCGCCATTTTCAGCGCGAGAACGAAGAGCTGGCAGCTTTTCGCCGGCGGATCGAATTGGATCGCGCGCGTCCCCTCGAGCTCTGGGACACCGGTTACTACGCGGAAAAAATGCGCACCGCTCTCTATGACTTCGACGAGGAGACCCTGCGCCCCTATTTCCCGCTTGACCACGTGGTGGCGGGCATGTTCGACATCTACCACCGCCTGTTCGGCATCCGCGTCACCGAGGAGCACGGTGTTCCCGTATGGGACCCTCAGGTGAAGTATTACAAGATCCATGACGAGACTACGGCCGAGTTCCTGGGCGCCTTCTACGCCGACTTCCACCCTCGCGAGAACAAGCGCGGCGGCGCCTGGATGGACGCCTTCCTCACCGGGCAGCCGACCGCCACCGGCTACACCCCGCATCTGGGTTTGATCTGCGGCAACCTCACATCTCCCGTGGGCGAAAAGCCCGCCCTGCTGACCCACCGCGAAGTGGAGACCATCTTCCACGAGTTCGGTCACTTGCTGCATCACTGCCTGAGCCGCGTCGAGATCCGCTCGCTGGCCGGCGCCAACGTAGCGTGGGACTTCGTCGAGCTGCCCTCCCAGATCATGGAGAACTGGTGCTGGGACCGCCAGTCTTTGGGTCTGTTCGCGCGTCACTACCAGAGCGGCGATCCGATCCCCGAAGACCTGTATCAGAAAATGAAGCGCGCCCGTACGTTTCGCGCCGCCAACGCGCAGATGCGCCAGTTGAGCTTCGGCTGCGTCGACCTGGCGCTGCACCGTTGCTGGTCGGCGGCCGCGGACGGCGACGTGATCGCCTACTCGCGGAACCAGATGCAGGCTTTTTCACCGGCCCCGCTGCCACCCGAGCACGCCATGATCGCGGCCTTCACGCATCTGTTCGCAAGCCCCGTGGGCTATGGCGCAGCCTACTATTCCTATAAGTGGTCCGAAGTCCTGGACGCCGATGCCTTCACGCGGTTCCAGGAGCACGGCATCTTCAGCCGCGAGGTCGGGCAGGCCTTCCGCGAAAAGATCCTGGCCAAAGGCGACAGCGAGGACCCGGCGGAGCTTTACCGCGGTTTCATGGGCCGCGATCCCGAGCAGCGCCCGCTCCTTGTCCGCCTGGGCCTGGCCTGACGCCATGCCCGAACCGGTCGCTCTGCTGCTGGCGCTGATCGTCCTCTACTTCCTGGTGATTGTCGAGGCCGCCCTGGTATTCGCGGCGTGGCGCTCGGGCGCCAGGTTTTCGTTCCGGCTGCCTCGCCTCAGTCGCGGGCGCGCGATCCTGGCCACCGCCGCATTGCCGCTGGCGGCGCGGCTGCTGCTGCTCCCGGTCCTGCCGATCCGCGAGCCGCAGATCTCCGATGAGTTCAGCTACCTGCTTCAGGCCGACACGTTCGCTTCTGGCCGGCTCGTCAACCCCACGCATCCGATGTGGCAGTTCTTCGAAGCCCCGCACATTCTGCAGCGGCCCGTGTACGCGTCCATGCACCAGCCGCTGCAGGGCGCCTGGCTCGCCGCCGGAAAGCGGATGTTCGGACAGCCCTGGTTTGGCGTGTGGCTCAGTGTTGGGGTGATGTGCGCGGCCATCACCTGGATGCTGCAAGGGTGGTTCCCGCCGCAATGGGCCTTCTACGGTGGAGTTCTGGCCGCGCTCCGGCTCGGCATCCTCGGCTACTGGATGAACAGCTTTTGGGGAGGCGCTCCCGCCGCCACCGGCGGGGCCCTGGTGCTGGGCGCGCTGCCGCGCGTCTTGAACCGCCCCCGCGCGCGTGACGCCTGGCTCATGGGGCTTGGCATGGCCATCCTGCTGCTGGCCCGTCCTTACGAAGGCTTCGTCACCTGCCTGGGCGTCTGCGGCTGGCTGCTCTATCGCGGCCGTCACACCATCCCGGGCCTGGTCCTGCCCGCGGGCCTCAGCGTCTTGCTAGCGGCCGCCGCACTGGGCTTCTACTTCTCGCGAATCACCGGCAGCCCCTTCCGTCCGCCTGAACTGGTGCAGCGGGAACCCTATGCCATGGCGGGGGTATTCTTCTGGGAAACACCCCGCCCGGATCCCGGCTATCGACACCAGGCCTTGCGCGACTTCTACGCCGTGTGGGAAATGAAGAGCTTCACCGAAGTGCGCACGGCGGGCGGATTCCTGTGGAACCGGCTGCGCCACGCGATCAGCGCATGGCTCTTCTACATTGGCCCGGCGCTCACGGTTCCGCTCTTGTTCCTCCCGCGCGTCCTCCGCGACCGCCGCACGCGCCCGCTGGTCGCGATCGGCCTGGTCACGCTCCTTGGCCTGTGCCTGGACGTGTGGTTCTACGCCCATTACGCCGCCCCGATCGCCGCCGTCTTGTTCGCGCTGGTGATCCAATCCGCCCGCCACCTGTATGTTTGGAAGCGCCGCACCGGCGCCGGCGCGTCCTTGGTTCACGCCGTCCCGGCGATCACGGCCATTCTGATTCTGGTGCGCGTGGCGGCGCTGCCGATCAAGGTTCTCACCCCGCCCGACTGGCCCATGACGTGGTACTCCACTTCACGCGGCAATGTCGCGCGCGCCCGGGTCCTCGCTGCGCTTTCGGCCCTGAGCGGCCAGCACTTGGCGATCGTCCGCTACAGGCCCCAGCACGAGGCGGTGATGAACGAGTGGGTTTACAACTCCGCCGGCATCGATGCGGCCCAAGTCGTCTGGGCCCGGGAGATGGACCCTGGCAGCACTCGCGAGCTCATTCGCTACTTCTACGGACGCAAGGTCTGGCTGGTGGAGCCGGATGAGTCTCCGCCCCGGCTGACGCCCTACGTAGGCCGAAGATGAACACGCCCCTCATTTATCTGCACGGTTTTGCCTCCGGCCCGGCCTCCACGAAGGCGCGCTACTTCCGCGAACGCTTTGCCGGGCAGGGTATCGCGCTGGAAGTCCCCGACCTCGCTCGCGGAGATTTCGAGCACCTGACCGTCAGCGGCCAGCTCGCGGTCGTCGAAGAGGTTGCCGCCGGCCGCGCCGTCAGCTTGATCGGCTCCAGCATGGGCGGCTACCTGGCCGCGCTTTATGCCGCGCGTCATCCGGAAGTGCGCAGGATCGTCCTGCTGGCGCCTGCCTTCGGTTTCGCGCGCCGCTGGCCGGAGTCGCTGGGAGAATCCGCCCTGGCTTCCTGGCGCGAAACCGGGTGGCTTCCCCTCTACCACTACGCCGACCGGCAAGAGCGCCGCGTCCACTACCGGCTTCTCGAAGACGGCCGGCTCTACGAGGACTATCCGGCCGTTTCGCAGCCGTCGCTGGTGTTCCACGGGCGGCACGACGCAGTGGTTCCCTATAGCTTCTCCGAAGAATTCGCTCGCCGCAATCCGGCGGCTCACCTGGAGATACTCGACTCCGGCCACGAGCTCACCGACATGCTCGACCACCTCTGGCGCGAAGCGAGCCGCTTTGTTGTATGCTGCGAGGAGCCATGATGCAATCCAACGACGCCCGAATTACGCGACGGACGGCCCTGGGCTCGGTGGCCGCGCTGTTGGCCGCGCGGCCCGTTCGCGCCGCACAGGAGCGGTCCGCGTTCGCCCTGATCGGCGACCGGTACCACAACAGCGATTACATTCGCACCGGCCTCGGGAAAACGCTGGGCAAGGATCTGGGCCTCGACATCGCCTTCTGCGACGAAGTGAAGATGCTCCGCGGGGATCGTCTGCGGGGGCACAAACTGCTGATCATTCTGCGGGACGGCATGACCTGGCCGGACGGTTATCCGGATGAGAGCACTAATGCCGGCTACGTAGCTACCGGATCTCCGAAGATCTTGAGCGACCCGCCGGTTCCCAGACCCGAAGCGAAACCGGCCTATTGGATTACGTCCGATCAGGGCCGCACAGTGAAGCAGTTTGCGCAAGACGGCGGCGGGGTCCTGCTGCTTCACAATGTGACCTATATCAGCCCGCACAACGACGAGTTCCGCGAGGTGCTCGGGGCGGTCACCGAGGGGCATCCTAAGATCCGCCCCTTCAAGGTGAAGGTGACTAACAAGGAGCATTCCATCACGCGCGGGGTGAAAGACTTTGTCGTCACCGATGAACAGCATTACATGAAGTACGAAAAGGACCCCAAGCATCTCCTGCTCGAGAGCGTCAATGAGGACGGACTGGGCTGGAATAATCTCGGCCCTTCGTCGCCGGCCGGCTGGGCCTACGACTACGGCAAAGGACGCGTGTGTTATCTGGCGCCGGGTCACCTGCTGACGGTCCTGTGGAATCCGGAGTACGTGAAGCTTCAGCAGAATGCCGCGCGCTGGCTGCTGAGAGAGATTTAGCCTTGCTACACTGATTACTTGTCCCAGAAACTGCGCGTCTGCTCCGTCGATTATCTGAATTCCGCCCCGCTGGTGTGGGGCATGCTGCACGGTCCGCAGCAAGGCGTGTTTGATCTCATCTTCCGGGTCCCTTCGATCTGCGCGGAGATGGTAGCCTCGGGAGCCGTCCACATCGGAAACATCCCGGTGATCGAGTACGCGCGCCAGAGCCTCACCCTGGCGCCCGGTGTCGGCGTCGCCAGCCACGGGCCGGTGCGCAGCATCCTGCTGGTCTCCAAGTGTCCGCTCCCGCGCATCCGGACCCTGGCCGCCGACTCCAGTTCCCGCACGTCGGTCGCGCTGGCCCGCATCATCCTGGCCCGCCGTTATGGCGTCGAGCCGCTGTTCGCCGCTCATCGGCCCGATCTGGAAGCCATGCTGGAGACCGCCGACGCCGCCCTTCTCATTGGCGACCCGGCGCTGCGTCTGGATCCGCAAGCGCTGCCTTACCACGTCGCCGATCTGGGTCAGGAATGGAGCGAGATGACCGGCCTCCCCATGGTCTTTGCGGTTTGGGCTGGACGCGCCGGGCACATCTCGGATGCCGTGTGCGAAGCTTTCGTGGCCTCCTGCCGGTACGGCCGCGAGCGCCTCGAGGAGGTCGTTCGCCAGGAGAGCGCGGCCCGCTCCATCCCCGGAGACCTGGCGCGGCGCTACCTCACCCATCACATCGTCAATGAACTGGGTCCGCGGGACTACGAGGGCCTCAATCTGTACTTGCGCTACGCCCGAGAGCTGGAGATCGTATGCGAAATGCCTCCCTCCTTGTCGTCCTCGTAGCCGGACTGGGCTTCTCCCAAACCGGAGCGCCTCCCAAACAAACCTATACCTACAAGACCGCCGGCGATCTGGCCATTGAGGCTGACGTCTACCGCCTCGATGGAGAGGCCGTGCGGCCGGTCATCTTCTGGATTCACGGCGGCGCGCTGATCGCCGGACACCGCGGCAATCTCCGCAACGACCAGTTGCGCCGCTACGTCGACGCCGGCTATGTGGTGGTCTCCATCGACTACCGGCTGGCGCCGGAAACCAGGATCGACGGGATTCTCGACGACGTCCGCGACGCCTACCAGTGGGTGCGCCGCGAGGGTCCCAAGCTGTTTCACGCGGATCCGGAGCGCGTCGCCGTGGTGGGCCACTCCGCCGGCGGCTACCTCACGCTGACCTGCGGCTATCGCCTCACGCCGCGCCCGCGCGCGCTGGTCTCTTTCTACGGCTACGGCGAGATCGACGCCCCCTGGTACAGCCGTCCCGATCCGTTCTATTCCCAGCAGCCGGCCGTGCCCAAGGAGGAAGCCTACGCGTCGGTCGGCAAGACGGAGCTTTCCGGCGCGCCGGGCCGCAACCAGCGCTTCCGCTTCTATCTGTACTGCCGCCAGCAGGGCCTATGGCCCAAGGAAGTGGCCGGCCGCGATCCCGACACAGAGCCCCGCGCTTTCGATCCCTTCTGTCCGGCGCGTAACGTGACCCGCGACTTCCCGCCCACCCTGCTGCTGCACGGGGATAAGGACACCGACGTGCCCTTCCAGCAGTCCGAGCAGATGGCGGAGTTGTTCGAGAAGCACGGCGTGGAGCACGAATTCATTCGCATCCCCGGCGGGCCGCACGGCTTCGATTCCCGCATAAGCGATCCCCAGGTTGGCGAAGCCTTCGAGCGCGTCCTGGCCTTCATGGCCCGGCATCTCAAATGATCACGCGCTGTCCCTGGGCGGGCGGCGATCCGCTGTACCTTGCCTATCATGACCGCGAATGGGGCGTGCCGTTGCACGACAGCCGCGCCCTGTTCGAGCTGCTGATGCTGGAGGGCGCACAGGCCGGGCTGAGCTGGATTACCATCCTGCGCAAGCGCGACCACTATCGTGAGGTCTTCGACCATTTCGATCCGGCCCGGATCGCCCGCTACAATCGGCGGAAAATCGAAGCCCTGCTGAAGGACCCGGGCATCGTCCGCAATCGCGCCAAGGTCGAAGGAACCGTGCGCAGCGCCCAGGCATATCTGGTAATCCCCGACTTCGACCGCTATGTCTGGCAATTCACCGGCGGCCGCGTTATCCAGAATCGGTGGGGGAACCCGGGCCAGGTCCCGGCCGAAAGCCCCGAATCCAGCGCCTTGAGCGAGGATCTCAAGCGCCGGGGCTTCGCCTTCTGCGGGCCTACCATCTGCTACGCCTTCATGCAGGCCGCCGGCTTGGTGAACGACCACCTCGTGGACTGCTTTCGCTACCGGTCGCTGGCCCGGGACAGACGCTCGCGCAACTCCGCGGTCGCCCGCTTGTGACAGCGCAGGCAGAGGGTCCGGAGATTCGCCAGATCGCACTCGCCGCCGCCCTCGGCCACGGGCACGATGTGATCGGCGTCCCACAGGCTTGACCGCCGCGGGTTCCGCACCCCCCAGGCGCGCAATGCGACCATCCGCTTGTCTCGTCGCATGCGCCGGAGGTGATTCCACTCCGCCAGCGTGTCGACGCCGCAGGCCGCGCAAATGCCGCGATCCCGCTCCAGGACGCATTCGCGCAGATAACCGGGATCGGTGCGCAAGCGCCACTCGTGGACGCAATACTCGGAGCAAAAAGTCAGGCGCCGCGGCGGAACTTCCAGGCCGCACCAGCGGCAGAGAACCCGCCCGTTAGGCCCCTTGGGCAGGTCCTCGCGCCCGGCGCGCCCGCCCTTCATGACGCGCCTCCGGCTCGCCGCCCAGGGCTCGATCATCCCTTGTGGCTGACTTCCAGACGCTCGGCCAGAACCTGCTGGAGCGCCCTTTCCAGCTCCAGCACCCGCCGGGTGAGATCTTCCATGGCCTGCCCCTCGGGATCGGGCAGCTTGCCATGTTCCAGGACGCCGCTCTCGGCGCGCGTCCGCACCACGCGGCCCGGAACGCCGACCACGGTGCTGTGGTCCGGGACCGGATGAACCACCACCGAACCCGCCCCGATCTTGACGTGATCGCCGATCCGGATATTGCCCAGGATCTTGGCGCCGGTGCCGACCACCACGTGGTTGCCCAGGGTCGGGTGGCGCTTGCCCTTCTAATTGCCCGTGCCGCCCAGCGTCACGCCCTGGTACAACAGCACATTGTCGCCGATCTCGGTGGTCTCGCCGATCACCACGCCCATCCCGTGGTCGATGAAGAAACGCCGCCCGATCCGGGCGCCCGGGTGGATCTCGATGCCCGTGAACAACCGGCTGACCTGGGAGATCACCCGCGGCAACAGGGGCACTCGCCACTTGTAAAGTTTGTGCGCAAACCGGTGCAGCAGGATGGCGTGAAAGCCCGGGTAGCACAGGAAGATTTCAACCACACTCTTGGCGGCAGGATCTTCCTGGAAGATGGTCTCGAACTGCTCCCGAATGGCTCCGAACATGCCTGTAGCTACTATTGTATACCCGGGTGCTCAGAACGAATATCGCAGCGCGAACTGGACCTGGCGGTTGGTGCCGAAGCCGCCCAGCGCGCTGAGCGTGCCCAGGCTGCGCCCGAAGCTGACCGGCGCGCTCAGGTTCGAGCCGGGCAGTCCGAATTGCGGTGTGTTGAACGTGTTGAACATCTCGGCGCGAAACTGAACGCTGTGCCCCTCGCGCGCCTGGAAATTCTTGAAGACCGAGAAATCCCAGTTGAACGCCGGCGGCCCCTTCAGCGTATTACGGCCCAGATTGCCGAAGGTCCCGGTCGCGGGACGCCGGAACGCGGCGAGATTGATCTGGTTGTTGGGAATGTCGACGCTGGCGGGGCGAGGCGAAACCCCGGGCACGACGTCGGCGCGCGAGCTGGTGACGCCGATCAGCATCGAATCGCATCCGCAGACCACGTTGACCGACAGCCCCGTACGCATCACGGTGATGCCGTTCACCTGCCATCCTTTGCCCAGCCAACCGGGCAGAGCCGGAGGCGCCGGGAGTTGATAGGTGTAATCGAACTCCAGGGCGTGGCGGGCGTCGAAGTCGGCGTTGCCGTAGGCGTCGCGCGGGTTGGTGTCGTCCTGCGCGGCGGTGCCGAAAGCGATACCTCCCTGGTCCAGCGTGTGCGCCCAGGTGTAGTTCAGGTTGACCGCCAGGCCGTGAGCGAAGCGCCGGCGGAAGCTCGCCTGGAACGAATGGTAGCTGGAGATCAGATCCACGCGCGTGAAGGTGATGTTTCCGAAGCTCGGATAAGGGCGCCGGCTCGTCCCGGCGATGAGGCGGTTCAGGTTCCTCCCGCCCAGCAGGTGGGTCCCTCGATTGCCGATGTAGGCGATCTGCACCAGATTCTGGCTGCCAAGCGGCTGTTGGACGACGAAGTTCCACTGCGCGGTGGAGGCGGTCTTCCAGTCCTTGGGCAGGCCGGTGAAGTTGGCCACCGCGGCGAAGGAGCCGATCTGCGGGAAAGGGAAGCCCACCAATCCCGGGACCTCCTGGCGCGTGATGGTGGCGGATTGCTGCAACACGTTGTTGGGAACATTCTGCGCGATGGCCGCGTTGAGGGTTCCATGAAAGAGTCCAAAGCCGGTCCGGATCACGGTCTTGTTCGCTCCCAGCGGAGACCAGGCGATTCCTAACCGGGGCGCGAAGTTCGCCTTGGGGGCGTCCAGCAGTCGTGTGCCCCGCGGATCCAGACGGCCGGCCAGCGGGTCGAAATTGGCGATCACGCCGCTGGCCTCGCTGGGCGAGGTGTCGTACTGGTAGCGCAGTCCGGCGTTGATCGTCAGCACGCGGCTGGCCTGAATGTCATCCTGGACAAAGAAGTTGTCGTAGGTGTTGCGCATGCCGCGCCGCGGCTGGCCCAGCGTGCCGACCGAGAACGGACTGTTGATCGCGAAGTCGCCCAGGTTCTGGTAGGTGACACTGCGCTGGAAGTTGAGCGCCTTGTTGTCCTGGTTGCGGATGATCTGCGCGCCGAACTTCCACTGGTGGCTGCCCTGGACCCAGGAGACCGTGTCGAGGAACGTGAAGGAGTTGTTGGCCACCTGGAGGTCGAACAGTCCCGGGCCGACTCCCGCCGACCCGCTGCCCAGTCCGACAATCGGGAAGTTCAGGATCTCCTCGGTCTCGGCGGCGCGGGGATCGATGTGGACGCGGTTCACCGCGAACCCCGCCTCGTTCAACATCCGCGGAGAAAACACGCGCGTGTAGGTGAGCTTGACAAGCTGAAGCAGGCCAGGCGCGCTCTGCGCCTGCCCTCTGGCCACGCCGAAGAAGGTCTTGGTCAGCGAATCATTCACGTTGTAGCGCCCGCTGACGTTGTCCCTGTCCGAGACGCGGTAGTCGATCTTGACCGAGGCCGTATTCTCGGTGAGGGGATTCGACACGTTGCGCAGGTAGCGTCCCAGGCGAGGCTCCGCCGTCGAAATCTCGGCGTTGGGAAGCGGCAGCATGTCGAGCACCGGCTTCAACGCCGGCGCCACCGTGCGCCGGAACTCTTCGGTGGGGACAAAGGTGTTCTGGGTCACGCCCTGGCGCTGCCGGACACCCTCGTAATTGCCGAAGAAGAAGAGCTTGTCTTTCCGGATCGGCCCGCCCAGCGAGCCTCCGAACTGGTTGAGGCGGAATGGCGGCTTGGCCCCGGTGTTGAAGTAATTGCGGGTGTCCAGCTTTTCGTTGCGGAAGTATTCGAACACGTTGCCGTGGAGGCGGTTGGTGCCGGACTTGGTGATAAGGTTGACCACGCCGCCCATGCCCTGGCCGAATTCGGCGGAAAAGGAGCTGGCGTAGACGCGGAATTCCTGGACCGAGTCGACGCTGGCGCGCGTGATGCGGCCCTTGCTCGATCCGTAGGTGTTGTCGAGGATGTCGAAATCCACGCGGCTGGCGTCGGCGCCGTCCAGCAGGAAACGCACGCCGCCCTCGGAGCGGAACGTGCTTGCGCCGTTGATGCTTTGCTGCGTGGAGCCGCCCAGGAGCATGGCCCCGGGGATCACCGCCAGCAACTGCGTCAGGTTGCGCCCATTGAGTGGCAGCTCGTTGATCTGGTGGCGGGCGACCAGCCCGCCCAGGGTAGTGGAGGACGCTTCCACCAGCGGCGCTTCGCCGGTCACGGTGACTTTCTCGGTGATCGCGCCCGGCTCCAGCACGATCTCCAGGCGCAGGCGGTCGGAAACGCGCAGCGCCAGGTCCTCGAGGGTCTTCGATTTGAAGCCGGCCGCGGACGCGGTAACGCGGTACGTCCCCACTGCCAGGACCGGCGCGACGAAGTTGCCGGAGGCGCCGGCCGTGAGTTTCCAGGAAGCGCCGGTGCCCTGGTTCTGGACCACCACGTTGGCGCCGGAGATCAGACCCCCACTGGAGTCCAGAACCGTGCCGAGGATGCTGCCGGTGTCCCAATGGCCGCGCGAGTGTGGCATCATTGATGAATCCGTTTTGACCGGAGAAACTATGACAATCAGTGAAGCCTTGTTACCCGAGTTCGACCAGGAGATGGGCCACACCCGGCGGACTCTCGACCGGCTCCCCGACGACAAGCTCGGCTGGAAGCCCCACGAAAAATCGATGACGATGGGCCAGTTGGCGGTCCACATTGCCAGCATGCTGGATTGGGCCGTGACTACCCTTCAGCAGGACTCTTTCGACTATGCTCCGGAGGGCGCGCCGCCCTATCAGCCGCCTGTCGCCAACTCGCGGAACGAGGTTCTGGCGATGTTTGACAAAGGTCTTGCCGCGTCGCGGGCGGCCCTGGCCGCGGTCAGCGACGAGCAGATGGGAAAGCCCTGGTCGCTGCTGGCGGGCGGAAAGACTATCTTCACCATGCCCCGGAGCGCCGTCCTCCGCAGCATGATCATGAACCACAATGTCCACCATCGCGCCCAGCTCGGCGTCTACCTGCGGCTCAACGATATTCCCGTGCCGGCCATCTACGGGCCGTCGGCCGACGAGGCAGGGGCGTAGGCTCGCGGGCAATCGCCTAGTTCGCGACCGTGAACTTGATCTTCTGACTGGCGACCGTGTCGCCGTTCACGACGCTCAACTCGAAGGAATCACCCGCCTTGGCCTTCGAGGTGTCGACGCGGCAGGAGAGTGAGTCCGCTTTCGGCGAGACCACGGTTACGGAAATGGCGGCGCCGTCGGGAGCTTTTACCTGAGCCGTGGCCAGGTTGCTCCCTTTGATTGAGAACTCAAACGGCTTGTTGGCGGCGGGATTCTTGCCCTTGACCTCCTCCTTGGGCGAGTCCACCACCGGTTGCAGGCCCTTGATTTCGAACCCCGCGTCGACGGATTTACCACCGCGGGCGAGGCGCAGTTGGTATGTTTTTGGGGGCGTGTCCGTGGTGGAGGCGAGTCTGAACGTCAGAGTCTGTCCCGTGCCGTCAACCGCATCTCCGCTGCCGGAAGGTCTGCCGGGAGTGGGTTTCTTGGCATCGTCCCCCAGGGCTTCCACCTTGGCGTCTTTGAGGAACGCGCCCTTGACGGCGATCTGCTTCGATTCGCCCTGCTTCATCGCTGGCGGGCTAGGATTGGGCGTGTCGTCGGTGCTCTCGTCGGGCCTGGGCGCGGCGGCTGTCACGGCGAAGTCGAAATCCTGTTTGCCGGAGGGGGTTGCCACGAAGAGCTTGAACGTCTTGACCGGGCAATCCCAGTCGGCGCTGACTTTGAAGTTCACTTGCGTGCCGTCGGCGTTGGGAGTGATTTCGCTGATCTTGAGCTTCGTGACGCCGGCTTCGAACGCCACCGCCGCTCCGCGCATGCCGGTGCCGATGAGGGCGATCGCCTTGTGCTGCACACCCTGGACGATGCCGAGTTCGCTCGATGGCTTGGCCACCGGAGGCGGGATCACGCCCGGTACGGGCGTGGAAACCACGCGGACGCGGTTGAGATAAGTGATCGTTCTGCCGACAATCACCAGTTCTCCCATCCGCCGCATCACGGTCTCGGGATTGAATTGGAGCCTATAGTTCAAGCGCTCGTTCGCCTGCGGGTTGTCTGCGCAGCCCTCCTTCTTCTCGCCGGAGCGGCATTCCACGATTTCCCGGCTCATAAACACCAGGATGCGCTGCGAGGTGTTATTGGGGATGATGACGCTGTCGCGCAGCGCCCGGTTGTCGAGGCTCTGCAGGTGGCGGATAGTCTTGTCGGCCCAGACCAGCTCGAGGCCCTTCTCAAACGGACCCGCGAACATCGCCGTCGCGCCATCCCAACGCGCCTTTGCGCCAGTGTAGAAAAAGAACGCCGAGCCGGCTGCCATTAAGGTGCCGATCGTCTTGACGGAGTTCACGATCAACGCGCGCCGCCCGACTTCCTGCTCCCGCACAAGCGTGCTCCGTCCCACGTTGTATGCGTCGCTCGGCAAGGGTGCGTCCAGCTTGTCCGAGGGAGGCTTGAAGCCGATGCTGGCAATCTGCAGGTCGTACCCGGCATTGTTGCCAATCACAACTTCAATGGCGAAGTAGCGCTTGGTGAACGCCCGGCCAAAGCTGTCGGACGTTGCCTTCTGGGGCAGCACCTTCCAGAGGATATCGGTCTGGTCGGCAAGACCAGGAGGCGTCGCACCCTTCTCAATTGCCGCGACGTTCAGCGTGAGCACGTCCACGGTGCATTTGGAAGTGCTCTTGCCGTCGGGACACCTCTGGCCCGCGTCAGGATCCTTGACCAGCGGGACGTTGAGATCGCCCATCTGCGCGTCCGCCGCCACGGAGAGCTTGAAGCGCAGGAAGCAGGTCGCGGCGCCGCCCAAATCCGTGGCCGCAATTCCGCTCACGCCGTCCAGATCGACGAGTACGCCTTTGAGCGGACCGTTGGGCTCCTGGCAGTCGCCCCTTGGCCGGACGACCACGTTGTAATCTTTCCCTCGAACCACCTGTCCCGGAAGGATCGAGTAGGTCGCGTTCTCCTTGGCTTTCGATTCAGCCGCGAACGCGGATAACACCACAAGGCCCTTCAGAACCGGGGCAAGGCGCCGCTTCGTCCACGCGAGACGAGCGCTCATGGCCCTTACACTACCACCTGATAGACGGTAGAGTCAATGATTTATTGGACAAGTCTTCAGATACGGCCGGAAGCCCTCAGAATTACACGGCATTCCGCTCGCTACACAACTTCGGTGAGCTTCCGTCCGGCCGTGGGAAACTGGCCGATTCCCGCCTGGAGCGCCTCGTCGGCCAAGGTCAGGTACAGGTCGCCCAGCGTGCCGGTGGTCTTGGTGTGCAGGCCGGTCTTCATGCCTCCGGCGTGGCCCGCCGCGATCACGGCGAGGTTGTTGTTCTTGTGCGCGTTGGCCTCGGCATGCTCGTGGACGAACAGCAGGCAGGTGTGGTCGAGCAGGTTGCCGTCGCCCTCCGGGGTCGACTTCAGTTTTCCCACCAGGTAGGCGAACTCCTCGACGTGCCAGCGGCAGATATCGCGCAGGATGCGCATGCCGCGCGGCGTCTCCACCTGTCCGTGCGTGTACTCGTGGTGGCGCTGCGCGGTGTGCCCCAGCCACGGAAAGCGCGACAGCCCCTGGCACTTGGTCAGCATATAGGAGGCCACGCGGGTCTGATGCGACGCCAGGGCGTGCACCAGCAGATCGCTTTGCAGCTTGGCGATGCGCGGATAATCGCGCAGATCGAGAGCCTCGGCGGGACGCTCGACCGGCCGGCTGTACTCCGGCGGAAGGCTCGCAATCGAACGCTCCAGGTCGCGCACCGACGACAGGTATTCTTCCAGACGCTGCCGGTCGCCCGCGCCCAGCCGCGCCTTCACGGCCGCGGTGTCGTCGCGCACGGCATCCAGAATGCTCTTCTGGCGGTTGACCCAGGAGACCTCCTTGACGCCGAACAGCCGGTCGAACAACCGGTGCGGGATCATCTCCGGCGGCAGCGGGCGATCCCGGTCCGCCCAGCTCATGTTGCGCTGGATGCTCTCCCCGAACGACTCCTGCGACACCCCGATCTCCAGCGAACGGAAGCGGGAGTTCTCACCCAGCTTCCGCGCGATCGCCTGATCCAGGGACGGGCCGCCGGCGCCGCGCCCGGTGAACACCTGTCCGGACAGCAGCGCGCTCATCGAGGGATAGTGGCTGTTGCCCGGTCCGGGCAGCCGCGCCGCGGGGCTGTCCAGACCGGTGATGACGTGGATGTCCTTGCGGAAAGGCGCCAGCGGCTGCAGACAGGGCGTGAACTGGAACTCGGCGCCGGTCTCGGCGGGGACCCAGTACTTCTCCGGGATACCGTTGCCATTGAACCAGAAGACGAAGCGCGACTCGATCGCGCCGCCGCGCTTGGAGGCCGCGGCGTAGGCCGTGCCGTTCGAGTCGAACATGGCATCGAGCGCGGGCAATCCAATGCGGATCAGGCTGCCGCCTACTCCCAGGCCCCCCAGGAACGTGCGCCGCGAGAGCGCGGTGGATGCCGGCATATTTCAGTCCTCCAGGAACGGCTTCGAAGTGACAATAGCAATTATAAGTTGTTGGAAGCGGAATTGCGAGTAGCGGAAGGCTGCCAAGGCCGCGTCGATGGCCGGCTGGTCGGCGGCGGTCTCCTGGCGGCCGGTGGCCCAACGGAATAGCTGCTTGACCACGCACTTCTGGCAGCCCGGATCGCGCGCCAGGATGCGGCCGGCCTGCTCGGGCGTGGAAAAATCCGACCGCGGGAGTCCCTGGATCTTTCCCGCGGCGTCGATCGGCAGGCGATACTCGGTCGGCTTGGTCTTGACCCGTTTCATGAGCTCGTCGTTGGTGGGATAGATGACCAGATGGTACCGTTCGCGAAAGCGCCCGACGGCGTCGTATTTTTCGAAGCCGAACCCGATCGGATCGATCAGGCGATGGCAGCCGGCGCAGGCTTCGTTCGCCAGGTGCACGCCCAGGCGCTCGCGGTTGGTCATGGGCTTCTCGTCGGTGGGCGGCGGGAGATTGGTGTTCACGCCCGGCGGCGGGGGCGGCACGATCTGGCACAGGAAGTGCTCGCGCAGGAAGATGCCGCGCTCGGTCGGCGAGGTGTCCGCGGGCTTGCTGGTGAGCGCCAGGAAGGCCGCCTCGCCGAGCACTCCGGCCCGCCCTGTCGAAGCCGGGAGCGGGAGGCGCTCAAACTCCTCGCGTGGCGCGGGCAGACCGTAGAGCTGCGCCAGGCTGCCGTTCACGAAAGCGTAGTCCGCGGTGAAAAACTCCAGGAAATTCCCGTTCTCCCAGACCAGGTATTGGAACAGCCGCAGGGTCTCTTCGGTCATAGAGCCGACGAGCTCCGCCGTGAACTCGGGGAAGAGGCGACGGTCGCGCACCGCGTTGTGGAGGCGATCGAATCGCAGCCACTGCGACAGGAACTCATCCAGTGCCGGACGGGCGCGCGGATCGGCCAGCAGGCGGCGGGCCGCCCTGCCGATCCCGTCGCTCGATTTCAGCTCACCAGTCGAGGCGGCCTGGAGCAGGGCTTCGTCCGGCAGGGTGTCCCACAGGAAGTACGACAGGTTGGCCGCCGTCCGGTACGGCCCGTCTTCCAGGCGGAACAGGAAGTGAGGCGCCTGCAGCATCGTTTCGACCACCACCTGTGCGCCGGTGAGGAAGTCGTGAGCCCGGGAGGACTCGGCCTGGAAGAGCCGGTCGTAGCGGCGAACCTCGTCCTCGGCGAGAGGACGGCGGTAGGCGCGCAGCCCGAAGGTGCGGATGAACTGATTCCGGCAGGACGCATCCTCTGGGGAAACCGGCTTGCA
This sequence comes from Acidobacteriota bacterium, assembly GCA_016178945.1. Classification (GTDB taxonomy): domain Bacteria; phylum Acidobacteriota; class Terriglobia; order Bryobacterales; family Bryobacteraceae; genus JACOSH01. The sequence goes on from JACOSH010000059.1 coordinate 28,182, forward strand.
TGGGATGAGGTGATTGCGATCGCCGCCCCGGAAGGCATTGCGCGCTAGCTTCTCGGCGGCGCGATTGTAGGCCTCCGCCAGCAGTGGAGAAATACTCTGCCCTTCCGCCTGGTTGGTGAATCCGTGGATGAAATCTTCTTTGGGGAACTGCGCGGCGGGCCGTGTCTGGTCGCCCAGCAGATCGCGCACGGTATTGTTGTACTGGCTGTGGGTCAAACGGCGCAGCAGCGGCTGGCTGCGGACGCCCGAGGAGGGGCCCACGGCCGGCGCTTCGGGTAGGGACGCCAGGTGCAAGACCCATTCGCGCAAGGACTGCTCTTCGGCGCTGCCCTGGCGGATACGCTCTCCTCCGGTGTGCGGAAGCCGGTTAGTGGGCTTGCGGAATAGCACGGATTGCTCCGGCTGACTGGGGTCGACCAAGGCGCGCAGTCGGAGCCCGAAGGCGGCGATCTCCCCGGTTGGGGCTTTTTCCGCCGGAAACTGCACCCGCGTGGCGGAGGCGATGCCGTTGTCGTTATGACAGAAGCGGCACTGGGCGTTCTCCAGCACCGGATACAGCTTGCGGGCAAAGTCCGGGCTCTGGGCGCAAAGGAGAGCTGACGCCGCCAGGGACGGCAGTAGAGATCTCTTAGCCAAGCTCTTTGAGTCTCCGGTCCAGCTCCCGGATCGACTTCTTGAGGAGCTTGGCGTAGCGCGGGCTGGAGCTGTGGTCCAGCTCGTGCTGGACCCGTTTCCGCGAGAGGGTCAGGTTCCCCTTCTCCCGAACCTTTTCGAGCTGTTCCGGGGTCAGGGCCTCTCCCCGCGGTGACCGCCGGGCGTCCGCCGCCTCTTCCATCTGCGCCTCGACCGACTTGCTTTCCCAACCTCTGGCCATAGGGCTTCCCCCTTCAATTATCCGCCCAGGCAGGGGTGGGGACGCAAGGGGCAGACTAGTGCTGAAGACTCACCAAGTACAGGTCCGACAGCATGCGGTAGTAGCTGTACACCCAGGCGCGGCCGTCCTGCGCCATGTGGATCGGGCCGACGCTGACCAGCCCCGTCGAATCCGGCGGCAGCAACTGTTTCCAGAAACGCCGTTGACCGTTGAGGTCCACCAAGTACACCTTGGCGGGGAGTTCGGCCGGACGGAACACGTACAAGGAGCGCCCGCCGGGACTCCACTGAATCGGCACGTCCGACGGCTCCACGCCCGCCAACGGCCGGGGCTCGCCCCCATCCACCGGGTACAGGAACATCTTGCGATCCGGCGCTCGCCCGATGACAAAAGCGCCGTCAGGCGAGGTCGGAACCCGGGTCATGGTGGTTCCCTCCGGCGTGATCCCGCGCGGCTTGCCTCCCGCCAGATCCTGTACATAGAGCCGCGTGCCGCGCTGCGCCTCGCGGCCCATGACCAGTATCCTCTTACCGTCGGGAAACCAGGCCGCCGACTGCACCGTGATCCCCTCGGGCTCGATGGGCCTGGCCTCCCCCGGTCCGGTCGGCAACAGCGTCAGCCGCCGCCCGGCGCCTTGCCGGGTCAGCGCCAGCACGGACCTGCCGTCCGGCGACAGTCCCAGGGCCGCGCCATTGCCCAGCCGCACCGCCGGGGAGCCGTCCATCTTCCGAAGAAACACCGCGTAAGTCGACCCGCCGCCCTCGCCGGATTCATCGAACAGAATCGTCTTACCATCCGCGCTGATACCGCGCGCAAAAGAATAATCCAGCCAGGACAGGTCCCGCTCTTCGCTCTCACCGCGGGAGAGTCCGGCCATGCCCACACGGCTGTCGTCGCGTGTCATCAGGATTCTTCCGTCGCGCGCGATGTCCTGGAGAGTCATCGCTCCGGCCACGCGGGCCACCAGGCGCTCCTTGCCCCCCAAAGACACCGAGTACAACGCCCGTGCGCCTCCCACCTTGGTCGCAGTGAACCAAACCTCCCCGCCGGACGGAGCCCAAGCCAAACCTTGCGCGCTCAGCCACCCCTTGGAGACAGTTCTCTTTTTGCCGTCAATGGCCGCCACCATCACGTCGCCACCATCGTCCGCCCGCAACGCATGATCCAGAAACGCTACCACATCCCCTTTTTGCGAGATCCGAGCATGGCTGATCCAGCCCGAGCTTTCGTGCAGAACTTTTCCGATGGGATACTCCAAGCGGCTTCTCCCGCCGGCGAATCGCACCACCGCGAGCGAGGCGCCGTCCGGCGCCCAGTCGGCCTCTTGCACCTCCTCCAGAATCTCGCGGGGCGCACCGCCGCCCAGGGATGCCCGGGACAACGTGCCGGTGTAAATGAACTGGGTCAGGAAACGCCGCTGGAGCGACACCGCCATCTCGCCCGTCGAGGAAATCGCCAGGATCTCGGCCCCCGCCATTCCCAGCGCGCGCGAATCCGTGCTGTCCCTGCGCGTCGAGAAAAGCTCGATGGGCTTGCCCTCCCAGCGCGCGCCGTAGACGATCGTCTGGCCGTCGGGAGCAAACCGCGCCGACAGGATCGCGCCCCGCCGGAACGTCAGCCGCTGGAAGGATGGAGGCTGCGCTTTCCGGAGGAGTCCGCCGAAATAAAGCCCGCCGGCGCGCTCGTCCGGCGCCTTCTCCAGGCAGTGCCGCAGGATACGCTCCAACGCTGGCGGCAGATCTTGGATGGGGACCGGATCCAGCGGGTCTTCGTGCAGAATGGCATGCATCGTCTCGACCGCCGAATTGCCTTGAAACGCTCGCCGGCCGCTGAGCATTTCGAAGAGAATCACGCCAAAACTGAAGATGTCCGCGCGATGATCGGCGGGCCAGCTTCGCACCCGCTCGGGCGCCATGTAGCCGACCGTACCCATCGCCAGGGTGTCGCCGGTCTTCGTCGGCGCGTCACACTGATCCGGCGCGGGCGCCTCGACCTCGCCCAGCGTCAGCTTGGCCAGGCCGAAGTCCAGGATCTTCACCCCGCCGCCTCGTGTGAGGAAGATATTCTGCGGTTTCAAATCGCGGTGCGCGATACCCTTCTGGTGCGCCACCGCCAGGCCGCGTGCTATCTGGAGCGAAAAGTCGATGGCCTTGCGCGCTGGAATCGGTCCGCCGCGGATGCGCTCCCCCAGCGTCTCGCCTTCCAGCAGTTCCGAAACCAGGTACGGCACCCCTTCGTGAACGCCGACGTCGTAGATGGCCAGGATGTTGGGATGGTTCAGCATCCCCACCGTCCTTGCCTCCTGTTCGAAACGCCGCAGCCGGTCGGCATCGGCGGCGTAGCGCGCCGGAAGCACTTTCACGGCAACCTCGCGTTCCAGCCGCGGGTCTAGCGCGCGATAAACCTCTCCCATCCCGCCCGCCCCGATCAGGGCGACGATCTTGTACGGTCCGACTTGAGTACCGGCCGTCAGCATACTCCGTCCGCCAACCCTACAATAGCAATCCTGTGCCCGCGCTGCTCTGATAACGGAGAGAACTGGAGGCCGCGCGTGCTGCGGAAAGACTGCTGCTTTCTAACCCTGCAATCAGATAAAGTCTGATATAGAGGATGGAAAGCAATGCCAAATCCAACACCGCCGTTCCTGCCGCTAGAGCTCAGCGTGTTGGAGCGCAAGATCATTCAAGAGATTCTAGAGATTAGAGATAACCTGAAGTATGCGCTGTCTTCTCCACTCCACTGGGTCGGCGTTCTGCGCCGCAGCACGTTGGCCCGGGCGATTCGCGCAGCATCGAAGGCTACCAGGTGACCGTGGAGGACGCCATGGCGGCAGTCGAGGATCAGGAACCGATCGACACGGCAAGCGAGCCACGGGTAGCGGATGATCCGGTGTTCTCTTCGAACCCTTTCTTGCCTGGCCTGGAGCCCGGCTGCTGAACCGGATGATGGAGATCCCCTGAGATGCGCGTGATCGGCGGAGAATTCCGCTCCCGTCGTCTGAAGACCTTGCCGGGCCTGGCGCTGCGCCCGACGCCCGACCTGCTGCGCGAAGCGCTGTTTAGCGTGCTGGCCTCCAATCCCAGCGTGACGCCGGTGGAGGGTCACACCTTCCTCGACGCTTACGCCGGCTGCGGCGCGGTGGGGATCGAGGCGTTGAGCCGGGGGGCGGCGCGGGCCATCTTCCTGGAAAAGAACGGCGCGGCGGTGCGGGTGATTCGCCAGAATCTGGCCAGTCTGGACCTCGAAGCCCGGGCCACCGTGGCCCACGGCGCCGTGGTCTCGCTGCTGCCGCGTCATCCGGCCGATATCGTTTTCCTCGACCCGCCCTATCCGCTGGAGCGCGAATACGCCGCGTCCATGAATCTGCTGGGCGCCGCGCCGCCCAAGCTGGTGCTGGTGCAACACTCCAAGCACTTCCACCCCGAGCCGGCTTACGGCAAGCTGAGGCGCATCCGCATGCTGGTCCACAGCGACAACGTGGTCAGCTTCTACACCCCGCAGACTTGATAGAATCGACCTGATGCGAAGACTCATGACCCTCTTCAGCGCCGCGGCCCTGTTGGCCGGCAGCCTCTCCGCGGGCGAAAAGAAAATGATGCACTGCTTTGCCTTTACCGTGATCGACACGGCCACGCCCGCCGAATGGGAGGCGTTTGAAAAGGCCACCGACGCGCTGCCGGACAAGATTCCCGGCATCGGCAAGGTGTGGCACGGCAAGCTCCGCGGACCGCTGGCCGTGTTCAACCCCGACACCGAAACGCGCAAGAAGATCAAGCCGGAGACCACGGAAGTGGAAGGCAAGTTCACACGACTGCGGCGCCAGCACGGCGTCTGCATGGAAATGTCCGGCGAAGGCACCCTGAAGAGCTACGCCGATCACCCCTATCACAAAGAGTGGACGGACGCCTACGCGAAGGTGCGCGTGGCCGGCACCACGACCTTCGACATCCTTGGCAAGTAACTTCAGGCGCGCGCCCGTGGTCCTGGCGGCGGCCGCCGCGGCGGGGCTGTGGATCGGCTTCTACCAGCCGTCCACGGTGCGTTCTCAGAGCACCACTGCTGAACCTTTGCTTCAGTTCCGCATCATCGTCGGGTTGACGGACAACGAGCCGAAGAGCTGGCAGGGCACGGTACAGGTGGCCTCCGGCGACCTGGTGTCGATCTCCGGCTGGCGTTTCTCCCAAACCGATCGCGTGGAACCCGGCGGCCGCTTTGAGTTTCGCACCAAGATCGGGAACCTGGAGAATCAGCTCCGGACGTCCCAACCCCTCGGCCAGACCGATTGGGGCGACCCGGCCATCCCGCGCCTGATCCCCCAAGGCCTGCTGCTCCGGGTGCGGGGCCACGCGGGCACGCGAGTGCGCTTTGATTCCGACGCCGGCGCCTTCGAATTTGGAGCCGGCGACCTGCCGCTTTCGGTGCTGGGAGGAAACGGCCGCGTGGAGCAGGTCCCGGTGGAAGAGAAGATCTCCGGCTCCGGGGCAAACGACTATCCCGCGCTGGCGATCGCCCCGGACGGCACGCGCTGGATCGCCTGGCTCTCCTACCGGGACCAGGCCGACCAGGTGATGGCCAGCGCGGGCGGCAAGATCCACGAGCTGACCGGACGCGGCGATCATCACGCCCCGGCGCTGGCCGCGGACGGCAAGGGCCGTATCTGGGCCGTCTGGTCGCAGAACGACGGCGGCGTGTTTCACCTGTACGCGCGCGTTTTCCAGGGCCGCGACTGGTCTCCGCCCGAAAAGCTCACCGCGCTGCCCGGCAACAACCTCTGGCCGCGCCTCGCCTCCGATGGCCAGGGCCGGCTGGCGCTGGTCTGGCAGGGCTTCCGCGACAACCAGTCGGCGATCCTGCTGCGCGAGTGGAACGGACGGCGTTGGTCGGCGGAGAAGCGGTTGAGCCCGCCTTCGGGGAACGCCTGGACCCCATCGGCGGCCTTCGGCGGCGGCAAGCTGTGGATCGCCTGGGACTCCTACTCGACGGGTAGTTATCAGATCTACGTGGGGCAGGCTTCCGGCGAGCCCGTGCGGGTCACGCGCGGCGAGAATTTTTCGGTCCGCCCATCCATCGCCGTCACCGCCGCGGGCCGGCCCGTCGTGGCCTGGGAAGAGTCCGACGCCCTGTGGGGTAAGGACTTCGCATTCCTGCACGACCGGCGCGGGACGCCGCTTTACAAGAACCGCCGCATCCGCGTCGCGGCGCTGGACGGCGGAGAATGGAAGGAGCTGCCGCCGGTGGCCGCCGCGGCGCCCGCCGAAATCCGCCGCTACATCCAGCAGCCCGAGCTGGCCGCCGATACCGCGGGCCGCCTCTACCTGTCCTTCCGCTGCCGCGTCTCGGCCGCCACCGCCCGCATCGACAACTGGGCCAACAATGGCCGCTGGGAGACCTTCCTCACGCGCCTGGAGGAATCGCGCTGGACCCCGGCGATCCCGATGCCCTCCAGCGTGGGCCGCAACAGCATGCGCGCGGCGCTCGCCATTGCGGGCGGCCGGGTCCATGTGGCGTGGCCCGCCGACAACCGGCCCTGGCCGGCCATTCGCTACGGTGAGCTGGCGATCTACGCCGCCTCGCTGCCCACTGAAGGCCGGCCGGCGCGCCTGATCGGCGGCTCGGCGCTTGCCGCCACACCGGTCGGCGTGGAGAACAACCATCCCAACGAAGCGGCCGACACCCGCCGGATGCGCGACTATCGCCTCCGCGCCGGCGGCAAAGAATACCGCATCCTGCGCGGCGACCTGCACCGCCATACCGAGCTCTCCGGCGACGGCGCCGGCGACGGCTCGCTCGACGATCTGTATCGCTACTTCCTCGACGCGGCCCAGATGGATTACGCCCACGTCGGCGACCACCAGATGGGCAACGACGAAGAGTACAACTGGTGGATCACCCAGAAATCGAACGACCTTTACCACATGCCGCGCCGTTTCGTGCCGCTCTACGGCTACGAGCGCAGCGTGTGGTGGCCCAACGGCCATCGCAACATCATCTGGGCCGAGCGCGGCAAGCCGGTGCTGAAGATCGGCGAGGCGGAGCGCACGGGCGGGGCCGACAGCGGCCCGATCCTTTACCCGCAGCTTCGCGAGACCAAGGGCATCGCCACCTCGCATACCTCGGCCACCGAGCAGGGCACCGATTGGCGCGACAACGATCCCGAGCTGGAACCGCTGGTCGAGATCTATCAGGGCTTCGAATCCAGCTATGAGCACCAGGGCGCGCCGCGCGCCTGGAAGCCGGGCGACAAGACCGTGCATCAGGGATCCCGGCAGGCGGGCTTCGTGTGGAACGCCTGGGCCAAGGGCTACAAGCTCGGCGTGCAGGCCAGTTCGGACCACGTGTCCACCCACAGCTCCTATGCCTGCATCCTGGTGGAGGACTACTCGCGGCAGGGGCTGCTCGACGCCATGCGCCGTCGCCACGCCTACGCCGCCACCGACCAGATCGTGCTCGACTACCGCATCGAAACCAGCGACGCGGGAACGGCCCTGATGGGCGACATCCTGTGCAGCCGCGTCACGCCCAAGCTCGTTGTGAAGGTTCTCGGCACGGCCGCCGTCAAGCAGATCGACGTGATCAAGAACAATACCTACATCCACAAAGTGAATCCGAATGAGAAGCAGGTGGCGCTGGAGTACGTCGACAACTCCGAGTGGAGCGGGGAAAGCTACTACTACGTGCGCGTGGAACAGACAGACGGCCAGTTGGCCTGGAGTTCGCCGATATGGGTCAAAAGATAATCTTCGCTTCGATCATGCTCTTGGTTCCGGGCTTTGCCGAATTCCGCTATATCGAGATGGGCGTGTCGGGTCTGGACTGCGCCTCCTGCGCCGCATCCGTGGAGAAGACCCTGCGGCGGCTCAAGGGCGTCGAGTCGGCGGAATTCCGCATGCCCCAGAGCGTCGCCGTGGTGAGGCTCAAGGCGGACAACACGGTGTCCCTCGACGAGGTCCGCGATGCGCTCAAGCGGGTCGGCTACACCCCCACCGAAGCGAAGGTCTCGGCGCGGGGCCGGGTGCTGTCCGCGCAGGGGAAATGGCGGCTGCGCATGGCGGGATTGGATCGCGAGTATCTGCTGGAGGGGACCTCGAGCCTGCGAGAGAACGATGCGGTCCTGGTGGAAGGGTCGATTGCGCCATCGTCAGATCGCGCCGCGCCGGAGGTGCTCAAAATCAGCGCGATCCGCACGCACGCGGAGTGACCGGCTGTGAAAGATATCGGCAACCGCTCCGTCACCGTCGCGGCTCGGCAACATTCGTGTTGCAACGAATGCACTTACAGAGCCGCGACGGTGACGGAGCGGTTGCCGATATCTTTCACAACTCTAGGCAACCAGCGCCTGAACGTGCGTGGTGACCGCCGCGGCCAATCCGCTGAGGCTGTAGCCGCCCTCCAGCACCGAGAGGAGACGCCCGCCGGCGTGCTTGGCGGCGATCTCCAGGCAGACCTGGGTCAACTCGGCAAACTCGGCGTCGGTCAGCGTGAATCGGCCCAGCGGATCGCCCATGCGGGAGTCGAAGCCCGCTGAGAGGATCACCAGGTCGGGCTTGAACGCGTCCATCGCCGGTACGAGCCGGTGCCGGAACGCGCCGCTAATCTCTTTGCGGCCCGATCCGGCGGGGAAGGGGCAGTTGAGGATGCGGCCCTTTCCTTTGCCTTCTCCAGTTTCATCGGAGCGTCCCGTTCCCGGATACCAGGGCGACTGGTGCGTGCTGAAGAAGAACACCGACCCGTCCGCGTAGAAGATGTCCTGGGTGCCGTTGCCGTGGTGCACGTCCCAGTCGGCGATCAGGACTCGCTCGACGCCGCGCTTGCGCCGGGCATAGCGGGCGGCGATGGCCACGTTGTTGAAGATGCAGAAACCCATCCCCCGGTCGGGCGTGGCGTGATGACCCGGCGGACGCACGGCGCAGAAGGCGGTGCGCGCCTTGCCGTCGAGCACCGCATCCACGGTGTGAAGCACGCCGCCGGCGGCCAGCAGAGCGGTCTCCAGCGAGGCCGGGCCGATCACGGTGTCGCCGGTGCTGAGATCCCCCAGGCGGCGCGTTCCCTTCAGCGCGGCGGCATCGCGCTTCACGGTCTGGATGTACTCGCGGGTGTGGCACAGCGCGATCTCATCCTCGCTGGCCGCGCGGGGCGCGATCCGCAGCATCGGCGCCGGCGGCTTGACCCGCTCCAGCGCCTGCATCACCGCGTCGTAGCGCTCGGGCCGCTCGGGGTGTCCCTCGCCCGTGAGGTGGTTCTTGTACGCGGGATCGAGGAGCAGCGCGCAGCTCACAGCGGCAGGATCTCCTCGCGCACCGGATCGAACTTGATGCGCCGCTTCTCCACCCAGGCGATGTTGCCCAGGTGCGACGCCTGCGCCGAGCGGTGACCGATCAGCACATCCCCGTTGGGCAGCTTGCGCGACTGGACGCAGTCGATAAAGTTGTTGACATGGTCCTGCGTGGAATCGCCTCCCGGCGTGATGACGGGCTGGGCGCCGCGCTCCGCCGGGTGGAACTCAAAGCGTCCGCCGGCCGCCAGCAGTCTTCCCTTCGTGCCGCACAGCTCCATGCCCGTGCCGCTCAAACCGGGCGCCAGCGTGGCGTCGAACGTGGCGGTGAATTCGCCCGGATACTCCAGCAGCACGCTGACGGTGTCCGGCGCGGTGCGCCCATCCTTGTAGTAGTAGATGCCGCCGGCCGCCACGCCCGAGAAGGGGATGTCCTGGCCAAGGAACAGGTGGACCATGTCGATCCAGTGGGTGAACAGATCGGTCACCTGGCCGCCGCCGAACTCAAGGTAGGCCCGAAAATTCCAGTACTGCTGCGGGTCCCACTCGCGCCACTTGACCGGGCCCAGGTAGCGTCCCCAGTCGAGATTATCGGGCTTCCGGGCCAGCTCCGGCGGAGCCTTCTGCAGGTGGGCGCCGTTGCCGTGCCACCAGGTACGGGCCAGCGTGACCTTTCCGAGCTTGCCGGTGTCCAGGTAGTCGCGCTTGGCGGCCAGGTAGGCCGGGCTGGATCGCCGCTGCATGCCGACCTGGCAGATCCGGTCGTTGACCCGCGCCGCCTTCACGATCCTGGGTCCTTCCTCCAGCGTCAGGGTGAGAGGCTTCTCGACGTACACGTCCTTGCCCGCGTTCAGCGCGTCGATGCTGGTAGCGGCGTGCCAGTGGTCCGGCGTGGCGATATAAACGGCGGCCACCTCCTTCATCTCGAGCAGCTTGCGATGGTCGCGGAAGCCGCGCGCGCCGGGCGCTTTCTGCAAGGTCTGGTCGATGCGCTGGCCGTACACATCGCACACCGCCGCGACCTGGACCGCGGCGTTCTTCTGGAACAGGCTCATGACATGCTGACCGCGCCCGCCGCATCCGATGACGCCGAGCGGAACACGGTCGTTGGCGCCCAGGATGCGCGAATAGGAGGCGGCGGTGAGAGCGGCCGCGCCCCGGAACAGGTCCCGCCGGTCGAGTGGAGTGCCGGACATGGTCTACCGCCTGGAGAGATCCCGGATCAGGATGTCCTTGAATCTCATGTTGCCCTGGCCGCCCGAATGCAGTTGCAGGGAGATGTAGCCGTCGAACGACTTCGGCGTCGGATCGGTGAAGTCCACCACGAGCACGCCGTTCAGCCGCGCGATGTAGCGGTTGCCCTCGACGATGAGCAGGTATTCGTTCCAGTCGTAGGGACGGATTACGGTTTCGTTCTCCGGCGCCGGCCAGACGATCCACTGGCGGCCGTCTCCGTAGAGTCCGCCGGAGTGGTGGTTCAACGCGCGATCGATCTCGAACTGCAGGCCCTGGCTCACATCCGCCGTGCCCGGGCGGAAGTCGGAATGGAAGAAGACCCCGCTGTTGCCGTCGGCCTCGCACTTGAACTTCAGCGCCAGGTGAAAATCCTTGTACTTTTTCTCGGTGCGGAGGTAGCCGTACTCCCGGGTGATCCCCTGCCCGTGAATGGTCCCCTCCTCCACGTCCCACTTCTCGTTGCCGACCTTGACCCATCCGGTCAGGTCCTTGCCGTTGAACAGGGAGACCCAGCCCGGGTCCGGCGGCTTGGGCCGCTGCTGCTGGGCAAATGCGAGGGAGGCCACTAGGATACACAGACAGGTCTTGCGCATGTCCTCTAATCTAGCAAAAGAAAAGGCCCCGGTCGCCCGGGGCCCTCTCGCCGAATTGTTTTTGCAAATGCCGTCTTACACCCGGTTGACGTTCTCGGCCTGCAGCCCTTTGGGGCCCTGCTTGACCTCGAACTCTACCTCCGCGCCTTCATCCAGGGAGCGATAGCCGCCAGCCTGGATGGCCGAAAAGTGCACAAACACGTCGTCACCGCTGGGCCGCTGGATGAATCCATAACCCTTGGCGGCGTTAAACCACTTCACAGTACCTTTTTCTTTCACTGAACATCTCCTGATGCGCTGCCCGGCCGCTCGCGGACTCCTACAAAACACAAAGAGCCACGAAGATGGTCTTCGTAGCTCCGATCCTGCTGGGTGCGGCGATCACGAACAACTAATTACCAACTACACTATGATTGTCTCAGATGCCGCCGCGCCGGTCAAGTGAATTCGAAGTCCTCCAGCGCCTGGCCGGCCTGATTCGGACTCCCCGCGCGTCCCCGCTGGTGCTGGGCATCGGCGACGATTGCGCCGCCTACCGGTCTTCCCGGGAAGATCTGCTCTTCACCACCGACATGCTGATCGAGGACGTACACTTTCGCCGCGATACGCACCCTGCCGAGGCGGCCGGACGGAAAGCGCTGGTTCGCGGATTGAGCGACATCGCGGCCATGGGCGGCGAGCCTCGCTTCTGTCTGCTTTCGCTGGCCGTGCCCGAATGGGCGGATAAGAAGTGGACGGACGGCTTCTGGCGGGGCTTCCTGAGGCTCGCGGCGGAGACCGGGACGGCGCTGGCCGGCGGCGACCTGGCCCGCGCGGCGCGCCTGTATTGCGACGTGACCGTCTGTGGCGCGGTCCCCAAAGGGAAAGCCGTGCTGCGCTCGGGCGCCCGCCCGGGCGACAGGATCTACGTGTCCGGCGCGCTGGGCGGTTCGGCGCTCGGTTTGGCCACCGGGAAAGGCCCGGCCTGGAAGCGGCATCTGGCCCCCGAGCCGCGCCTGGCGCTGGGCAAGTTCCTGCGCGAAACGCTGCGGCCGACGGCGATGATGGACTTGAGCGACGGCCTGTCGATCGACCTTTACCGGATGTGCCGGGCTTCAATGCTGGCGGCCGAGATTCACGCTCCGCCCCGCTTTCCCCAAGCGACTTTGGAGCAGGCGCTGCACGGCGGCGAAGGCCGCGCCCCAGGAGTTTCAAGGCGTTCCACTCACCGAAATCGGCATCATGCGGCCGGGCAAGCCGGGCCTGGTGAAACTCGACCGCCGGCCGCTCGAGCCCCTGGGCTTCGACCATTTTCGACCTTCATGAATACCCCCGACCCCTCTCTCGTCATCGATCTCATCGAGGCGTTCCGGCGCTCGAAGACCATGTTTGCCGCGCTCCATCTGGGCGTGTTCGACCGCCTGGAGGCCGGCCCGGCCGGCTTGTCCGAGCTGGCTGCTTCCTGTGGCGCAAGTCCGGGCGCCCTGGAGCGGCTGCTGGACGCCTGCGCCGGTCTCGGTCTGCTGGTGAAGCATGACGGACGGTACTCGAACAGCCCCGCCGCGCAAGCCTATCTTTGCCGCTCCAGTCCCAACACGCTGGCCGGCTACGTCGATTACTCCAATCGCGTGCTGTATCGAATGTGGGGCCATCTCGAGGATGCCGTGCGCGAAGGAGGTCATCGCTGGGTGCAAGCCTTCGGCCTGGACGGCCCCATCTTCAATCACTTCTTCCAGACCGAAGAAGCCATGCGCACGTTCCTGCTGGGCATGCACGGCTACGGTACGCTGAGCTCGCCGCGCGTGGTCGAGGCCATCGATCTGGGCGGCTTCACCCGCTTGGTAGACCTGGGCGGCGCGACTGGACACCTGGTGATGGCCGCCTGCGAACGCTACCCCCATCTGCGGGGCGCGGTCTTCGACCTGCCCGCCGTCATCCCCGTAGCGCGCGAGCGGATCGCTCCTTCTCCCGCACGCGACCGGATCGAGCTGATCGCCGGGGACTTTTTTGAGGACGCACTGCCTCCTGCCGATGTCTACGCCGTCGGCCGTATTCTGCACGACTGGTCGGAAGACAAGATCGGGCGTCTGCTCGATAAGATCCACGATGCGCTGCCCCCCGGCGGCGCCCTGCTGATCGCCGAACGCCTGCTCGACCCGGACAAGTCCGGCCCGGTCTCCGCGCAGATGCAGTCGCTCAACATGCTGATCTGCACGGAAGGGAAGGAGCGCACGTTGGCCGAATACCGCGCATTGCTGGAGGCCGCCGGATTCCGGCAGGTGGAGGGCCGCCAGACCGGCACTCCGGTGGACGCGATCCTGGCGCGGAAGGTCTGAGCGCTACGGCTTCACCCGTTTCCCGATCCACGCCGACATCGTTTCCAGAGCCAGGGGCGCGATGGTCTCTTCGATCTTGGCGTATTCGGCCGGCGAGCCGCTCTGGCAGGTTTGGAACAGGTGGTTGAGCTTGGGGAGCTGTTTCACGGTGAAGTCCCGGTTACCGCCGGCCTTGAGCGCCTTTTCGATCACCGGGAGGTTCTGCGAGGGCGGGACTTGCAAGTCGCGCTCTCCGTTGATGGCCAGCACCGGGCACTTCACTTTGGCCAGCGCCGGGGCTGGGTCGTAGAGGACGAAGTAGCGGAACCAGGCGCTGGTGGCGCTCCGGACGCGGGCCTCGAGGCCGGCCGGGTCCAGGCCTTCGGAGGCGGCCTTCCGCATGGCGGCCTCAATCAGCTTGGGGTCGCTTTCCTTTTTCAGGATGGCGAAGGTCCGCTCCTGCCAGGCGCGGTTCTTGGCGATCTCGGCGTCGCCGGCGCCTCCCGCCTTGGTGATCAGCGCGGCTTGCTGGTAGAGGATCTGCTCGCCGGTCACCGCGGTGCCGGCCATCAGAACGATGAAGGCCACGTCCGCCGAGCGCGCCGCCACCATGGGAGCGATGATCCCGCCCTCGCTGTGGCCGATGAGGCCAATGCGCTTGGCGTCGATCCGCGCGTGGCTCTTCAGGAATTGGACACCGGCCTCGGCGTCATCGGCGAAGTCGGCGGTGGTCGAGGTGGAGAAGCTGCCCGTCGACTTGGCCGTGCCGCGATCGTCGTAGCGCAGCACGGCGATGCCCTGGCGCGTGAGGTGATCGGCCAGCACGAGGAACGGGCGATGCCCCATGATCGCTTCGTCGCGGTCCTGCGGGCCGGATCCGGTGATCAACACGGCCGCCGGGAAGGGGCCTTCGTCGCGCGGCAAAGTGAGGGCGCCGGCCAGCTTCACCCCCGCCTTCCGGTTCTCGAAGACGACCTCCTGTTCGTCGTAGGGATAGGGCTTCTTCGGCTCCTGCGGGCGGGCAGGCGGCGCGGGCGCTTTGTCCAGTCGCTTGAAGACCATGGGCGCGGTTCCCGGTCCCTGCTTCCACTGCCCGGAGATCTCCTGGCCGTTGGCGCTGCGAACGCCCTCGAAGCTGGCCGAGGCCACCGCGAGCGTAAACTTCACCGAATCGCCGGCCTGCGTAAGGGAGCTGACCGAAAGTCCCGTGGCGCCCTGGTCCGGGCTGTCGAAGGTGGCCGACAGCCCGCCGTCCGGCGCTTTGGAAATGTGCAGGAGCAGACGCAACGTGGCGTTGCCGGCCGAAATCGAAGCCTGCCACGAGCCTTCGATGGTGGGCTGGGCCCAGGCCGCCGCCGCAGCGGCAAGCAGCAGGCAGATCCTCACGCGTGCACCCTGGCTTTCAGCTCGCTGAGCAGCCGTTCGATCTCGTCCTCGCGGCCCAGCGCCGCCAGGCGGTCGTCCATGTTGTCGCCGGCCATCTGGTTCTTGGCCTGGCTGACGGCCTCGGAGCGATGCACCTTCTGCTGCATGCGCTCGAAGCCGGCCTGCGGGCTCGCCTCGATCGCCATGCGGGCGTCGGCCGCCTTGCTCAGGGTGCGCGAACGGCGGTGCTGCGCGATCAGCAAGTCGCACTTCGACTGCGCTTCCTGCAGCTTCTGTTCGAGCTTGCGCAGCGCCGTCTTCAGGTCCTCCACGTTGAGTTTCTGGTCGGCCACCTGCTGCGCGAAACTCGCGGCCATCTGGCTCGCGGCCAGGCTGCGCTCCAGGGCCGCCCGGGCCAGGTCGTCCTGGCCCTTGGCCACGGCCAGCTCGGCCTTTCGGGTATACTCGGCGGCCTTCTCTTCGTTCTCCTTCGTCTTCTTGGCGAGCAGTTGCTCGTCGGCGATGGAGATGGCCACCTGGGTCTTGACCTGCATCAACTGGTTCTGCATGTCCAGGATCACCTGCTTCAGCATTTTCTCCGGGTTCTCCGCCTTGTCGACGAGGTCGTTCAAGTTGGCGCGAATCAGCGTCGCGACGCGTTCCATCAGTGCCATACGGTTACTCCTTTCCTGTGAGCCATCAGCTCTGTTTCCCTTCGTCCTCTTTAGACTTCTTGTCCCCGATCGACCGGACTTTGCCCAGCAGCTCGGACATTTTCATGCCCGAGAGGGTCTCAAAGAGCGCTGGAATCTGCGCGGCGATCTGGGTGATGTCGCCGGTGACCTTATGGAGGCCGGCGGCGTTTCCGTCTCCCGTGGAGACAATGGTGATCTTGTCGACGTTGGCCAGCGGAGCGGACAGCGCCCGCACCACCTCGGGCAGGCCGGTGAGCAGCTTGTCGACCACAGCCGCCTGGTTCCACTCCTGGTAGGCCTCGGCTTTGACGTTCATGGCTCTGGCTTCGGCGTCGCCCTTCTTGAAGATGATCTCGGCTTCCGCTTCGCCTTCCGAGCGAACCGCGCCGGCGCGGCCTTCGGCTTCCACCACGCGCTTGCGCTTCTCGGCCTCGGCCAGCGTCTCGACGCGCCGGCGCTCGACCTCGGCGGGTTTCAGCACCGTGGCGATCAACTCGCGCTCGCGGCGCTGGATCTCGGCGTCCTGCACCTTGATCTGCTGCTCTTTCTCGATCTGCTGGATCTTGACGGCTTCGGCCACCACCTGCTGCTGCATGACGTTGGTCTGGATCTCATAGCTCTTGTCGGCCTGGGCCTGCTGCTTCTTGACGCCTTCCAGATATTGGGCCTTCTTGATTTCCAGGTCGCGCTGCGCCTCGGCCTGCTTGGTCATGGAGAGCGTCTCGGCCAGCACCCGCTCCTGGTCGGCCTGAGCCTTGGCCACCGCGGACTCGCGGGTGGCGATGGCCCGCTTGATGGCCGTGTCGCGCTCGGCTTCGGCGGTGGCCACATCGGCATCGCGCTTGATGCGCGCCACGTCCGGCCGGCCCATGTTGGTGATGTACTCGTTCTTGTCCCGAACTTCCTTGATGGTGAACGAGATCACCTCCAACCCCATCTTGTCCATGTCGGCGGCGCAGGTCGAGCGCATCCGGTCGCCCACCATCTCCGGCTGTTTGACGATCTCTTCCACGGTGAGCTGGCCGATGATGCCGCGCAGGTGGCCCTCCATCACCAGGCGGATGAGACCTTCGCGCTGGGCGTCGCTCTTGGTCAGGAACTGCTCGGAGGCCGTGATGATCGACTCCGGATCGCTCTTGACCTTGATCTGGGCCACCGCCTCCACCGTGACGGCCACGCCCTGGCCGGTGTAGAGATCCTGCTGCGGGGCCACATCGAAGGACATGAGCTGCAGCGACAGCTCGTGATAGTTCTCGATCATGGGGAAGATCACGGTGCCGCGGCCTCTGACTACCCGCGTGCCGCGGAAGCCGTAGACCACCAGGGCCTGGTGTGGACCGGCTTTGCGGTAAAGCTGGGCGAACATCGCCATCAGGAACAGGATGGCCAGAACCATCAGACCGGCGACGACAAACATTCCACTGGTGACACCCGACATAGGTTGCTTCTCCTTTTTTGGCAACCGCTCCCTCACGGTCGCGGCTCGGTACCATTCGTGCTGAACGATTACAGAGCCGCGCGCGTAAGCAAGCGGTGCGAAGTCCGATTCTCTCAAGCCCGCCCTACTGCACCAAATCGTCCCAGCGACGCACGTAGGCGATGCCCTTCTCATAGCGCGTAATGACCACTTCGGTGTCGCGCGGGATCGCCGAGCCGTCTTCGCTGCGGGCGGCGGTGGTGCGCCGCGCGCCCTCTTGCGAGAAAATCATTTCACCGGTGCCGCCGTCGCGGATCGCGGCCGACAGCCGGCCCAGAACGCCCACCTTCTCATAGTCGGCCGGATCCAGGTCCCGTTCGTGCCGCAGCAGCACCTTGGCCACAAACCAGAACACCGCCGCCGCCCCGGCGGCCCCGCTGGCCACCGCTACACCCAGGCCGAGCCACACCCACAGCGAGGAGTAGCGGGTCACCAGGTACCCGGCGCCGCCGAACCAGGCCAGGAACGCCGAGGCCGTGGAGAAATTGAAGTACGATACGCCGTGCGCGTCCCCGTGGTGCACGTGGAGGCCGTGATGGCCGTGGCCGGGGAAGTGCACGTGCGCCGCGCTCAGAAACAGCGAGGCGGCGCTGAGTAGAAATCCCACCAGAAAGCAGAACAGATAAAAATCAGACCAGGTCATGGCTTTCCTTTCCTAGGGGGCCGGCCGCAGCACCTGCAACAGGCGATCGGCCAGGCCCGGCGTGTCCAGAATCGCTCCCAACAAGATCAGGCACCGGCGCGAATCCGGATGCCGCGCCACGTCCAGCAGCGCCCGGCTCATCTCCGGGTCGCGCCGAAACCGCTCGGCGCCGCTGACCAGCCACAAATCCAGCTTGTCCTCGGTGGCCCCCAGGTCCGAGATCAACTCGGTCTGGAAGCCCTCCGGATCGTCGACCAGGTAGCCCGGATGCACCTTGAAAAACTTTGACAGCAACAGCCGCGTGGAGTTGGTCAGGTGCGGGCGCGCGCCGCTCTCGATCTGCGACAAATAGGACTGGCTGATGGAGCGGCCCAATTCCTTTTTCACGGCGCGCACCACCTCCTGCTGGCTCAGCTCCCGCTCCAGCCCCCGCAGCGTGCCTTCCACCTGGCGGAGGTAGCGGAGTTTCTCGCCCAGCGTCATCCCAACTCCTTATTGCAATCCGTAATCAGTCTATCGCAATATGCGATAAGCTGTCAAGAGGTTTTTTCGCGCCCCCCGGCCGCGTGCTACCATCGAAACAGCCGAACCATCCTATGTCCGCAGCGCGACTGCTGCTGGCAGCGCTGCCCTTGGCGCCTTGTCTTTGGCCGGAGGGCCCGCGGGGAATCGGGGCGCCGTCCTATTCCACTGACAGCATTGTCAATGCCGCTTCGCAACGCGCCGGAGCGCTGGCGCCGAACACCATCGCCACGCTCTACGGCGTTGACCTGGCCTATTCGACCCGCGCCTTGCAGCCCGCGGATCTCTCGGCGGGCGCCATACCCATGGTGCTCGACGGTGTCCGCGTGAACCTGGGGGGACTGTACTCCCCGCTGCTGTTCGTCTCGCCGGGCCAGATCAATTTCGTGGTTCCCTACCTGCTGGTGGCCGGAGAGCTGGATCTATATGTGGAGCGGGACAACACGCGCGGCCCCAAGGTGAGAATCCGCCTGGAAGAGGCGGCGCCGGCGCTGTTTGCGACCGAGAGCACGATTCTGGCCACCCATGCCGACGGGCGCCTGCTCAGCGCGGAGGCTCCCGGCGTGCCGGGGGAAGTGGTGGTGCTTTACTCGACCGGATTGGGCCGGACCGAGCCGGATCAGGCTCCCGGCCGGCTCGCCGTGACGGCCGACCGGATCCGGCGCCTGGACGAATTGCGGGTCTTGCTGGACGAGGAGCCGGTGAGCCGGATTCTGTACTGTGGCGTGACGCCGGGCTTCGCGGGGCTCTATCAGATCAACCTCGAGCTTCCCGAGACGATCGGCAAGAATCCGGAGCTGCGAATTGTCCTCGGAGATCAGGGGAGTCCGGCGGGCTACCGCCTGCCGGTCAGATAAACCCCGCGCCGTCGTATAATATCCGGTACAGCGGCATGTTTCGTTTCGCCATCCTCGCGTGGGGCGTGGTTGCATTGCTGGCCCAGCCCAACTTGCCCAAGGACCACCCCGCCCTCAAGACTCCCGGCAAGCGGGAAGAGGCCTCGCGCCTCACCGATCAAGTCGCGGGCCCGGCGGCGGGGAAGGCGGCGCCCGTTCCGCGCCGCAATTTCATCGACCAGCACATCTTCGGCAAGATGGAGCGCGACCGCATCCCGCACGCCGGCCTGAGCAGCGACCAGGAATTTTTCCGCCGCCTCCATTTGGATCTGACCGGGCGCATCCCGGATTCCGAGGACCTGGAAAAGTTCCTGGCTTCCACGGACCCAGGCAAGCGCGACAAGCTCATCGATTCGATCCTCGGCAGCGGTCCCTATCTGGCCAAATGGACCTATTGGTTCGGCGACTTGGGCGAGATCAACGCCAACCGCATCGGCAACGAAGGCAAGAACCTGTTCTACCGCTGGAGCTACGACAACCTGCACATGAACCGGCCCTACAACGAGATGGTCGCCGAGCTGATGACTCCCACCGCGCTCAGCAACTGGTTCATCGGGCCGGCCAGTTACCTGGCCCGCTGGGTGGTGATCGGCGACAACTGCGCCGACACGGTGCATGAGGACACCTCCGACGACATCGCCATCCACGCAGCCAAGCATTTCCTGGGGGTAAACCTGCAGTGCGTCTCCTGCCATGACGGGAGGGGTCATCTGGAGAAACTGAACCTCTGGCTGGCCCAAAGGAAGCGCCGAGAGGTCTGGGAGACGGCGGCGTTTTTTGGAAAGACGCGCCTGCTGCGGCGCGTCGAGATCGAGACCACGCGCGACGAGTATTCGATCGACGACCGGGGCTCCGGATACGAAGCACGGGCGCGAACAGTGGTGCGCATCCCCCGCGGCGGCAAGGGTTTGATCGAGCCGGCCTTTTTCCTGAACGGCGCGCGTCCCGAGGCCGGCCAACCGCTGCGCCAGGAATTCGCCCGTCTGCTGACCGGCGATCCCCAGTTCGCGCGGGCCAGCGTGAACCTGTTCTGGGCTGAGTTGATGGGCGTGGGCATCGTCGATCCGCCCTGGGATTTCGATCTGCTGCGCCTGGACCCGAAGAACCCGCCGCCCGCGCCCTGGACGCTGCAACCCACCCATCCCGAGCTGCTGGAGGCTCTGGCGTCCGACTTCCGCCAGCACAACCATGACCTGCGCCGGCTCTTCAGGCTGATCACCCAGTCCGGCGCCTATCAGCTTTCCTCGCGCTTCCCGGGCGAATGGAAAGACTCCTATGCCCGCTACTACGCCCGCAAGTTTGTGCGGCGTCTGAAAGCCGAGGAGATCTACGACTCGCTGGCGAAGGCCACCGGGTTGTACACCGAGATTCCCATCCGCGGCACCGACCTCAAGGTCCGCTATGCCACCGAGACGCGCTCGCCGGAGGATTTCAAGCAGCGCGGCGAGGCCTTCAAGGATATCAACTTCTTCCTGGAGATCTTCGGACAGACCAACCGCGAGTACTCGGAGCGCAAGAACGAAGGTTCGATCACCCAGGCCGTGCTGCTCCTGAACGGACCTCTGGTCAGCAGCCGGACAAAGGCGGCCCCGGGCAGCTACTTGGCCAAGCTGCTCGACCAGCAGCCCTCGCTCAACGACGACCAGATCGTCAACAAGCTGTACCAGCGCTTCCTGGTGCGTTCCGCGGCGCCCGCCGAGATTGCGATGGCGCGCGATCTGCTGCGTCCCGACCGCCGGAAGGGGTTTGAGGACCTGCAATGGATTCTGGTCAACAAGGTCGAGTTTCTGTTTAACTACTGAGGACGAGTCATGGCGGGTTTCTACGATACGGTCTTGACGCGCCGCGAGATGTTCCGGGTGGGGGGCGTCTCGCTAGGCGGGTATTACTTCCTGCCCCTGTTGCAGCCTCTTCAGGTGCGCGCGGCGGCCAAGGCCCAGCCGCGCGGAACGGCCCGCTTCTGCGTCTTCGTGATGCTGGACGGCGGCCAGAGCCATGTCGACGCGTGGGACCTGAAGGAAGGCAAGTGGACGCCTCAGGACTTTGACATCCGCGCCGCGCCGCCGGCCGGGAAGTGGCCGTACGCGCTGTACCCGAACTTGGCCCGCCAGCTTGACAAGGTGACGCTGATGCGCTCGGCCGCGGCCTGGGACGCGGTGCACGGCCGGGCGCAGTATTACGTGCAGGCCGCTCATCCCCTGAACCTGGCGCTGTCCAAGGAAATTCCCCCCATGGGGGCCATCGTAGCGATGGAGTACCAAGCCCGCCGCCGCTCCACCGACACGCTGCCGCCCTACGTGGCCATGAACGTCACGCAGAGCCAGGCCGGACTACTCGAATCCGGCTTCCTGCCGGCCCGCTACTCGCCCTTCCACATCAACACCAACACGACGCTCTCCACGTTCTCGCCGGGCCCGGACGGCAAGAAGGAGCTGGAGCGCCGCTGGGAATTGCTCCGCCGATTCGACGACCGGCTGCGCACCGATCCGTCGCTGGCGGCCAAGGCCTACCGGGACTACAACGACCATTATCAGGGCGCTGTGCGGCTCCTGTCCGATCCGCGCGGCGAACGGATCTTCCGTATCCCGGAGGAGGACAAGAAGCGCTACGGCGGCTCGCCCACGGGGGACGCTTGCATCCTGGCGCGCAATCTGATCGAGGCCGACGGGGGCACGCACTTCCTGTTCCTCCAGCAGAACGGTTGGGACCATCACAAGGACATCTACAGTCGCGCCAACCATTACCGGCTGTCGCAGGAACTGGACCCGGCGCTGGCCTCGCTGATCGAGGATCTGGGCAGGATGAAACGCCCCGGCGGCCGCACGCTTCTCGACGAGACTTTGGTCGTCTGCATGGGTGAGTTCGGGCGCACCCCCGGCGATCTGACGCCGGGGCTGAAGGGCCGGGATCACTACCAGCACTGTTACACGGTGCTGGTGGCCGGCGGCGGAATTACGGGCGGCCAGGTGATCGGCCAGACCGACTCGACCGGCGCCCGCATTGTCGATCCGGGCTGGAGCGCGAAGCGAGCGATCTACATGGAAGACATCGCGACCACCGTCTACTCGGCGATGGGCATCGACTGGAGCAAATCGATCAAGACTACGCCGTCGGGCCGCGAGTTTCTCTACGTCGATCCGCTGGCCGCGCAGGCGGCAGTGGCCAACCGGGAAGTTTCGGAGCTATTCGCGTAGCACGCCCTTCTGCGTCATCCAGGGGTGCATCTCGACTGTCAGGCGGCCTGCCTGTACGGCCGGATCGCCCTCGGCCCAGGCCTTGGCTTCCTCCAGCGACGCCGCCTTGTAGATGACCATGCCGCGCATCTGCCCGCCGTCGGCGAAGGGTCCGGCCACCAGCAGCTTTCCGGCCTCGTGCATCTTCCGCATGTAGCCCAGGTGCTCCTCCTGCAAGCGCTGCGTCTCGGGCGTAGCCTGCGAGGTCGACTTGGGGCCGCGGATCAGGAAGCCCATGTAGTACGTCACCATCTGCGGATTCGCCGTCGCGGGCGGTTTGGGGGCGCCTTCGGCGGTCGGCGGGGTCAGCCCCTTGAGGCGCATGTAGGTGACCAGGTTCCCGTAGTGCTGGCCCGCGTGGTACACACTGAGGGCCTGCCCTTTGGCGTCAAGGCCCTCGAAAGGCTCGCAGTAGGCCAGGGCGTTCTGGAGGGCCTGCACGATCCCGGCCCGGCTCAGCTTGGCCTTCTCCAGCCCCTTCTTGGGATCCGGCTGGCCCTTGCCAGCCGAGCAGATCTCGTAGGCCGCGTCGGCGATGTGGCCGAACAGCTCGCGGAAACTGCGCACTTCGGGCGTGGGGCGGTAATCCAGGTCCCCTTCCGGGACCCGATTGGCCGCTTCGAGGATGTTGCGCTTGTTGAAATTGTGCAGCGATTCCAATGGCGTCACCGCGCCGGACACCAACACCGGGGCCAGGGCGAGAATCAAGAGTTTCGGTTTCATAGAGTCTTCTTCAACGAACGGGTAGTTTCCTTTAGACTGGTGCGCCGCCTATTCGTGCCTCAAGGCATGCAGCGGATCCACCGTGGCGGCGCGCCGCGCGGGCAGATAGCCGGCCACGAGCGCGACCACCAGCAGCAGGGCCGGCACCGCGGCGAACGTGAGCGGGTCGGCTGCCTGGACACCATAGAGCAGGCCGGCGATCGAGCGGGTGGCAGCCAGAGCTGCCGCGACCCCCACCACGGCGCCGATCAGCGCCAGTTTCAGCGCGTGACCCACGACCATCCCCAGGACGTCGCCGCGCTGGGCGCCCAAGGCCATGCGAATTCCAATCTCTCGCGTGCGCAGGCTGACGGCGTACGACATGACGCCATAGATCCCTACCGCGCCCAGCGCCAGCGCCAAAGCGCCGAAGATGGCGAACAGAACTCCCCACAGGCGGCGCTGCCAGATCGATTCCTCGACGATGGCGTCCATCGTTCGGATCCGGTTCACCGCGGTGTTCGGATCGACGGCGGCGACCGCCGCCCGCACGGCTGAGGCTAGAGCCAGCGGATCTCCCTTGGCGCGGATCGCGAACAGGAATTTGCCGGCCGTCCACTGCGTGTAGGGGAAGTAGAATTCGACGCCCCCGTCCGCCTCGTCGGCGCTGGTGCGGATATCGCCCACGACTCCCACCACGGTGACCCAGGGCGTGGAGCCCGTGGAGGTTCCGAATTTGATCTGCCTTCCGATGGCGTCCTGGTCCGGCCACAGCGTCTTGGCCGCGCGCTGGCTGACGATGGTGACAAACGGCGCGCCGCGTACGTCGCCTTCCGTGAAGTTCCTTCCCTGGAGCAGCGGGATACCCATCGCGCGGAGAAATCCCGCGCTGATGTCGAAGCTCGATGCCCGCGGCTGGCGCGACACTTCCTGGTCGCTCTGGCCCTTGATGCGCACTTCCCAGCGCGAACGGTCCTGCCCGAGATAAGGCAGGTTGGTGGCGCCGCCCACGGCCTCCACGCCGGGTGTGGTCTCCAGCTTGTCGAGGATGCGGCGATAGAGCGAGGCGTACCGCTGGGTCACCTCGACGATATTGCTGCCATAGCGATAGGGAGACACGAAGGCCGTGAGCACGTGATCGGAGCGGAAACCGGTGTCCACGCGCCGCAGGTTGAGGAAGGTCCGGATCATCAGACCGGCGCCGGCCAGCAGAATGCAGCAAAAGGCCACTTCGGCCACCACCAGGCCGTCGCGCAAATACCGCAGCCGCGGGCCGCCCTGCGAGCCCTTGGACCCTTCCTTCAGCGACTCGCTCAGCTCTCCGGCGAAGGCTCGGGCCGCCGGGGCCAGGCCGAACAGGACCCCTGTCAGCAGCGAAATCCCGGCGTTAAAGGCCAGCACGGTGGCATCTACCTCGATCCGCATCCAGAAGGGGATTTCGAAATCGGGAATCAGGCTCACCAGGGCTTTGACCCCTGCCCCTGCCAGGCCGGCGCCGAGCAGCCCGCCGAGCAGCCCCAACGTCACGCTCTCCACGAGCATCTGGCGGGCCAGAGCGGCGCGGCCCGCGCCCAGCGCCGCGCGGACGGCGATTTCCCGCTCGCGGCTAGCGGCGCGGGCCAGGAGCAGATTGGCCACATTGGTGCAACAGATCAGGAGCACGCAACCCACCGCGCCGAGCAGCAACAGCAAGTACGGGCGGATGTTGCCGGCCTCCGCGTCCCGCAGCGTCACCAGCGCCGGCCGCACGCCGCGATTGGCGACCGGATAGGCGTTCTCCAGGCGGCCGCTGATAGTGTCCAGATCGGCGCGGGCGCTCTCGATCGCGACGCCCGGCTTGAGCCTTCCGAGACACAGAAACTGGCGCCATCCGCGATACTTGGCGCCCGCGTCGTCGTCGCCTAAACCGTACCAGCTATAGAGCGGGGCCCACAAGTCGGCGCTGTCGGGGAAGCGGAATCCCGGCGGCATTACCCCGACGACCTCGTAGGCGGCCTCGCGCAACTGGATGGTGCGGCCCAAAATCGCGCGGTCGCCGCCATAGCGCGATTGCCACAAGGCATAACTGAGCAGCACCTTGTACGCGTCGACGCCCGGCTTGGCGCCTTCGCCCGGCAGGAAGACCCTGCCATGCACGGCCTGCACGCCCAGCATCGGAAACAGGTCGGGCGTCACCCAGGTGGCCCGAACCTGCATGCCCGGGCCGTCGCCGGTGAGGTTGGTGAAGAACGAAATAAAAGGCGCCAGCGCCTGGAAGGTGGAGCTCTGTGCGCGCCAGTCCTCGATGTCCGGCAAGGAGTTGTTGCCCACATTGCCGGTGGTCTTGGTGTACAGGCTGCGGACGCGCACCAATTGGTCGGGCTGGCGGTATGGGAACGGCCGCAACAGCACCGCGTAGATCATGCTGAAGATGGCAGTGTTGGCGCCAAGGCCCAGCGCCAGGGTCACGGCTACGACGGCCGTGAACACCGGCCGCGCGCGCATCCCGCGCACGGCGTATCGGAAATCCGCGAGCATCCAATCCCCTTCGGGGGTGTCCTGATAATATAGCACCTCACACCCCGGGGTCGCGAATTGTTCTATAATCTTGCCTAACAGGAGGCTGTGTGGCCAAAGGACGGCTGATCTCGATTCTGTCGTTATGTGGGTGGAGTCTGGCCGGGGCCGACAAGCCGGTGTCCTTCGCCACCGATATCCAGCCTGTTTTCGAGAGCTCCTGCTGGAAGTGTCACGGCGCGGCGATCCAGCTTTCGAAGTTGGACCTGCGCACGCGGGAGTCCGCGCTGAAGGGCGGCGAAAAAGGTCCGGCCATTGTGCCAGGCAAGGCCGCCGAGAGCAAGCTCTATCGCCTGATTGCCGGGCTGGAGAAGCCCGCAATGCCGATGGACGGCAAGCTCAGCGATAGCCAGATCGCGACCTTCAAGAACTGGATCGATCAGGGCGCACAGTGGGAAGCGGCCGCCGGTGGAGCGTCCAGGGACACCGTTGCGCAGTTGTCGGCGCTGGAAGAGATGCCCATTCCCTCCGAAGCCCGGAAATACTGGGCGTTTCAGAAGCCCGTGCGGCGGCCTGTGCCGGCGGATGCCGAATTGCGTCACCCCATCGACCGCTTCCTGGAGCAGGCGCGCCGCGACAAGGGGTTGAAACACGCGCCCCTGGCGGACCGCTCCACGCTGCTGCGCCGCGCTTACCTGGATCTGACCGGCCGGCCGCCGGCCCCGGCGGAGGCCGCCGAGTTCCTGAACGACGCCGCGCCCGGCGCCTGGGAGCGCCTGATCGAGAAACTGCTGGCCTCGCCCCACTACGGCGAGCGCTGGGGCCGCCACTGGCTGGACGTGGCCCGGTATGCCGACTCTAACGGCTTCGAGCACGACTTCAACCGTCCCAACGCCTGGCGTTACCGCGACTACGTCATCCGTTCCTTCAATCGCGACACTCCGTACAACGTTTTTCTCGCCGAGCAGATCGCCGGGGACGAATTGGACTGGGTGACCGAAGACTCGCTGGTCGCCACGGGCTTTCTGCGCAGCCACGCCAAGGTCGGGTTCCGGGAAAAAGACAATCCGCAATTCCGCTTCGAGTACTTGGACGACATGATCGCCACCATCGGTCGCGGGGTGCTCGGTCTGACGGTGCAGTGCGCCCGCTGTCACAACCACAAGTTCGATCCGATCGCCCAGAAGGATTACTACCGGCTGCAGGCGTCGCTGTTCGGATACGTCGAGGTGGATCACCCGCTGACCTCGCGCGAAGAGGCCGAGGCGTACGAGAAGAAGGTCGCCGGCATCGAGGCGCGGCTTTCGCCGCTCAAGCAGAGAGTGCGGGAGGTGGAACAACCCTATCGCAACACGCTGGCCCAGGAGAAATACAAGAAGTATCCCCGCAATGTGCAGGAGGCAATCGCCACTCCCGAAGAGAAGCGCACGCCCGGCCAGGTGTTGCTGGCCAACCAGGTGATCCGCACGACCTCGGTGTCGAGCCAGGAGATCGACCGCATCATCCGTCCGGAGGATAAAGCCGCGCGGAAGGTCCTGCTCGAGCAGATTCACCAGATCGAGAAAGAACACCCCAAGCCGATTCCGATGGCGATGGGGATTACCGACGGCGACTACCGCTTTGTCCCCGACGGTCCCGGCGACGAGCCGGCGCCGGGCAAGGGCGTTAAGAAGGTAGCGCTGGAAGGCAGCTATCTGCACCGGGGTTCGGGGCGCTATCAGCCGCCGCCCTCCTATTTCCTGATCCGGGGCGACCAGGAAGCGCGCGGCTCGCTGATGAAGCCGGGGTTCGTCACCGTGATCACCAACGGCAATCCTCCCGCCGAATTGCCCCCGCCCGACGGTCATACCTCGGGTCGCCGGCGGGCGCTGGCCGAATGGCTGGGATCGGCGGAGAATCCGCTCACCGCGCGGGTCATCGTGAACCGGATATGGCATCATCATTTCGGGCGAGGCATCGTTCCCTCGCTCGATAACTTCGGCAAGATGGGCGAGCCGCCCACGCATCCGGAGCTGCTCGATTGGCTGGCGGTGGAATTCATGCAGCGCGGCTGGAGCATCAAACAGATGCACCGCCTGATCCTGACGTCCGAGGCGTATCGCATGTCTTCGCAGTTCCAGGATGCGGCCAGCGCCGACAAGGACCCGGACAACCAGTACCTGTGGCGCTTCCGCATCCAGCGCCTGGACGCGGAGATCGTGCGCGACGCGATGCTCGCCTCGAGCGGGGCCTTGAACCGGCAGATCGGGGGCCCGGCGGTCTTTCCGCCGCTCACCGAAGAGACGCTGGCCTCGATGAAGTACGGAATCTGGGAGCGCCAGGAAGACGGCCCGCAGGTGTGGCGGCGCAGCGTGTACGTGTACCGTAAGCGCGGGCTGCCGTTCCCCATGTTCGAGGTATTCGACCTGCCGGATCAGAACATCAGTTGCGGCCGGCGCAATGTGTCGACGGTGCCGACCCAGGCGTTGACCCTGCTCAACAGCGAGTTCGTCCTGAAGCAGGCCAAGCTGTTCGCCGACCGGGTCGAGGAAGCGTCGCCGGGCGACCGCGAGCGCCAGCTCGAGCTGGCCTACCAGATCGCGTTGAGCCGCCCGCCGTCGACGGAGGAGCGGCGAGTGGGGAGGGAGTTCCTGGCCAAGCAGTCGCTCGTCGATTTGACGCACGTGCTGCTCAACCTGAACGAGTTCCTGTATGTACGTTAATCAAGCCGTAAGGAGAACCGTGGTGCTGATCCTGACGGTCGGCTGCGCGCTGTTGGTGTTTCGAATCGCCGGCTTCGTGAGGGTGCCATGAAACGATTCTGGTCGCGACGCGATTTCTTATTTGAATCCGGCGGGGGCATCAGCGGTCTGGCGCTGGCGCACCTGCTCGGGCAGGACGGCCTGCTGGCCGCGGCCAGGGCCGAGCCGGGCTGCTCGGCCACGCCTCTCGGCAACAATCCCTTCGCCGCCAAGAAGCCGCACTTCACTCCGCGCGCCAAGTCGGTCATCTCGCTTTTCATGAGCGGCGGCGTCAGCCACATGGACACCTTCGATCCGAAGCCCGCGCTGGAGAAATACGCCGGCCAGCCGCTCACCGGCAAGGGCGAGATCGTGGTGCGACAGGGCCATCCGGGGCCGCTCATGCCGAGCCCGTTCACGTTCAAGAAGTACGGTCAAAGCGGGATGGAGGTCTCCGAAATCTTCCCCGAGGTGGCCAAGCACGTGGACGAGCTGGCCTTTCTGCGCTCGGTCTTTGGCAAGTCCAACGACCACGTGCAGGCGCACTACGAGCTGGCCACCGGGATGATCCGGATGGGATTCCCCAGCGTGGGGTCGTGGGTCACCTACGGATTGGGCTCGGAGAGCCAGGGCCTGCCGGCCTACGTGGTGATCTACGATGCCCGAGGCGGGCCGTTCGGCGGGCCCGCCAACTGGAGCGCGGGTTTCATGCCGGCCGCTTATCAGGGCACGGTATTCCGCTCGGCCGGCGATCCGATCGTGGATCTGAAACCGCCAGCGGGCATGTCGCAAGAGCAGCAACGGGCGCGGCTCGACCTGCTGGCGAAGCTGAACGAGATGGACTTGCAGAAGTATCCCGGCAGCTCGGAGCTGGCGGCGCGGATCTCCTCCTACGAGCTGGCCTTCCGGATGCAGGGGTGCGCTCCCGAGGCGGTCGACATCGGCCGTGAGTCCGAGGCGACACGCAAAGTTTACGCGCTCGACGATCCCGTCACCGAGCCCTTCGGCCGCCAGTGCCTGATGGCGCGCCGGCTGGTGGAGCGCGGCGTGCGCTTCGTGCAGCTTTACCACGGCGGGCTGGGCAACCAGAATACCGACACTTGGGACGCGCACGGCGACGTCAAGGAGAACCATACACGGCACGCCGCGGAAGTCGACCGGCCCATCGCCGGGCTGCTGACGGATCTAAAAGCGCGCGGCCTGCTCGATTCCACGCTGCTCGTCTGGCAGGGCGAGTTCGGCCGCATGCCCATCTCCCAGCGCGGCGTGGGGCGCGACCACAATCCCGGAGCCATGACAATCTGGATGGCGGGCGCGGGAATCAAGGGCGGCCAGGCCATCGGGGCCAGCGACGAATTCGGCTACAAGGCCGAGCAGCAACCCATCGCCATCCACGACCTGCACGCCACCATCCTCCACCTGCTGGGCATGGACCACACCCGCCTGACCTATCACTTCAACGGGCGCGACATGCGGCTCACGGATGTGTACGGGGAACTGATTCCACAAATCGTGGGATGAGCCGGGCGGACCTGCTAAGCTGAACAGCAATGCGATTGCTCACCGGACCTCCCGGTTCGGGCAAGACTTCCACTATCCTGGCGCAGCTTCGGGAGGCCTTGAAGCGGCGGGACTCCGGCGTGCGGCTGCTGGTTCCCACCGCGACCATGGCCGAGCATATCCGCCACCTGCTCGCGCGGGAAGGCTTCCTGGTGCGCCCGCAGGCTATTCTGACGCTGTCGCAGTTTACGGAGCCGCTGGTTGGGGATCTGCCGCAGGCGACCGCCGCCGAGCTGTACCTGCTGGTCGTGGAAACGCTGGAGCGCCAGTGCCCGCCCCAGTTCGCCGCGGTCCGCGAGTTTCCCGGGTTCTGTGCCGCTCTGGCGGAGGGAATCGACGAACTGGCCACTGCCGGTTGCGGTTCATCACAACTCTTGGGTGTTGCGCCCGGTTTTGCGACGGTGTTTCGGTCCGTCGAGGACGAGCTCGTCCGCCGCGGGCGCGCGTTGCGCCCGGTCCGGCTCCAGCGCGCCGCGCAACGCGTTCGCCGGGCGGGAACCGGCACGATCCACACGGTCTGGATGGACGGGTTCCTGTCCCTGTCCGATCCCGAGCTGGCTGTCGTCGAGACCCTAGCGAGACAAGTGGATCTCATCGTGACCCTGCCCGATGGGGAGGTGGCCGCCCCGTCCCGCGAGGCCCTGCTGCGGATGGGCGCCGCCGAGCGGCACAGCGGCCGCTTGCGCCCGCTGCCCGCCACGGAAAGCTTCGTGGCGGCCACTCCGGATCGCGAAGCGGACGAGATCGCGCGCCGTATCCTGGCGGAGATATCGAGCGGGCGCCTGTTCCGCGAGATTGGCATCGTGGTCCGCAATCCGGAGCTGTACGCGGCGGTGCTGGGAGCTTCGCTGGAGCGCTTCGGGATTCCGGCCCGATTCTATTTCTCGACTCCGTTGGCCGAACAGCCGGCCGCGCGGGGCCTACGCAACCTGGTCGCCGCGTTGCTGAGCGGCTGGGATCACACTTCCTCGCTGGCCGCGCTGCGCTGGCTGAGTGCCGGGCGGAACATGGACCGCTTCGATTTTGCGATCCGGGAGCAAGTGCCGGCGCGGGGATTGGAGCCTCTGCTTACCTTGGCGAAGCAAGACTTGTGGCTGGCCGGCGAGATCCGGCGGCTGGCCGCATTGGACTCATGGAGGTCCGAGTCGCTGCGCCCAGAGCAGTGGGTGTCGCGGCTGAAGGAGCTGCCGGATACCGAACTCCTCGACGGCGCACTGGATGAAACGGCGCGCTGCCTGACTGGTCGCGGCTCTCTGCCGCTGTCCCGGTTCTGGAAGGGCCTGGAGGCGGTGCTGCGGATGTCGCCGCTTTATCCCGAGGATCGCCGCCGCAACGTCGTGCACGTCCTGAGTGTCTACGAAGCGCGGCAGTGGGAGCTGCCGGCGGTCTTCGTCTGCGGGCTGGTTGAGAAACAGTTTCCCAGGCACTTTCCCCAGGACCCGCTGCTACCGGAAGCCGCCCGCCGGCAGTTACAGCGCCAAGGGATCCGCATCCGCACGCAGGCCGACCGCGAGCGCGAGGAGCGCTTTCTGTTCGACCTGGCCGCGACCCGCGCCACCGAGCTCGTGGTGTTCAGCTACCCGGAATCCGATGCCCGTGGCGTTCCCAACTTGCGTTCGTCGTTCCTGGCGGACAGTGCCTGGCGGCCCGCGCTCGCCTGCCGGCCGGCGCCGCGCTTGTCCAGCCGGTGGAGTGGTCCAGTCGCGATCCGGGAGCCGGCGCTGCTCAACTTGCTGGCGGCGCGCCACGCGGTGATGCGCCCCAGCAGCGTGGAAACATTCCTCAACTGTCCGTTCCAGTTCTTCGCGCGTCACACGCTCGGCCTCGAGACGCGACCTTTACGGCCGGAGGAGCGCCTCGATTTTCTACTTCAGGGCACGATTCTCCATCAAGTGTTGGCCGAGGCGGTGCGCCAACCCGGGGATCTGGAAACTCTCTACGACCACGTGTTCACGACGCTTTGCGGCAAGCGGGCCGTGCCCCGTGGCTATCGCGCCGAGTACCTGCGCCGGGAGATGCTCGACAACGTCCGGCGGTTTCTGGAGGAACCCAGATTGCCGCCTGCCGTGGAGATTCAGACGGAATGGCCCTTCCGGATGCCGGTAGCGGATTCGCTGGAGGTCCGCGGCCGCGTCGACCGGATCGACAAGCGCGCGGATGGAACCGCCGTCGTGATCGATTACAAGCGCAGCACGCCCGACCTGCGGAAGACGAACCGGCTGCAGGGACCGCTCTACGCGCTGGCGGTGGAGCGCGGGCTGGGACTGAAGCCGGTGGGGATGTTCTACTGTAGCTTAAAGAGGCGGCACGAGATCCGGGGCTGGAGCGTGCCGGAGGCGCGATTGGGCGTACGGTCCGAGCCGCTGACTCGCGAATGGCTGGAGGAGGCCGAACGGGCGGTGGCCGCCGCGGCCGTCGAGATCCGCCAGGGCCGCATAGCCCCGGCGCCGGCGTCACCGGATCTCTGCGCGCGCTGCGAGTACCGCGACGTGTGCCGCTACCAGCGCGCCGCGGCGGCGATGGGGGCGGGGAGCTGACGTGGACTTCACGGCGCGCCAGCTTGCCGCGATCCGTCTCGCGGATCCGCCGCGCGACACTTGCGTCGTGGCCGGACCGGGATCGGGCAAGACGACGGTGCTGATTGAGCGCTTCCGGCAGCTCATGGAATCCGGAATCCCCGCGGCGCGCATCCTGGCCATCACCTTCACCGAAAAGGCCACACACCAGATGCGCGAGCGGCTCACCGAGCGCGCTTCGGTGTCGACGGTGCACGGCTTATGCGCCCGGCTGCTGCGCGAGAACGCCATCGAGGCCGGAGTCGATCCGCACTTCCGGGTGCTCGATCCACAGGAAGCCGCCGCGATCGAGCTGCGGGCGGTGAGCGAGTCTCTCGACGCCTTCCTGGCCGAGTGTCCCGCCGCGATCCGCGCTCTGTTGGCCGCGCTGGCCTCTCCGGATCTGGGCGGTTCGGTTCTGGAGGTCTATGAGACGATGCGCGCCGCCGGCACGCCCGTCGGCCAACTGCGGGGAGGGATGCCCCGAGCGGACGGCCAGGCCGCGCTGTCCGCGCTCCTCGATACCTGCGACCGGCTGGCCGGCGAGCGCGTCTTCGACTGGAACGCCTCCCAACGGGAGCAACTCAACGGCGTCCTGGAATGGGCCGGGCAGCTCCGCGGGGCGGGCCTCCGCCCTGCCCGCGAACACTTCCAGATCCTGGAGTCTTTCCGGGTCGACCTGAACCGCATCAAGAAAAGCGGCGCCGCGGCCGGCCTGCTGCACGCACTGAAGAAAGACCAGATCCCCGCGGCCCGCGCCGCCCTGATCACGGACTTCTACTCCCCACAGCGCGACACGCTCCTCGCCGCCATCGAGCGATTCGACGCCGCGTTCCGCGCTCACAAGCGGTCGCTCAGCGCCCTCGACTTCGCCGACCTGGAAGAAAGCACCGTCCGTCTTCTTCAAGACCATCCAGCCGTCCGAGAAGGGGTGCGCGCGCAGTTCGACTGCATCCTCATGGACGAATTTCAGGATACCAATGGGCTGCAATCCAAGTTGCTTGACCTGTTGCGCAGGCCGGACTGCTTCTACGCCGTGGGCGACATCAACCAGGCGATCTACGGCTTTCGCCACGCCGATCCGGAGATCTTCCGCGCCTACCGCGAGCAGGTGCGCCGCGACGGCAAGCAGCTTGCGGAGCTGCGCGAGAACTGGCGCAGCCGCCCCGGTATTCTGCGCGCCGTGTCGGCCATCCTGGACGGGGCCTCCGGCATCGAGCCGCACGAGCTGATCGCCGCGCGCGACTTCCCGGCCAAGGCGGAGCCCTCCGTGGAAGTCCTGTCCTGCATCGGGGCGGACTCGGCGGATGCTCTGGCCCTGGAAGCGCAATGGGTCGCCCGGCGCATCCGCGAGATGCACGAGCGAGCCCCGTTTCGCGACTTCGCGGTGCTGTTTCGCAGCTCCACGCACATCGGCGTGTTTACCCGGGAATTCGACCAGGCGGGCATCCCCTACTCGGTTACGGGCGCCAAGGGGTTCTACGAAGCGCAGGAGGTCGCCGACCTGATCCACCTGCTGCGGGTGGTCGCCAACGCGCGCGACGAGGTGAGCCTGGCCGCGGTGCTGCGCTCGCCGCTGGCCGGCGTGTCCGACGAGGCGCTGCTGCGCTTGCGCCACGGCGGGAACCTGGGGGAGTCGCTCGACAGCTTCGATCCGGCTTTGTTCGACGCCGCGGACGCCGCCGTGCTCGCGTGCTTCCGCTCCAATTTGCGGCGCTGGCGCGGGCTGCGCGACTCGGTCTCGGCGGACCGCATCCTGATCGACGCCATGGACGAAGTGGGTTATGAGATGGGGCTCACGCCGCGCGGCCGGGTCAACGTCGAGAAGCTCCTGAGCGGCCTGCGGGAGCAGAGCCGCCGGCGTTCGCTCGATGAGATCGTCGACGAGCTGGCCCTGATTCGGGACTCCGACCCGCGCGAGCAGGACAGACAGTCGGTGGAGGCCGGCGATTGCGTGCGCGTCCAGACGATCCA
>JACOSH010000331.1 GCA_016178945.1 Acidobacteriota bacterium
CCGCTTGCATGGCTTTCAAGCCGAAAGTCAGCAGCAGCGTCGTCCCGGTCTTCGCCGGCTGCGATACCGCCGTGCCGCGCCACAGGAGTCCGCCCGCCAGCAAGACCGCGGCGGCCGCCGTACCCACAACATTGCGCATAGATTCTGTTCAGTATACCCGGCCCTGGAGCGCTATAATCCCTACTTGCCTCCGACCAAGACCGCTCCGTTCAAGACCTCCACGCAGGTCTGGGTCCTGACGCTGCTGTTTCTGGCGACCACCATCAACTACCTCGACCGCATCGTGTTTTCCGTCCTCATTCCGATCATCCGCGGAGAGATGCACCTCAACGACAAGGACTACGGCTACCTCACCGGAGCTTTCCAGTTTGCCTACACCGTGGGCTTCCTGATCGCGGGCAAGTTCGTCGACCGGTTCGGCGTCAAGATCGGCTACGCGGTCGCGATTGTCTGGTGGTCGGTCGCCGCCGGCCTGCACGCGCTCTCCCGGGGCGCGCTCGACCTGGGCTTCTGGCGGGCGATGCTCGGCTTCGGCGAGGCCGGCAACTTCCCTGCAGCCATCAAATCGGTGGCCGAATGGTTTCCCAAGAAGGACCGCGCCTTTGCCACGGGGGTCTTCAACGCCGGCACCAACGTCGCCTCGATGATCGGGCCACCGGCCTTCGTCTGGCTCAATCTGCGGTACGGCTGGCGCGCCTGTTTCCTGCTGACCGCGGCGCTGGGGTTAGTGTGGGTGGTTTTCTGGATGAGCTCCTATCGCCAGCCGCCGGTGATTGTGGTTCCCGGCGAAGCCGAGGAGCGGCGCATGGGCTGGCTGGAAGCGCTGCGCTATCCGCAGGCCTGGGGCTTCGCCGTCGCCAAGTTCCTGACCGATCCGGTGTGGTGGTTCTATCTCTACTGGCTGCCGCCGTATTTGTACGACGTGCGCAAGTTCGATCTCCAGCAGATCGGCTGGGCGCTGCCAGTGGTGTACATCATGGCGGATGTGGGCAGTGTGGGCGGCGGGTGGATATCGGGATGGTTGATCCGCCGGGGCTGGGAGGTGGGCCGCGCCCGGAAGGCCACCATGATTCTCTGCGCCGCCTGCATGCCGGTCGCGGCGATGGCCGTCTTCGCCCCTGGGCCCGTGCTGGCCATCGCGCTGGTGAGCCTGGCCACCGCGGCGCACCAAGGCTGGTCGGCCAACTTGTTCACGACGACCTCGGATGCCTTCCCCAAAGCGGCCGTGGCTTCGGTCACCGGCATCGGCGGCTGCGCCGGCGGCGGCGGCGGATTCCTGTTCTCCGCCGTGATCCCGGGTTTCGTGGTCACTCACTTCGGCTACACGCCGATGTTCGTGTTCATGGGAACCCTGCACCTGGCGGCGTGGATGGTGATGCGCCGCCTGGTGTGGAATCCGCGCCGCGATCCGTCACTGGCGTGAGTTATTCATACCGCAGCGCCACCACCGGGTCCAGCCGCGCCGCCTTGCCGGCCGGCCAGATCCCGAAGAACAGCCCCACACCCACCGACACGGCCACGCCCAACACCGCTGCCCAGGCCGGCACCGCCGTCGGCAGGCTGGGGAAGATCACGCGCACCAGGAGCGAGATCAGCCAACCCAGCGACATCCCGAACAGTCCGCCCAGCCCGGTCAGCACCACCGCCTCGGTCAAAAACTGGATGACGATGTCGGTGCGCCGCGCGCCCACGGCTTTCCGGATGCCGATCTCCCGGGTGCGCTCGGTCACCGACACCAGCATGATATTCATGACGCCGATTCCGCCTACCAGCAGCCCGATCGAGCTGAGCACCACCATCACCAGCGCCACCACCGCCGTAATCTGGTGGAACTGGTCGATCATCTGCTCCGCCGTCGACATCCAGAAAGTGTCCGGCTTGCTGTGGGGCACCCGCCGCTCCAGTCGCAGCACCGCCCGCACCTCGTCCTGGGCCTGCGCCAGCTTCCCGGGATAGGCAAGGACCACCAGCATGTGCTCCCGGGCGCTGGGGAACATCTTGCGCATGGTGAAATACGGCAGCAGGATCCGCAGGTCCTCGGAGCCGGGCATGGAGGCGGCCGGCCGCTCCATCACGCCGATCACTTCGAGCGGTCTCCCATTGACGTCGATCACCTTGCCCACCGGGTCGAGATTCGGAAACCAGGCCTTCTGGATGTCTTCGCCGATCACCGCCACGGGCAGCCGCTTCTGGTTGTCCATCTGGCTGAAGAAGCGGCCGAACTTCATGATGGTGCCGCCGGCGGCGTAGCCTTCCTCGGTGCCGCCCATCTGGATCTGGTACAGGTCGTTGCCCTTGTAGCGGGCGCGATTGATGCCGCGCCAGTCCGGCCACAGGTAGGGGCTGACGTACTCCACCGACGGGCAGCGCTCGGCAATGGCGCGGGCGTTCTCCAGCGTCAGGGGCTTGCGGCGCCATTCCTCGGGCGAGCGGTTCAGCCCGATCCCGGTCATCTTGAGCACGATGATGGTGTTCGGCCCGAAACTCTTGACCTGCTCGGTGATGGACTGGTCCAGGCCGGCGATGATCGAGCCTACGCCGATCACCGTGCTGGTCCCGATGATCACGCCTAGGACCGTCAGGAAGGCCCGCAGCTTGTGCTCGCGGATGGTGGCCAAGGCCAGCCCCACGCCCGCCGTCAGGGCGCCGACGCTCTTCATAGCTCCGCCCGCAGCGCGGCGATCGGGTCCAGCTTGGAGGCCTGCCGCGCCGGATAAATCCCGAAAAACAGTCCCACCGTGGCCGACAGCGCCACCCCCACAAACACCGCGGAAGCGGGCAGTTCCATGGGGACCGGCGTCAGATTGCGCACCAGCCCCGCGATCCCCCAGGCCAGCCCGACACCGATCAGCCCGCCGGCCGCCGCCATCACCGCCGATTCCACCAGGAACTGCATCAGGATATCGGCGCGACGCGCCCCCACCGATTTGCGGATACCGATCTCATGCGTGCGCTCCGTCACCACCGCCAGCATGATGTTCATGATCACCACTCCGCCCACCACCATGAACACCGAGACCACGGCCACGGCCGTGGCGGCGATGGCCGCCGTCATCCGGTCCCACATGGCCACCAGCGAGTCCGAGGAGGCGATGCCGAAGTTGTCCTCCTGGCCCGGCCCCAGCCGCCGGAAGGCGCGCAATAGCATGCGCGCCTGGTCCTGCGCCTGGTACAGGTGCTCATGATCCAGAGCCAGGGCGTGAAAGGCCAGGCCCATTCGCGAGCCGTAGATCTTGAAATAGGTCTCGATCGGGATGGCCACGAAGTTGTCTTGCGATTCCCCAAAAATCGAACCCCGGGCCTTGGCCACGCCGATCACCTCAAAGCGACGGCCCTGGACATCGAGGGACTTGCCCACCGGATCGCCCACCGGGAACAGCCGCTGCTTCACGTCGTTTCCGATGAAAGCCACGAACATGCGGTGCCGGTCGTCGATGTCGTTCAGAAAGCGCCCGCGGTCGACCTGCATCCCGCTGATCATCCCCAGGCTGGGGCTGGTGCCGCGCAGCAGTACTCCCTCCATCCGCTCCGCGCCCCGGTGGGCCGGAACCATACGGAAAGCCTGCATGCCGATGGCCTTCGCCAGCGTGATGTTGGATTTCAGAAAGTCGAACTCCTCCGGCGTGAGCGGAGGATTGCGCCGGCGCAGCTCCAGCCACTTCTTGGGATTGCGTTCGCCCACCATCATGACGCGCTCGACATGGAAAGCGTCGGCGCCGACCTCCTCGGTGATGATCTGGGCCACGTAGCGATTCATGCCGTGGACCACCGACATCACCGCGATCAGCGTGGCTGTGGCCAGAATAATGCCGAGCAGCGTCAGGAAAGTGCGCAGCTTGCTCGAGCGCAGCCCGGACGCCGCCACCCACACAGCTTCTCCAAAGGACGCATTACTCCTCATCTATT
The DNA here is from genome assembly GCA_016178945.1 of Acidobacteriota bacterium. Lineage (GTDB taxonomy): Bacteria > Acidobacteriota > Terriglobia > Bryobacterales > Bryobacteraceae > JACOSH01. The sequence continues at coordinate 3,907 of JACOSH010000331.1, forward strand.
GTCAAGACGATCCAGCGGGCGGAAAGTTCCACGGGCAGGGAGGGAAAGGGCGACTATTTCTTCGCGGCTCCCAGGTTGACAAACGTCATCGTGCCGCAGATCGACTCCAGCACCGGCAAGTACTTCCGGTACAACTCCTCGGACGAGGTCATGTAGGTCAAGAACTCGAACCGGTCGCCGGGCTTGGACCCCATGTAGAAGCGGTAGGCCCAGCCGCCCCTGCCATCCACGGCATGCAGATCCCGGACCAGCACCGGGTAGCCCTCGGAGGACTGGCGCGGCTCGGTTTTGCCGCCGCCGACCACCTTGATGAGGCCGTTGGCCTTGGTCACCACTTGCTCGAAGACCACCTTGAAATCCAGGCTGGAGAGCGTGGCGCTGGGCGACAGCAGGATCGTGACCGTGGGTGCGCCTCGCGGCTCCGGCGCGGTCAGGATCGCCGTGCCCCGGCGATTGATGTGCGTCCAGCCTTCGGGCAACTGGAACAGAGTATTGCCGAAGCGGTGCCAGGTCTGCGCATCGAGCGCCAGCGCCGTCGCGAGCAGAAGCAGAACCTTACGCATGTTGAGACGCTCTCTTCAAGGGAATTATATCATCCGTCAGACGCGCGTCACATTGCTGGGTAGATCGGCCGCAAGGCAGGATAGAGCGACCGGTAGACGCCGTGGCCGCGCGCATAGATCCGGGCTTCCTCCGGCCGCGCGCCGGCCGAATCCACCTCGCGGATGGCGGCCTGGCACACCTCCGGAACCGACGCATAGGCGCCGGCGCCCACCATGGCGAGCAGCGCCGCGCCGTATGCCGATCCTTCCTGCGTCTCCAGCGTCACCACGCTCTTGCCGAACACATCGGCCAGCACCTGCCGCCAGAACGGGCTGCGCGCGCCGCCGCCCGACGCCCGCACCGAGGCCACCCGGATGCCCAGCTCCTCGATGATATCCAGACAATCCTTCTGGCTGTACGAGACGCCTTCGATCACCGAGCGGATCAGATCGGCCCGCGTATGCTTCGCCGTCAGGCCGATCCAGCCGCCGCGCGCCCCGGCATCCAGGTGCGGAGTGCGCTCGCCCATCAGGTACGGCAGCCAATACAGGCCTTGCGATCCGGCAGGCGCCCGCGCGGCCTCCTCGGTCATCGCGTCGTAGCCTACGCCCGGCATCAGTTGGTTGCGAAGCCATTGGAGGCTCAGCCCGGCGCCCTGCGTCACCCCCATCACGTGCCACTTTCCCGTCACCGCGTGGCAAAAGGTGTGGACACGGCCTGGAGCGTCGTAGGCGACCTGTTCCATGTGGGCGAACACTACGCCCGATGTCCCCAGCGTGCAGGAAACGATCCCCGGCGCGACGATCCCATTGCCGACCGCGCTCGCGGCCTGGTCGCCGCCGCCCCCCACCACTGGCGTGCCCGCGGCCAATCCCGTCAGCGCCGCCGCCTGGGCCGAGATCCGGCCGCTCACCTCGCTCGATTCGTACACCGCGGGCAGAGTGGCCCGATCCAGGCCCAGCGAGTCCATCATGCCGTGGGACCAGCGCCGGTTGACGACGTCAAAGACCGCCGTGCCGGAGGCATCGGAAACTTCGCTCGCAAATTCGCCGGTCAGCCGGTAGCGAATGTAGTCTTTGGGCAGCAGCATCTTCCGCATGCGCTCGAAGGCCCCCGGCTCGTGGTCCCGCACCCAGAGCAATTTGGGCAGGGTGAAGCCGGTCAGCACCGGGTTGGCGATGAACTCGAGGACTTTCTCCTTGCCCAGCTTCTGATTGATGGCATCCACCTGCGGCTGGCTGCGCTGATCGCACCAGATCAGCGACGGACGGATCACGGCGCCCTCCCCGTCCAGCATCACCAGCCCGTGCATCTGGCCGCTCAAGCCGATGGCCTTGACGTCGCCGCCGGATGCCCCGGCCGACGCCAGCACTCCGCGCACGGCCTCCACGCAGGCGTCCCACCAATTCTCGGGACGCTGCTCGGCCCACATCGGACGCTCCATCCGCATCTCTTCATGCGGCGCGGTGCAGCCGGCCCGCACCGTCCCCCGCGCGTCCACGAGCAGCGCCCGCGTCCCGCCCGTTCCGATATCGATTCCGAGGAACATGGGTCGTAGTTAGTCAGTTAGTCAGTTAGTCAGTTGGTCAGTTGGTCAGTTGGTCAGTTGGTCAGTTGGTCAGTTAGTCAGTTGGTCAGTTATCAGTTTCCGCCTCACCAGAACTGACAACTGACGAACTGACGAACTGACAAACTAATGAACTGACATACTGATGAACTGACTAACTCTCATTCAACGGCAAATACGCCGCCCCATACAGGCCTGCCTCGTTGCCGAGGGTGGCTTTTTCGACGCGCGGGCGGGTGGCGCGGTAGACAAACGAACGGCGCTGGATTTCGGCTAGCATCGGGGGAGCGAAAAAGTCCCAGGCCGGGAGCATGCCCCCGCTCAGCAGATACAGCGGGTAGTTGAAGACTCCTACCAGGTTGGCCAGCGCGATGCCCAGCGCCTCGCCCATCGCCACGAAGATTTCGCGCGCCTTTTCGTTGCCCTGCGCGGCCAGCGTGTAGACGGCCTCCGAAGAGAGGTGATCGCCGAGGCCCTGCATCTTCGCCATGGCCGTGACCGCGGTCGCCGAGGCATGCTTCTCCAGGCACCCCCGGTTCCCGCACCCGCACGGATTGCCCGTGGGATTCACCGTCATGTGGCCCAATTCTCCGGCCATCCCAGCGAAGCCATGCAGCACCCGTCCGCCGCAAATGATGCCGCCGCCG
>JACOSH010000332.1 GCA_016178945.1 Acidobacteriota bacterium
GCCCTTGGTGCGTCTGGAGAGGATCCCCCGCGGCCTGCCGGGCGTGGAGATTTACGCCAAGGCCGAGTACGCCAACCCCGGCGGATCGGTCAAGGTCCGCCCCGCTCTGAACATGATCCTGGAAGGCGAGCGTTCCGGCCAGCTCCACCCGGGCCGCACCATCCTGGACTCGACCAGCGGCAACACCGGCATCGCCTACGCCATGATCGGAGCGGCCCGCGGCTACAAGGTCAAGCTATGCCTTCCCGCCAACGCCTCGGCGGAGCGCAAGCGCATCCTCAAGGCCTACGGCGCGGAGGTCGTCTTCACCGATGCGGGGGAGGGCTCGGACGGCGCCATCCGGAGTTGCCGTGAGATCTACGCCGCCGATCCGGAGCGCTATTTCTATCCGGACCAGTACAGCAACCCGGCCAACTGGCAGGCCCATTTCAACGGCACGGGCGTCGAGATCCTGGAACAGACCCAGGGACGCCTGACCCACTTCGTGGCCGGCCTGGGAACCAGCGGCACGTTCATGGGCGTGACCCGCCGTTTGCGCCGCGATCTGCCGCCGGTGCGGTGCTGCTCGGCGCAGCCGGCCAGCGGTTTCCACGGGCTGGAAGGGATGAAGCACATGCCCACGGCGATCGTCCCGGCCATCTACGATCCGGCGCTGGCCGACGACAACCTGTGGATCGAAACCGAGGACGCCCATCGCATGGTGCGGCGCCTGGCGCGGGAAGAGGGACTGCTGGTGGGAATCTCCTCCGGCGCCAACGTGGTGGCCGCGCTGAAGATCGCGCGCAGCCTGGTGGATCGCGGCGAGACCGGCCTGATTGTCACCATCTTCTGCGACGGCGCCGACAAATACCTCAGTGAGCATTTCTGGGACGATCATGATTCAGATTGACCGCCGGCCGTGGGACGAGATGGTGGCCCACGCGCGCGCCGCCTATCCGAACGAATGCTGCGGCGCCATGCTGGGCCGGGCCGACGGAGACGGAAAGCGCGTCACCGCGGCGGTAAAGCTGGAGAACGTCTCGCCCGGACCGCAGGCCGCGCGCTACGAGCTGCGCCCCGAGGACCTGCTCCATTGCGACCGGGAAGCGCGCCGCCAGGGTCTGGACCTGGTGGGCATCTACCATTCGCACCCCGACTGCGGCGCGTACTTTTCCGAAACCGATTTGAAGAACTCCTGCCCGTGGTACTCTTTTGTGGTCCTGTCGATCCACCGGGGCGAGTTCGACCACGCCAATAGCTGGCTCCCCAACCCGGAGCAGACCGCGGCGGAGAAAGAAGAGTTGACCTATGGCTAAGATCCTGATCCCCACTCCCCTGCGCCAGTACGCCGGCAAGCACGACACGGTCGAGGTGGCCGGCGCGACGGTGGGGGAAGCGCTGGCCGCGCTGATCGGCCAGCATCCGGACCTGCGCCGCCACCTCTACAGCGAGGAAGGCAAGCTGCGCAGCTTCGTCAACGTGTATTTGAACGACGAGGACATCCGCTATCTGAGCAAGGAGAAGACGCCGGTCCAGCACGGCGACACCCTCTCGATCGTCCCCAGCATCGCCGGAGGCGCCGTGGCGGTGGAAGCGCCGCCCGTGACCCTGTCCAAGGAAGAGATCCTGCGCTACAGCCGCCATCTCATCATGCCCGAGGTAGGCATGGATGGCCAGCTCAAGCTCAAGCAGGCCAAGGTGCTGCTGATCGGCACCGGAGGCCTGGGCGCGCCGCTGGGCATGTACCTGGCGGCCGCGGGCATCGGCCGCATCGGCCTGGTCGATTTCGACGTGGTGGACTTCACCAACCTCCAGCGCCAGGTCATTCACGGCACCAAGGACGTGGGGCGCAAGAAGCTGGACTCGGCGGCCGAGACCATGACGGACATCAACCCCTACGTCCGGATCGACCGCCACGAGGTCGCGCTCTCCAGCGAGAACGCGCTGGACATTCTCAAGGACTACGACATCGTGGTCGACGGCACCGACAATTTCCCCACGCGCTACCTGGTGAATGACGCTTGCGTGCTGCTGGGCAAGCCCAACGTGTACGGCTCCATCTTCCGCTTCGAGGGGCAGGCCACGGTTTTCGCCTACCAGGGCGGACCCTGCTATCGCTGCCTCTATCCCGAGCCGCCGCCTCCGGGCCTGGTTCCAAGCTGCGCCGAAGGCGGCGTCCTGGGGATCCTGCCCGGCGTGGTCGGCCTCATTCAGGCCACCGAAACGGTCAAGCTCATTCTGGGCAAGGGCGAGCCGCTGGTGGGACGCCTGATGCTGTACGACGCCCTGGCCATGCGCTTCCGCGAATTGAAGCTGCGCAAAAATCCGGAATGCCCGATCTGCGGCGACCACCGCACCATCACGCAGTTGATCGACTACCACCAGTTCTGCGGCGTGCCCCTGCACGAGCCCGCTCCGGCGCCCGGCACGGCCGAGGGCGAGATCGACGCCGCGGAAGTGAAGGCGCGCATCGACCGCGGCGACGACTTCCTCCTGATCGACGTGCGAGAGCCGCACGAGTACCAGATCTGCTGCATCCCCACGGCCCGCCTGATCCCGCTCGGCGAGCTCCCCAAGCGGGTCCACGAGCTGTCCACCGCCGACGACATCGTCTGCCACTGCAAGAGCGGCATGCGCAGCGCCAAGGCGGTCGAGTTCCTCAAACAGGCCGGCTTCCGCAAGGTCAAGAACCTGAAGGGCGGTATCCTGGCCTGGAGCGACAAAGTCGATCCGCGCGTCCCGAAGTATTAGGGGCTCGTCCCTCGTCGCGAGGTAGAATGAGGCGTGCCGGAGATCAGCCGATTCTTCGGGATCATCGTTCGCATGTTCTCTGAGGCGGGTTCACCACATCACGTTGCCACTTTCACGCCTACTACCAGGATGAAGTCGCGATCTTCAGCATTGATCCGGTCGAGTTGATTGCGGGTTCGTTGCCAAAGAGGCAGTTGCGCCTGGTGGAGGCGTGGGCGGAATTGCATCAGGCGGAGCTGCGAATCGATTGGCATAGGTTGCAGGAAGGGCGGGGGCCAGCGCCTATCGAACCACTGAAATAGGTCCTCTATGAGTCATCCGATTTATCGAGTTCGGGCTTTCGAAATCGTTGCTGCTTTTACGCTCCGCATTCGTTTCGACGACGGCGCCCAGCAAACCATCGATTTTCGTCACATTCTGGCGGGCGAATTGTACGGCCCACTGCGCCAACTGGAGCTGTTCGACCAGGTTCGGATCGATCCTGAGGTCGAGACTTTGGTGTGGCCCAATGGAGCCGACTTCGATCCGGCCACCCTGCATGACTGGCCCCTCCAGGAAGCGGCGCTGCGGGAACTGGCTCAACGCTGGGAAGTCTCCCTCAGCGGTAGGTGACGAAGAACGGGCTGGACCAGGCTACCATCCCGTCCTGCTGCTCCAGGCGGACGTAGTAGTGATGAAAACCCTTCCCCGCCTCGCGGTCGGCAAAGGTGAAGTCGACGTCCTGCTGGCCGGGTGAGGCCGAATAGATCTCTCGCGAGTCCTTCAGCACGCTGATCTTGCTCACGGGCGCGGTTCCCCGGGCCCGCACCTGGATCATCTCCGGCGCCCCCAAACTGAACTCCTCGCCCATGAAGTGCGATCCCATGCGCACGTCCAGAACGATGTTGTCGGTGGCGCCGTAGACCTGGCGCTTGCGGAACGCTTCCAGAATCCCTTCGCGCGTGGGATTATCCGTATAAACCATGGCATAAGAGATATGCGTGGATCCATGGTCCGAGCTGGCGATGATCCCCAGCTTGTAACCTTTCGCCAGGGCCACCGACACCATTCCTTCCGGCTTGTACTGCGCCACCTTGACGTGCTCGGCGTCCCGCTCGGGGTCGGCGGCCAGGGGCGCGCCCGCCTTCTCATAACTGGTCCGCGCGCCCTGGAAGATCTCCACCACCGGCTCGAGCGCCTGGTCGAACTCCTTCCAGTCCGTGCCCATGAACGTCGCCGTCGTGTGCGCGATCACCACCGGGTTGGTCTTGCGGATGTCCTCGTATAAAAGCTGCGTGTCGTTCTCGAAGGCGAAGGGCATCCCCACGCCGGATTCGTCGCCCGTGGGACCGGCCGGGAACCCATAGCCGGGCGCCGATTCCTTCATGTACAGCGGCGTGATGCGCGCCTGGGAGCGCTTCGCCCAGAAAATATTCCGGTTGCCTTTGGGCCATTGCGGGCTGCGCTCGTATCCGAAGATGGCCACGTAAGCGCCGGGAACGTGGAACATGTCGGTCATCTTCTGCGTGTACCACCACCAGTACGGCCAGGCGCCTCCCTGATGGTCCGTGGAGGCGCCGAAGTCCAGGGAGGCCACGTCGATCATGTAGCGGTAGAACTCCGGGAGCGATCCGTCGGTGGCGCCGCCGCCGTCCCAGCTCAGCTCGGTGTGGCGATGGAAGTCGCCACGCAGCAGCCGCAGCTTGCGGCCATTGACGGTGGCGATGTAGTTTCGCGCGGCCCGGACATCGCCGGTTTCATCGGCGTGGCCGCCCGAAACGGCCACGGTCTCCGGGGGCGGCGCGGACCTCCAGGCAGGTTCCCGCGCGAAGGCGGGTGGATCCAGGGATCCGATCAACACGCGCTGGCGGAGAGGCCGATGGAAGTTGCCCTCGCGCCGACCGTCGGCCGGCCACGCAATCCAGAAGCGTCCGCCCGGGTCGATCGCGGAACCGGCTCGCGTGCTCGACCGGCCGCGGCTCTCCGGCAGCGCAGTGGCCTTGGCCCATTGATCGCCGTCGAGGTGGGCCAGCCAGTATTCCCAGAAAGACATGCGGCGGCCTCGCGCGTTGGGTTTTCCTCCCTCCAGGCGCAGTTTCGCCGCGACATACACGGATCCCCTTCCGTCGGAAAACACCTGCGGATGATGCGCCACGTTCTTGTCAAAAGCGGCGGCGACCGGCGCCGGATCGCGCCACTGGCCTCCCGCCCAGCAGCGCAGGCGCGCCTCGCGGAAATCGCCCAGCGGCTTACCCGTGGCCCGCTCGCGAAATACGTAGCCGAAATCCTTGCCCCAGAAAGGCATCCCCGCTTCCCACGCCACCCAGACGCGATCCATCGAATCCACGGCGACGGAGGCCTGCGTTTCCATCATCGGAGAGGAGGCCACGGTCATCTCCTCCACCGCCTTGCCGTTCTCGACGCGCGACAAGAACACGTCATAGTTCCCGTTGCGATGCGAGTCGTAGGCCACCCACGCCGCGCCGCGCGAATCGATGGCCACGGAGGGGAACCAGTCATTGGCCGCGTGATTCGTTACGCGGATCTCCGGC
>JACOSH010000333.1 GCA_016178945.1 Acidobacteriota bacterium
GCACTTCACGCTGGCGCCGTCCATGACGGTTGCGGAGAATCTGACCCTGCCTCGTCCCGGACTGCCGGCCGTGATCCGCTGGAACGAGGAGATGGATCGGCTGCGGGCCTTCATGACGAAGGCTCCGTTCGCGGTGGATCTCACCGCGAAGGCCTCGGAGCTCTCCGCGGGGCAGAAGCAGAAGGTGGAGATCCTCAAAGAACTGTACCTGGGCACGCGCTTCCTGATCCTGGACGAGCCGACATCGGTACTCACCCCCGGCGAGGCCGCCGAGGTCCTCGGGCGCCTGCGCGCAATGGTGTCAAGCGGCGCCCTCAGTGTCCTGCTGATCACGCACAAGTTTCGCGAAGTGATCGATTACGCCAGCCGGGTGACGGTGCTGCGCAAAGGACGCGTCGTGGGGACCCGCGCCGTGGCGGAGAGCACGCCCATGCAATTGGCGGAGATGATGATGGGCGAGGCGCGCGGAGGCGAAGCGGTAGAGCGGCCGGCGGGCGAGGCCGGGCCGGTGGTGTTCGCCGTGAAGCGTCTTTGCGCGCGCGGCGACAAGGGCGTGGACGTGCTGCGCGATCTTTCGCTCGAAGTGCGGGCGAACGAAATCCTGGGCATCGCGGGTGTGTCGGGCAACGGGCAGCGCGAACTGGTGGAGACGATCGCGGGGCAGCGTCCGTTTCACGCGGGCCACATCACGGTGAACGGCGAGCCGTACTATCCGGTGCGCGAGACCATGCGGCGCCTGGGCGTGTTTACGCTGCCGGAGGAGCCGCTGCGCAACGCGGCGGCGCCGGGCATGACGGTGGCGGAAAATATCGCCCTGCGCGAGTTCGACCGCCCGCCGTACGCGCGCGGCGGGCTGCTGCGTTTTGCCGCAATCCGGCGCGCCGGCGCGGAGTTGATCGAGCGCTTCTCGGTGCGCCCTCCTTCGCCGGATCTGCCGATCGGCGCCCTTTCGGGCGGCAATGTGCAGCGCGCGATTCTGGCGCGGGAGTTGGCGGGGCATGAGATCCGTGTGCTGGTCGCGGCAAATCCCTGCGCCGGCCTCGACTTCAGTGCGGTCGAGTTTATTCATAACCGGCTGGTGAAGGCGCGCAATTGCGGGGCGGCGGTGCTGCTGATCTGCGAAGACCTGGACGAGCTGATGGAACTGGCGGACCGCATCGTCGTGATGAGCGCCGGCCGCATCGTGCACGAATGCGTCCGCGCCGCGGCTGACTCCGTGCGCATCGGCCGGTACATGGCGGGTCACGCGGCTTGAACACAATCGCCGAAGTCTACGATCGTATCGAAGCCGGGCCATTGAATCCGGTGTGGATCTCCTTGCGGCCGCGCGATGCGGTCCGCGACGCCGAGGCCTCGGGGCCCTTGCGCGGGCTGACGTTCGCGGTGAAGGATAACATCGATGTGGCGGGCGTGCCGACGACGGCCGCGTGCCCGGAGTATGCCTACACACCGCCGGCCAGCGCATCGGTAGTCGAACGGCTGGAGAGGGCGGGCGCGTTCGCGGTCGGCAAGACCAACATGGATCAGTTCGCGACCGGACTGGTCGGGACTCGGTCGCCGTACGGCGCTTGCGCTTCGGTCTTCGATCCACGGTACATTTCGGGGGGATCGAGTTCGGGGTCGGCGATCGCGGTGGCGAAGAGGCTGGTCGATTTCGCGCTTGGGACCGATACCGCGGGTTCGGGACGCGTGCCGGCCGCCTTCAACAACCTGGTCGGGCTGAAGCCGACGCGCGGGTTGCTGAGCGCCGCCGGGGTGGTGCCGGCCTGCCGCACGCTCGACTGCGTTTCGATACTAACGCGCACCTGCGCGGACGCCGCGCGCGTGTTTGCGCAGGCGCGCGGATTCGATGCGTCCGATCCTTATTCGCGAGTTCCCCGGCCGGGTGAGGGCGCCGCGCCATGGGTCGCGGGCGCGTTCCGCTTCGGCGTGCCCGAGGCCGATCAACTGGAATTCTTCGGCGACGGCGAGGCGGCTGCACTATACGACGACGCGATCGGCGCGCTGGAGAGATGCGGCGGCGTGAGAGTGAAGGTCGACTTCTCCGCCTTTCGCGAGGCGGCCAGCCTGCTTTACTCGGGTCCGTGGGTGGCGGAGCGGATGGCGGCGATCGAAACCTTCCTGCGGGAGCACGGAGACGCGATGGACCCGGTGGTGCGCGGCATCATCCAAGGCGCCGATCGTCATAGCGCGATCGATTTCTTCCGCGCCGAGTATCGCCTACGAGGGTTGTGCCGCGCTGCCGCCGCGGAATGGGAGACGATGGACGTGCTCGCGCTGCCGACTACGGGAACCATCTATACGCTCGCGCAGATCGCGGCCGATCCGGTCCGGCTCAATACCCATCTCGGGTACTACACCAACTTCGTCAACCTGATGGACCTGGCCGCGATCGCCCTGCCCGCGGGCTTTCGCGCCAACGGACTCCCTTTCGGGATTTCGCTGATCGGGCGCGCGTTCAGCGACGACGGGCTCCTGGCGCTGGGCGGCCGCTACCTCGGGGAGAGCGTCGCTGAAGGCGTGCCGCCGGGATGCATTTCGGTCGCGGTGGTGGGCGCCCATCTCTCGGGGCAGCCGCTCAACGGGCAGTTGACCGGTCGCGGAGCGCGGCTGCTGCGGACTGCGCGCACGGCAGCCGGGTATCGGCTCTACGCGCTGAGCGGAACCCAACCGGCCAAGCCCGGCCTCGTGCGCGACGGCGCCTTCCAGGGGCCCGGCATCGACGTCGAGGTCTGGACGTTGCCCGAGGATCAGTTCGGCGGATTCGCCGCCGCCGTGCCGCCGCCGCTCGGCATCGGCAATGTGACGCTGGAAGACGGAGCGGCGGTGAAGGGCTTCATCTGCGAGCCGTACGCGCTGGACGCCGCGACCGAGATTACATCGTTCGGCGGATGGCGGCCCTATCTGGCGAACAGGGACAGGTAGCGGGGGCAGGACCAGCGAATTGCTTCCGCGGGCTACCGCCGGTCCGCCGCTTCCACCGTCAAAGTCGGATCGGCGCCCCTCCAGGTCACGTCGGCGGTTGGGCCGTAGGTCGGGGGGACCGACTTTTCAAGCAACCGCAGGTAGACCGTCAACTGGGTCCGATGATGTGAGGTGTCGAGAACTCTCCTCTCTTCGGGCAATACCTGGCTGGCGGCGGGCTCCGGCGCTCCCAGGAACTCCGCAAAGAAACGCCGCTCGGACAGGAGCTGGTGGGTCATGATTTCGCCGACCGAGCTCGACCGTGGGTGTGGATGGAAAGAAAAGTGGGCATCCGCGAACTCGCTCCAGACCGAAAGGACTTTGTTGGTCTCGCTGGCATATGTCTCCAGGGCGTGTTGAAACACGGGATCCACGGACCGGGGAACCTTGTCGTCCGGAATGGCTACATGCGAATAGGTCACTGCGGGCTTTCTCCTGACAGGCAGGCTGCAACCCGCCCGTCCTTAGCTTAACGCCAATGGAGACGGATCATCCCGTCGCTGGGCGGATCCGCGCGCGCGCCCCTTCCGCTGACGATAAGGCTCGGATCTCCGGTGTTATGATTGACCCCATGAAACGACGCGGATTCCTGGGTGGAACGCTGGCCGGCGGGCCGCTTCTGGCGGCTCAGATGCAATCACAGACGGCCGAGCTAGTGGTGGAGCGCCCGCGGGCCGGGCGGCCGCATGCCGGCAAGGTGCTGGCGGCCATCCAGCCGCACTCCGACGACCTGCCGCTGTTTGCCGCCGGAACCATCGCCAAGCTCCTCCAGGAAGGCTACACGGGCGTGCTCATCCGGGTCACCAATGACGACATGGCCGGGCCGGGCACCATCGGCGAGACCGTGCTGGCCAACGAACGCGACAATCGCGAAGTGGCCCGCGTGCTGGGCCTCGGCAAGGTCTTCGATCTCAATTACAGCAATCACCAGATGGACGGGGAGTCGCGGCTGGAGCTCCGCTCAAGGCTGATCTTCCTGTTCCGCCTGCTGAAGATCGACACCATCGTCTGCTACGACCCCTGGGGGCACTATGAGGAGAACCCGGATCACTACGTGACGGCGCAGTGCGTGGAGGCGGCCTGCTGGATGGCCGCCGGATCGAAGGATTACCCGGAGCACTTCGCCGCCGGGCTGGCGCCGCACGCCGTCCACGAGAAGTATTACTTCGCGCGCGGCCCGCAAATGATCAACCGCGTAGTGGACATCAGCGCCGTGATGGACAAGAAGGTCGAGGTCAATCGCGTGAACCTCGCGCAAGGGCCGGCGGGAGCGAACGGGGCGCGGCTCAAGACACGCCTGGCGGAGCGGAATCTGCGCCTGCCGCTCCTGGGCGCCGATGACGACACCGCCAACCGCCAGTACATCAAGCACCTGGTGCTGCGCCGCGACGCCGAATGGGGACGCAAACACGGCCTGGAATTCGCCGAGGCCTTTCACTACATCGGGCCGGAACCAGACGCGGTGGAGGAATACGTGCGCCAGAATGCGGTTCCGCTGCGGTGAACGCGCCTACCGGTCGATGCGCACCGGGCCCAGCGTCACTTGGGTCTCGGCGCCGATCTTGGGGGCCTTCCACAGATTCAGATACACGAGTTTCTTCAGGCCGGCGATCTGCTCCAGCCCCTTGGCGGTGACCTGAGTGCGGCTCAGGTCGAGCGACCGGAGCTCCGTCAGGTTCTTGAGCTTGCCCAGGCCCAGGTCGGTGATCCGCGCGCCGCTCAGGTTCAGCTCCTCCAGGTGAACCAGGGACGCGACCGCGTCCAGCCCGGCGTCGGTGAGGGTGACGAACCACAGCCCGGAGTCCGTGCGCTGGGAGCCGCCCAGATCCAGGTGGGTGAGACCGGGAAGAAGCTTCAGGAAATCGAGCCCCGCGTCGCTGGTCTTGTTGCCCCCGATGGCCAGCCGCTTGAGCCGGGGGAGGCTGGCCAGGCGGTCGAGACCGTTGTTGGTGATCTCGGCGAATCCGGCGTCGAGCCAGGCGAGCGACTGGATCTGGGACACGTGCTCCAGCCCAGTGTCCGTGATCTTGGTTCCGCGCACGTTCAGCCGCTCCAGGCTCTTCCAGCCCCGCAGGTGGGCCAGCCCTTCGTCAGTGACATGCTCGGCATAACAGAGATTCAGGTCTGTTATTCCCTGGAGCGGCTTGAGGCGCTCCATCCCCAGGTCGGTGATGTGGGTGTAGGACAGATCGATCGACCGCAGACGGGGAAGACGTCCCAGGCGGTCCAGATCGGCGTCGGTGACCCAGGCGGCGCGCAGGTGGACAGCGGTGATTCGCCCCAGGCTGTCCTTGCCGGCGGAGCCTCCCTGCGCCTCGATCCAGGCGGCGATATCCGCTTCCGGACCCGCGGCGGCCAACAATGCGAGCATCGGCAGCAGCATTAGCTCCCCCTCCGGATGGGCAGGCTGGAATCCCGGTCCCACACGATCCGGCAGCCGGGCAGCGCGGCCTTGAGTTTCTGGTAGACCGGCTCGGTGACCAGCGTGTGATACAAGTTGAGCAGGCGCAGCCGCGGGAAGGCTTGCAGAGGCCCCAAACCGGCATCGGTGATGCCGGCGCTGTCCAGACGCAGCTCGGTGAGTTGATCGAGCGGCTTCAGCCTGGCGATGCCGGCGTCGGTCACCGCGGTGTAGTCCAGATTGAGTTTCGCCAGGCGGCGCAGCCCGGATAGCGCCTCCAGCCCGCCGTCGGTGACGCGCGTGCGGATCAGGACCAGCTCCGTGAGATTGACCAGGCCGGAGAGATGAGCCAGCCCTTTGTCCGTAATCCGCGTGTAGCCAAGAGAAAGCTCGCCCAGGGATTCCAGCTTGCCTAGGTGAGCCAGGCCGGCATCCCCTACGTCGCTGCCCGCCAGATCCAGCCGCGCAAGCTGCCGCATGGGCTCAAGCGACACCAGGGCGGCGTCCGAGATATCCGTGTAGCCCAGCGCGAGCCGGGTCAGGTTCCGGAAGCCCGCCAGTTGCTTGGCCTCCTCGTCCCCCAGGCCGCAACCGGACAGATTGAGGTCGGCCAGCCGCTCCAGCGCGCTCAGGCCCTTCAGGCCACCGCCGCGGACCAGCGAGTGGGCCAGATGGAGACGGCGCAGATTCTTGAGTCCGGCGAGCCGCTCCAGCCCGGCGTCGGAGATGGAGGTGTGGCTCAGATCCAGCTCCACGAGTGATCCCAGTTTGGCCAGGTGCTGCGCGCCGCTATCGCCGATCTCGGTGGTCGAAAGATCCAGTTTCTGCAGCTCGCGCAGCCCTGTCAATTTGGCCAGATGAGCGTCGGAGACCGCGGAGCCAGTTAGCGAGATGGCGTGAATGCGTCCCTGCTCCATTTCCACCTTCCCGCCCAGCGACCGGACCCAATCAGCTAGGCTGCCGCCGGCCGCGGCCGGCACGGGCCGCTTCACCGAGGAATCGAGGTACGCCACGCGGCACGCCGGCGACGCGGCGCGGAAGGCCTCGACGCCGGAGCGCGTCGCCCGCGTGTAGCGCAGATCGAGGGACGCCAGGTTTTTCATTGCGCGCAGCCTGTCGAGCGAGGCGTTGGTGATCTTGGTCCGGTAGAGATTGAGCTCCTCCAGTTGGGTCAGCCCGGACAGAAGCTCCAGGCCCTGATCGGTCAGCCCGGCCCCGAGCAGGTTCAGCTTGCGCAGCCCGGTGAGGTTCTTGAGGTGAACGAGACCAGCGTCGCTTACCCGGCAGCCGTACAGGTCCAGCTCGGTCAGCGACTTCAGGTCGCGCAAGTGGACCAGGCCTTCGTCGGTGACGTAGGTGTCGCGCAGGTATAGCTTGGAGAGCTGGGTCATGCCGCGCAGGCTCTGCATCCCGGCGTCGTCGAAGGGGGTGTAGCTCAAGTCCAGGTAACGAAGATTGACCATCGGCGCCAGACTGGAGCCTTTGACCCGGGTTTGCGCCAGGCGCATCTCGCGCAGGCTACCGGCCAGCGGGGCCAGGTGAGCGAGCCCTTTGTCCTGGACGTTGATGTTGGTGAGGAAGTGCAGGCTGAAATGCAGCTTCTCCAGGCCGGTGAGTCCCCGGAGGTGCTTGAACTCCTCGTTGGCGTCCAACCGGCTGCCCGCGCCCGGATTCCACGAGGGGCCGGGCAGAAACAACTCGCGAAGCCCGGTTAGTCCACTGAGCCTGGCCAATTCCGAGGGCTCTACCAGCGTCCCCACCAGGTTTACCGTGCGGACGCGGAGGTCGCCGGCCGGCAGCTCCATGACGGCGGCGATGGGCGCTGTCCCTCCTTCCACAATCACGCTGCCGCCCAGGCGGATCACCCATTCGGCCACGGCGCGCTCGGAATCGTTCGCCGCGGCCAGCGAAACAAAGGCCGCCAGAATGAGGGACAGCCGGACCATAACTGAGTTCCTATTATAGTGGGTAGATGCCCCCCGAGGAGTTCCGCCGTTACGGCCACCAGGTCGTCGATTGGATCGCCGATTATCTCGCGCATCCAGAGCGCTACCCGGTGTTGCCGGACGTCCAGCCGGGAGCCCTGCTCGACGCCCTGCCGCGCGCGGCCCCGGAACAAGGCGAGCCCATGGAGGCCATCCTCGACGATTTCCGCCGGCTCATCGTGCCCTCCATCACTCACTGGAATCATCCCGGTTTCCTGGCCTACTTTGCCACCACCGCGACCCCGCCCGGCATCCTGGCCGAGATGCTGGCCGCCGCGCTCAACGTCAACGGCATGCTTTGGAAATCCTCTCCGGCGGCCACCGAGCTGGAACAGGTGACCCTGGGCTGGCTGCGCGACTGGCTGGGCCTTCCCGTGGACAATTTCGGCATTATTTTCGACACCGCCTCCATCAGCACCATGCACGCCATCGCCGCGGCGCGGGAAGCGGCCGATCCCGAAGTGCGATTGCGGGGAGGCTCGCGGAACCTGGTGCTCTATACCTCCGAGCAGGCGCACTCGTCGGTGGAGAAGGGCGCGGTGGCCATCGGGATCGGACAGCGCAATGTCCGCAAGATCGCCGCCGACGAAGTCTTCCGCATGCGCCCGGACATGCTGGCAGAGGCCGTTGAGCGGGACCTGGCGTCGGGGCTGCGCCCGTTCTGCGTGGCGCCCACCGTCGGCACCACCTCGACCACCAGCGTCGACCCGCTGCCGGCGATCGGCGAAATCGCCCGGCGTCACAGGCTGTGGATGCACGTCGACGCCGCCTATGCGGGCATGGCCGCCGTGGCGCCCGAGTTCCGGTCCCTGATGGACGGCGCCGGCCAAGCCGACTCCCTGGTAGTCAATCCCCACAAGTGGATGGGCACGCCGGTCGACCTGAGCGTCCTGTACACGCGCCGTCCGGACATTCTGCGCCGCGCTTTTTCGCTGGTTCCCGAGTATCTCCGCACCGCCCAGGACGACCGTGTTGTCAACTTCATGGACTACGGAGTCCCGCTCGGACGCCGCTTCCGGTCGCTGAAGCTGTGGTTCGTCATGCGCAGCCTGGGGCGCCAGGGGCTCGCCGCCCGGGTCCGCGAGCATATCGCGATCGCCCAGCAGTTCGCCGATTGGGTTCGCGGCGACCCCCGCTTTGAGTTGTGCGCCCCGGTTCCGCTGTCGCTGGTCTGCTTTCGCAAGCGCGGTAGCGATGAGGAGAATCAGGCCCTGCTGGACTGCCTGAACCGCGGCGGCGAGGTTTTTCTCTCCCACACCGTGCTCAACGGCCGGTTTGTCCTGCGCCTAGCCATCGGCAATCACGCGACCGGCTTGCGTCAGGTGGAGCGGGCCTGGGAGCTGATCCGCGCAAGTGCTTAGCCACCACTTATCGGTGGGTTGTTATGGAATGTAAAAAAGTGACGGTCTTACCGTAACTTAGCTTCCCCCTCTTGCGTTAACTGGTATAGTGAAAGTAGGAGAGTGTCCCATGAAGCGGTTCTCCACCCTTGTGTTGGCGATCCTGGTCGCGGCGGTGGCGTCCGCCCCGGCGGCCTTCGGCAAGAACAAGAAGAAAGACCCCGAAGAGATCGGCAACCGCGACGTCGGGAAGGGCGTTAACTTCTACTCGATTGAGAAGGAGATCGCCATCGGCAAGCAGTTGGCCCAGGAAGTCGAGCGGCAGGCCAAGATTGTCGACGACCCGATCATCGGCGAGTACGTCAACCGGGTAGGCCAAAACCTGGTGCGGAATTCGGACGCCAAGGTGCCCTTCACCATCAAAGTGATCGACGCCGAAGAGATCAACGCGTTCGCGCTGCCGGGCGGGTTCTTCTTCGTGAACACGGGCGTCGTACTGAACGCGGATTCGGAAGCCGAGTTGGCCGGTGTGATGGCCCACGAGATCGCCCATGTGGCGGCGCGCCACGGCACGCGGCAGGCCACGCGAGGACAGCTCGTGAACATCGCCAGCATCCCGCTGATTTTCATGGGCGGCTGGACCGGCTACGCCATCCGGCAGGGCGCCGGGTTGGCCATCCCGCTGGGATTCCTGACCTTCTCGCGCGGCTTTGAGTCGGAGGCCGACATGCTGGGCTTGCAGTACCTGTACAAGGCCGGCTACGACCCCACCGCGTTCGTCGATTTCTTCGAGAAGATTCAGTCCAAGGAAAAGCGCAAACCGGGCACCATGTCCAAGGTGTTCTCCTCGCACCCGCTGACCGACGACCGCATTAAGGACTCGCAGAAGAACATCCAGGAGATCCTCAAGGCCAAACCGGAGTACGTGGTCACGACCTCGGAATTCAACGACGTGAAGAACCGGCTCCTGACCATGCACAACCGCCGCAAGCCGGACGACAAGGACGTCAACCGGCCGCGGCTGCGCAAGGCTCCCGGCGGCGGCACCGCCCCGGTCGACGACGACGGCGGCAACGAGAAGAAGCCCAAGAGCGACGAGGACGAGCGTCCTACCTTGAAGCGGCGCGAATAGTCCGCCTTCCTCTACAATAAAGATCCGCCCAATGAGGAGGATCTTCTGGATAGCAGTGGTGGCCGGCCTGACCGTGGTGGCTGTGTGCCTGCTGTACGTCTCGATTCAGATCGCGCGCCAGTCCGATGTCGACGAGGCCCAGGCCGCCGACGTGATCCTGGTGCTGGGCGCGGCGGAATACCGCGGGCGCCCCTCTCCCGTCTTTAAGGCGCGCCTGGATCACGCCCTGGATCTGTACCAGCGCAAACTGTCACCCCGCATTCTCACTACCGGCGGATCCGGCGGCGATCCCGACTTCACCGAAGGCGGGGTGGGTCGGGCCTATCTGATCGGGCGCAATGTGCCGTCGGAGGCGATCATCGTCGAGCCGGAAGGGGAAAGTACCGCCCATTCCATCGCGGCCGCGGGCGAGATCATGCAGCGGATGAGCCTGCGGTCCTGCATCGTGGTCAGCGACGGCTACCACATCTACCGCGTGAAGAACATGCTGGAACGGCGCGGGATGCGCGTGTATGGCTCCCCGCGCCGCTCCCACGGGCGCGGCGAAGGCGCGGGGTGGTGGACCTACCTGCGCGAGGCGGCCGGCTACCTGCTCTGGGCCGCGGGGCTGCGATAGGATGAGGGCATGAACCGCCGACAGTTCGTGGGCGCGCCGGCGGCAGCCGTGCTGGCCCAGCCGGCCCGCCGCGACTACCGCAACGTTCTGCTCCTGATCGCCGACGATCATTCTCCGCTGGCGGGTTGCTATGGCAACCCGGTCGTCCAGACGCCCCACATGGATCGCCTGGCTCGCCAGGGCGTGCGCTTCAGCCAGGCCTACTGCACCACCGCCTCGTGCAGTGCCAGCCGTTCCGTGGTGCTCACCGGGCTTCAGAATCACGCCAACGGGCAGTTCGGTCACGCGCACATGCCCCACAACTTCCATACACATCCGGCGGTCCAGTCCATCCCCCGGCTGGCGCGGGCGCACGGCGTCGAGACCGGCGTGATCGGCAAGCTGCACGTGAATCCGCCCGCGGTCTATCCCTGGAGTTTCGAGTCGCCCGGCGGATCGAAGGGCGGCACGCGCGATGTCCACGGCATGGCCCAGGAGGCCGAACGGTTCTTCCGCCAGATTGACGGTCGGCCGTTCTACCTGCACGTCGGTTTCGGCGACCCTCATCGCTCCGGCGGCGGTCAGGGCTTTGCCAACGATCGCGCCTACCCGAACGTGAAGAAGAACGTGTACTCGCCCGCCGACGTCATTGTGCCCCCCTTCCTGCCGGACCGGCCCGAAGTGCGGCGCGAGCTGGCCGAGTATTACCAGTCGATCGACCGGCTGGATCAGGGAGTCGGCTTCCTGCTGGAGGCGCTGGAGAAGTCCGGGCGGGCCAAGGATACGCTCGTCATCTACATGAGCGATCACGGCATGCCCTTTCCCGGCGCCAAGGGCAGTTTCTACGA
Organism: Acidobacteriota bacterium; assembly: GCA_016178945.1. Lineage (GTDB taxonomy): Bacteria > Acidobacteriota > Terriglobia > Bryobacterales > Bryobacteraceae > JACOSH01. The sequence continues at coordinate 11,266 of JACOSH010000333.1, forward strand.
CTCGGGACTCCAGTGCCCTCTGATCGTTTCCACTCCCGAAATGAAACGGCGCGGCGTAGTGAACCAGGCCCTGGTCCACTGGCCCGACATCGCGCCCACGGTGCTGGACTGGATGCGCGTGCCTGGGCCGGACTACTCGATGCATGGGCGCAGCCTGGTCACGATCCTCGAGCAGGAACAGCCGCCGGAGCGCGACGAGTTCTTCTTCTCCCACACCTTCCACGAGATCAACAACTACTATCCGATGCGCGGCATCCGCACGCGCCGCCACAAGTACGTGCGCTTCCTCTATCCGGAGCTGGAAATGCCGCTGCCCAGCGACCTGTTTGCCTCGCCGACCTGGCAAGGCATCCGCGAGCGGCGCGACCCGGCGATGGGCCAGCGCCGCACCGAGGCCGTGATGCATCACGCCCGCGAGGAGCTCTACGACCTCGAGAAAGACCCGCAGGAAACCACTAACCTGGGCGCAACTCAAACGGCCGTGCTGGCGGAGCTGCGCGACAAGGTGCGCCAGATGCGCCGCCAGACCCGGGACCCGTGGTTCATCGAGAATCAGGGGTTGGGATAGTTGGTCAGTTCATCAGTAAGTCGGTTCGTCAGTTGTCATCGAGGCGGGCAGCTACTGACATACTGACGAACTGACTAACTGACGAACTACTTAGAACTCCCGCAGCTCCACGGGTGCGCCCACGCCGCAGCCCAGAATCTTGGCCGCTGAGGCCTGGCTCGCCGACACCTCCAGGTAACCGGAGCTGCCGGCGATGACGAAGGTCTCTCCGGGCCCGCATTCGGCGTAATGACTCACCAGCCGCGTAACCATCCGCAGCCCCACCTGCATTTCGAAGGGCCGCGACTGGATGAACGGGAAATCGTCCACGTGAAAGTTGGTGATGAGATTGCCGAAGCGGTCGATCTTGAGGATCGCTCCCGTCCAGCCTCGGCGCGCGGTGCGTACCGGCTTATGCGAGGCGGGGCGCAGAAAGTCGTCGATCCGTTTGCCCAGCTTGGCCGGCGCCAGGCCTTTCGAGAGATGCGCGCCCACCGGCGCGAAGATGTCGCGTCCATGAAAAGTGTTGCTGACGGGCTTGAGGAAATAGCGCTCCGCCGTAATCGCCCGCACCGTGTGATTCTCCCGCTCGAGGATCATGGAGAACACGCCGTTATCCGGGCCGACGAAGTACTGGCCCGCTGCCTCGACCAGAATCGGCCGACGCGCGCTGCCCACCCCGGGATCCACCACCGCGACGTGCACGGTCTTTTTCGGGAAGTAGCGATACGCCTGCGCCAGCAGGAAGGCCGCCTCGCCCGTATCGTAGGCGCTTACCTCATGGCTCAAGTCGACGATCCGGGCCCGGGGGTTGATCCGCAGGATCACGCCTTTCATCACCCCCACGAAGTGGTCTCCGAGCCCGAAATCGGTGGTCAGAGTGAGCATTGGTAGAATGGTAGCAAGTGGAGCGCTTCTATTTCGACCACAACGCGACAACCCCGGTGTCCGGGGAGGTGCTGGAGTCCATGCTCCCGTGCCTGGCCGAAGTGTATGGCAACGCGTCCAGCATCCACTACTTCGGACAGATGGCCAAGGAGCGGCTGGAGACGGCGCGGCGGCAGACCGCGGCTTTGCTGAACGCCTCGCCGAAGGAGATCGTCTTCACCAGCGGCGGCACGGAGGGCGACAACCTGGCGCTGCTCGGCGCGACGCGGCCCTGCGCCGGCAAGCACGTGATCACCACCCGGATCGAGCACCCAGCGGTGCTGAATACCTGCGCCCAGATCGAACGCGAAGGCGGCGCCGTCAGCTACGTGAAAGTGGGAGCCAGCGGCGTGGTGGACCCGGACGACATCCGCCGCGCGTTGCGTCCCGAGAC
>JACOSH010000334.1 GCA_016178945.1 Acidobacteriota bacterium
GTCGATCCTCCCGATCCTGACGCCCCTGGCCTTTGATCCGGTGCGGCCATTCCCCCACATTTCCAACCTCAGCCTGAACCTGGCGGTGCTGCTGCGGGACCGGAAGGGCAGGGAGCGCTTCGCCCAGGTGAAAGTGCCGGAGACTCTTCCTCACCTGGTGCCCGTAAGCGGCGGGGCCCCCGGCGGCCAAGGCAGGCTCAAGCCTCATCGCACGATGGCCCATGGATTCGTCTGGCTGGAGGAGGTGATCGCCGCCAACCTGCAGGCGTTATTCCCAGGTGCGGAGATTATCGAGGCGCATCCTTTCCGCGTGACCAGGGATGCGGAGATGGCCATCCAGGAGTTGGAGGCAGCGGACCTGCTCGATCGCGTCGAGCTGGGAGTCCGGCGGCGTCACTTTGGTTGCGTCTCCCGGCTGGCCATCGGCGACCCGATGCCGGACCGCTTGGCCGGGATCTTGTCCGACAACCTAAAGGTGGATGCCGGCGACGTGTACCGGACTCGAGTCCCGCTGGCGCTCAGCCGCTTGGCCGAGTTGTCCCGCATCGAGCGTCTGGATCTCCGCGATGCCCCGCTTTCGCCCGCGATCGACGCCGGCGCCTGGCCGGATACGGACCTGTTTTCCTGCATCCGGCGGCACGACATCCTCCTGCACCATCCCTACGACTCCTTCGATCCGGTGGTCGAGTTCCTCCAACAAGCCGCGGCGGATCCCCAGGTGCTGGCCATCAAGATGACCCTTTACCGGGTCGGCCGCCACTCGCCCGTCGTCAAGGCGCTGCTGGACGCCAAGCACAATGGCAAGCAGGTGGCGGTGGTGGTGGAGTTGAAAGCGCGATTCGACGAGGAGAGCAACGTCTCCTGGGCCCGGGCCTTGGAGCGGGCCGGCGTGCACGTGGTCTACGGCCACGTCGACCTCAAGGTTCACGCCAAGCTGGCCCTGGTGGTGAGACGGGAAGGAAAAAAGACCCGGCGCTACGTCCACTTGTCCTCGGGCAATTACAATGTGGCCACCGCCAAGGTGTACACCGACATCGCCCTGTTCTCGTGCGACGAGGCGATCGGCGCCGATGTGATGGAGGTGTTCAACTTTCTGACCGGATATTCCGATCTGGGCGGGTTGACGAAGCTCCTGGCCGGGCCCGTCAATTTGAGAGAGCGCCTGTGCCAACTGATCCGAAGAGAGATCGACGCGCAGCAGCAGGGCGCTTCCGGCCGCCTGATCTTCAAGATGAACGCGCTGGTGGATCCTGACATCATTCAGCTTCTCTACCAGGCATCCCAGGCCGGGGTGCGGGTGGACCTTCTGGTCCGAGGCATTTGCTGCCTGCGCCCCGGCGTTCCAGGTCTCAGCGAGCATATCCAGGTCAGCAGCATCGTGGGCCGGTTCCTCGAGCACAGCCGCATCTATTACTTCCGGAACGGCGGCAGCGAACAGATCTATCTGGGAAGCGCCGATCTGATGCCCCGCAATCTGGATCGCCGGGTCGAAGTGCTGTTCCCGGTGGAAGACCCCGGGTTGCTCGGCAGGCTGCGCGACGAGATTCTGGCCGTGTATCTTACCGATACCGTCAAAGCCCGCCGCATGCAAAGCGACGGCAGCTATGTTCGCGTGGCCCCTGTGGCCGGAGAGCCCGCCGTCTCCAGCCAGCACGAGCTTCTCCAAGCCCGCGGCGGCCGGACCTTCAGGTCCCCGGCCGCCGCGACGTAACGCCGCCGCCGGCCGCTCAGCTCCGTGCACTATCCTCCATCATGCGCACGAAAAACTCGTCCACTTCGCTGAACACCGTGTCCAAGTCTCTTGCGAGTCGGCATTCCTCGGCCAACGCCAGGAAGCGCCCTTGCCAATCCCGCGGCGGCTTGAGCAGCGACAGTGGTAACTCGTGAGTCCGCCTTCTGTCGAACGTCATCCGCACTGCATCCGCCGTCAGCTTCGAAGCGAGGCCGCCAGATTCGATTAACAGTACAAGGTCAACGAGATCCTTCACCCGGCTGTTGGCGGCACTCCTCGGAAGCGTGTACGCGTGGAGTTTCTCGGCGAACTGCTGCTCTCGCGAAATCGCCTGAACCCGCGGAGAAGCGATCCCTGCGAACTGAAGCCAGTCCCGGCACTCGATAATATCTACGGTGGCATGACCGCATCGCCGATCCCGGCGTCCAGATGAAATCGCGCAAAGATCCTGCCGGAAATCCGGCCTTCAACGGGTTACCTGGCCCCACCATAAGGCGCTGCATCCAAATCCATCACAGGCGGACCAATCGTGTACTCAAACCAGTCTCCAAGCGAGAAGCTGGCCGCGTCCTGAAGCATGTCGCGGACCATCTGGTTGGCGCCGGCTTCCGTAGCGGCCGCGACTCTTTGCACCGTTAGGTCGATATCAACCGTCGCTCGGGCAGTCTTGAAGCGACGCTCCAAAGCGTAGCCGCCCTTCAGCACCCACGGAGCCGGGTCGCTCCGAAACAATCGCGCCAAGAGCCGGTCAAAGGCAACTTGGCGCCGGAGGCGATTTACCTGAATCAGCCCGGCTTCAGCAGCCTTGTTAAGGCGATCTTCCAGGGCTCTGCGGAATGCCTCGGCCGTTGCATACCCGCGCGGCATTACGCGACCTGCCGCAAGAGATCTTCGAATACCCCCTGAGCAGGAGCGCTCAGCTTGACCCTTTTGACTTCGGATCGCGTGATCAAGCCGCGATGGAGACCTTGCCTCAGCGCCTGTCGTAGAAATATGCGCTCGACGCTGTCGGCCTCGATCAGATCGAGAATGGTCCTGAGGGGCCGTGTGTACTTGACTCCCTGCGCCGTCTGGACATCCTCGTCCGCGAGATCCGCGTAATGTAGCACCAGGATGCCGGGGATCTCGCTGTTCCGCCGGAAAAGGGTAGGGACAGTCATGTGCAGCTTGGCCGGGTTCAGATCTGACAGCTCATGCCGGCTCAGGGCGGTCTGATGGCTGTAGACTCCCTCGATCACCTCATTCCGATTCTTTGACCACAGCGCCCACTTCATCAGGTCGGGATGCTCGCCTGGCGGAAAAAGCGCGAGCCGGTAGATCCCACGATGTTCGCGAATCCAGTTCCCAACCTGCACGTGGTAGGGATGGGTGTTCTCGGCGAAACCGGCTGCCTTCGCCTGCTTCGCGGTGAAGAAACCCTGCTGAGTCTCGGTGATCTCGAAGAGCCGCCGTTGTGCTTCGCGATGGCTTCGCGCCATAACACAATCCTATCATTAAATCGAGGTTTTATGCAGCGATCGGGGCCGAGGCCGGGCCCTGCGGTTTGGTAATCGGTCCAGGGTGCCCGCCGCCTGGAACTTTTCTCCGTCCCGTGGTGTCGAATACTCCGGACTGGGTTAGAATCAGAATTGAGGCGAGGCGAGTGGCCGAGACGCTCCTGTTGGGGATCAACTCCGAATCCAGCTCTTCGATGTACGAAGACGACCGGCTCGCCGAGGCCTTGCGCGAGGGCTCCGAACAGGCCTATGAGGTCCTGGTTACTCGTTTTCAGCAGCCGGTCTATAACCTGGTCTTCCGCCTGATGTCGGACCCAGTGGATTCCAGCGACGTGGTCCAGGAGGTCTTCCTGAAGATCTTCCGCAATATCGGCAGCTTCCGGAACCAGAGCAGCCTGAAGACCTGGATCTACCGGATCGCCGTGAACGAGGCGTATAACTACCGGCGTTGGTTCTTCCGCCACCGGCGGCAGGAAGTCACTCTGGGTCTGGAAGGCGACCCGGCGCGATACGCCGCGGAAACCCACGACACGGGGCGATCGCCCTTCGATCAGGTGTTTGAGCACGAGAAGCACCGCCTGATCGAGGAAGCGCTGACCCGAATTAACCCCACGTTCCGGACGGCGGTGGTGCTGCGGGATATCGAGGGGCTGAGCTACGAGGAGATTGCGGACATCCTGAATCTTTCGATGGGGACGGTGAAATCGCGGATTCTGCGCGGCCGCGATGCCCTGCGGGAGCAGTTGGCGGCCCGGCTGCAACCGCGGGAGGCCTTCCAGTGGTCTGCGCAGACGGCAGCGGATTGAGGTGCGTATGAATTGCCCGGTAGTACAAAGTCTGTATCCCGATTACCTGGACGGCCAGCTCTCGGGAGAGGAAAGGATGGCGGTCGAGCGTCACTTGGCCCAGTGCCTGGACTGCGAGGCCGAATCCGGGCAGTTCGTCCGGCTGCGCGAGGAAATGCGCTCCCTGCCGGTGCGGGAGATCCCCACCGACCTCTCGGTGAATCTGCAGGTGTTGGCCTCTCGCGAGCTGGTTCGCTGGCGTGCGTCTGCCAGCCTGCCGGCGCGGATTCAGTATTGGGCCGGCCAATTGCGTCTGGCGGTGGACAACCTGATGCGGCCGCTGGCCCTGCCCTTCGCCGGCGGGCTCACTTCAGCAGTGTTCCTGTTCAGCGCCTTGATGCCCAGCCTGGGCTTTCAGCGTAACCTGGCCAACGACGTGCCCACGCCTCTCTACCAGGAAGCCAGCGTCTACGTTCTTCCCGAGCTGGTCGGCCGCCACACCAACGGCGACACGCTGATTGAGGTTCAGCTCGATGAGCACGGCCGGGTGTTGGACTTTTCGGTGCCCGATGGGAAGATGACCAGCGAGATCGGCAACATGATCCTGTTCGCCCAGTACTCGCCCGCGCGCGTATTCGGCCAGCCGGCGCCCGGGGGCAAGATCCTGATGCGGCGCAGCCGGATCGTCGTGAATGGCTAGTTGGCCCGGCAGCGCCTCGGACAGCACTTCCTTTCTCAAGGCAGCATCCTCGAACGCATCGCGCAGGCGGCGTGTCCCGCGCGGGAACCGCTGGTTGTCGAAATCGGACCGGGCACGGGCGCTCTCACCGCACGCCTGCTGACCCGGGCAGACCGCGTCGTGGCCATCGAGCTGGATGAAGGGCTGGCGGCGGGCCTACGGCAGCGCTATTCCCCACTTACCGTGATGGTGGCCGATGCCCGGGAGATGGATCTGGGACGGTGGGGGCCCGCAGTGATCGCCGGCAACCTCCCCTACTACGCCGCGACCCAGATCATCGAGCGCGCCCTGGCCTCGCCTTTGACGCGCGGAGTCTTCCTGATTCAGAAGGAAGTGGCCGAGCGGCTGTGCGCTTCGCCCGGCAGCCGGGATTACGGCTACCTGACGATCGCCACGCAGTTGCTGGCCGACGTGGAGCTGCTATTCGGGGTGCCGCCCTCGGCCTTTCATCCGCCGCCCAAAGTCGAATCGGCGGTGGTGCGGCTGACCCCGCGCGCCAAAGCCGAGGCGCTCGGAATCGCCGATGTTCCCCGGTTCCTGGAATTTGCTTCGCGCTGCTTCCGCCAGAAGCGCAAGACGCTGCGTAATAACCTGGCGGCTTTCTATCCGGGGATCGATTCGCTTCCGGAGTCCTCCCGCCGCGCCGAGCAGTTAAGCCTGGCTCAATTTGCTGCGCTCTACCGCCGGCTGACCGGAATGGCGCGGGAGACGGCACCCTAGCTTTTCGGGGCCGTGCGAAGCCCTTGGCTAGACAGTACTATACTTATCTTGGAGCCGGGCGATGACCGGTCAGACGGTCTCACACTACCGCGTTCTGGAGAAACTCGGTGGCGGCGGCATGGGTGTGGTGTACAAGGTCGTGGACACCCGCCTGGCTGCAACGTCGCCTTGAAGTTCCTGACCGGCGCATTGTCCCCGGACCATCACGCCCTGGAACGCTTCCAACGCGAGGCTCGCGCCGCCTCCGCCCTGAACCACCCCCACATCTGCACGGTTCACGATATCGGCGAGCACGAAGGCCAACCTTTCCTTGTCATGGAGCTGCTCGAAGGCCAGACCCTCAAGCACCGCATCGGCGGCAAGCCCATGCAGACGGAGGAACTGCTGGAACTCGCGATCCAGGCCGCCGATGCGCTCGAAGCCGCCCACGCCGACGGGATCGTTCATCGAGACATCAAGCCGGCTAACATCTTCGTGACCAAGCGCAGCCAGACCAAGATCCTGGACTTCGGACTGGCGAAGCTGGCTCCGCAGGCTGGGCGTCTGCTGCCCCCACCGAGGCGATGGTGACCAGCCCTGGCACGGCGCTGGGCACCGTGGCCTACATGTCGCCGGAACAGGCCCGCGGCGAAGAACTGGATGCTCGCACGGACCTGTTCTCTTTCGGCGTGGTGCTCTATAGCCTTGCGGCGAGGATCTACGCCCCTCTCACCGCCGGCCTACTGCAACCTTTCTCGGGCGACGCGAAGCTGCAAGGAGCAGAGGCGATCGCAAATCGACCGTCTTTATCAGCGAGTGATTGATGACTCGTCGACATACGCGTAACGAGAACAGAATTCCCGCGACCCTGCGCACAACGGTCTAAAGTTTACCTTGATGAAGGAGGGAGCAGGGTCATGGATTACGGCGCGCAGGACATGACCGGTGGAGGTTCAACAACTTTCCGCAGGACTGCCCCCTGCTCAACGCGCGCCGCTGACCACCAACAGCGTGGAAGGGTCGTACGTCGCGGAATAGGCGTACGTCTGGCAGTCGGGGGTGAAACGGATGGGCCCGATACTGCCGAGGGCGGTCCGGTCCGCGGGGAGAATGGTCTTCCATGGCCGTTGCCCGCCGGTTTGCGGGTCCACGCGGAGGACCTGCGCCGGGATCTGTTGCGGATGGTACATGAGGATGCCGCCGTCGCGGCACCAGGCGACCGGGGCGAATCCCGTGGTCCCCGGAACCGGCTGGGGCTTTCCGGCGTCGACGGGCAGCAGCTCGATTCCGGAGCCTTCGATGGTGGCGGCCACCTGCTTGCCGTCGGGCGAAATGGCAATGGGGTCCATGTAGCGGTCGAAAGCGATGTTCTCGCCGGAGATTGGCCGCGGCGCGCTGGAAGGCGAATCCTGCACGTAATAGCGAAGCAGGTGGCCGGGTTCGCTGCCGGCGAAGACGATGCGCTTTGCATCGGGTAACCAGCGTCCGGCGAAATGACGGATTTCGCCCCCCGCCAGCGTCTGGGTAGAGCCGGCGCGGGTGGGGAACCCGAGCAGCGGCGCCTTGGGCCCGGTGGGACTCAGCATGGCCCAGTGCCCGTCCGGAGAGAGTGCGCTGGCGAGACCCAGGCCCAGCAGAACCGCCGGGGAACCGTCGGTGGGCCGCAGGTAGGTCATAAAGTCGGTGGTTTGGGATGCGCCGCCCTCGCTGAAGAGGATCTGGCTGCCGTCCGCCGAGAGGTCGCGCAGCATGGAAAGGTCGTGCCAGTACAGATCGGCGCCGGCGGCGCCGGGGCGATGGAAATACATGGCCGCTGAAGCCCCATCGCGCAACACCAGCAGCCGGCCGTCGGACGTCCCGTCCAGGAGGATGTGGAAGCCCGCCATGGGTAGTATGGTGCGCAGCTTGCCGGCGAGGTCGATTGCCTTGATCGAGGCGTCCAGGCCGCTCTCCGCCCCGCAGAAGCGGATCTCGCTGCCATCCGGGGACCAGACGAACCCCCACGCGGCGGAGTCGGGCGCGGCCATCCGCTTCCGGCCCTGGGTGTCGAGCACCACGATGGTTCCATACCAGTCGGCATTGGCGGAATCGATGAAAGCCAGCAGGTCGCCGCGCGGCGAAATCTTGGGCATGCCGATGAATCCTGGGCTCTGGTACAGCCGTGTGCCCAACGGGTACTCCAGAACCTGCCCGCCGCCGAGTTGCCGCACGACCGCCAACTGGGCCCCGTCCGGCGACCAGTCCGCGTAGACCACGTTTTCGGCGATCTCGCGCGGCGCTCCGCCGGAGGCCGGAACGCGCGCCAACGTGCCGACCGTGGGAAGCATCCACCAGCCGGGCTGCCGGCTGAGAATCAGCGCCATCTCTCCGGTGCGGGAGACGGCGGCACGTGGGCATTGCGAATGCCGAGCGGCCGCGACTCCGGGCTGCCCTCCTGGGTGCTGAACAGTTCCGGTTCCTTGCCGTCCCAGGAGGCGGAGTAGATGATGGTCTTCCCCTCGTTGGCGAAGCGCGCACCGGACATCAGGCCGCGGCGGTAGGTGACGATATGGACCTTGGGCGGATCGCTACGGCCGGCGCGCGTCGCCAGCATCCAGGTGGCGGCGAGGCCGGCTACCAGGATCGCGGCCAGCGCGGCGCGGCGCAGGTGCTGCCGCCGGGAGGGTGGCGGCGGAGGCAGCGCGGGCGCCGCCCCGCTGCCGGAGGCCAGCGATTGCAGTGCGAACGCCAGGTCGCGCGTGGATTGAAAGCGCCTTGCCGCCTCCTTCTCCAGGCAACGCGCCACAATCTGCCGAACGCCCGCGGGTGCCGTCTCCGGCAACTCCGCCGCCTCCTGCCGCAGGATGGCCTGCATCGTGTCGACGGTAGTCTCGCCCTGGAAGACGCGCTTGCCGGTCAGCAGTTCGTGCAGGATCGCGCCGAAGCTGAAGATGTCGCTGCGATGGTCCGTAGCCAGTCCGCGAACCTGCTCCGAAGTCACGGGGTGCACTGAAAACAGGCAACTTATTGATTCTCCGTTTGCCCAGAACGTCCAGAAAGCCCCAAAAGCCTGCCTACACACACGCAGGAGCACACGCGGTCTTTCCCGCGCGCATTCACAGGCCGGTCCGCCAGCACCAGGCGCACCGCCACGGCAGAGCGACCGGAAGCCGGGGCGCGCCCAGACGCGGAGCACGGCTATGAAGCGGGCGGCGCTCTACATGCGTGTCTCCACGCCTCGAAGTTGCGGCAGGGTGATGCACTCGCATTCGATCAGAACCCCGCGGTGCAGGAGCAACCGCTCCGGGATCTGGCGGCACAGCGCGGGTGGACCATTCACCATGTGTATTCGGATCGGGCCAGCGGAGCCAAGGAAAGACGTCCCGGTCTCGACGCGCTCCTGGCCGCCGCCCGGCACGGTGAGTTTGACGTGGTAGTGGTCTGGCGCTTCGACCGCTTCGCCCGCAGCGTGAGGCAATTGGTGCTCGCCCTCGAAGAGTTCCACAGCCTCGGTATCGACTTCGTGTCACACCAGGAGGCACTGGACACCTCCACACCCATGGGCCGCGCGATGTTTACCAGACCCGCTCGGGCAAGCCCATCGGACGCCCCAGGGCTGTCGTCCGCCGGGACCAGGGTGGCCGAACTCCGGGCGCAAGGCCGAAGCTGGCGCAGAATCGCAGCGGAACTCGGCGTAGGCGTCGGGACCGTGCGGCGGGTATTCAGAGACCAAGCAGGCGACACGGGCATCTTGGCGGCGTGCCAAAACCCCGTAGCGGGCACGTTATGAGCGATGGCCAAATCAAAGGACCTCCACCTGACTCGTCGCGACCCACCGCCGCCGCGAGCAACGGCCAGAACCTCATTTGAGCGCCACCATCCACACTTCCGATTTGGCGTTGCCGGCCGTCAGTATGATGGAGTCGCCATCCGGGCGAAGACTGAAGCCGGCCTGGCGGTTACCCGGCGCCGCGAGCTTCACGGGCACGGCGCCGTCGAGCGGGATGCGCCACAGCTCGGTGCCGCGTCCCGCAATCAAATCGCGGCCCCATTCGAGCTCCGTCAGGCCGTCGAACGGGAGGAAACGCGCTTCGCCGCCCGCGGCCGGAATCAGCGCGATCGACTTCCCGCCGGCGCCCAGCGCCAACCACTTGCCATCCGGCGAGACGGCGAGGCCGTGCAGCCGCGGGCCCCGGTAGAGCGCCGATTCGCTGCCGCCGTTCACCAGCCGCGAGCGCAGCTCCTGCTCGTGGTAGAGGTACAGGACGTGCAGGCCGTCGCTGGACCACACGCCTTCAAATCCACGGAACGAGGCGGCGGCTTCGTTTACCAGTGGCCGGACCGCGGCGGTCTCCGGATTCACCAGGTAGAGCCCGCCCCGGCTTTTGTTATCGCTGCCGCTTACCAGCAGCGCGTCGCCGCCGGGCGACCAGCGCACCCGCTCGAGATGGGCCAGCTTCGGCAGCAGCTCGCGCTCTTCCTCCGAATCCAGCTTGCGGATGACAATGGCCCGCGACTCCTGGCCGAAGTTCTCCGATCCGCGCCGCGAAAGATAAGCGATGGCCTTGCCGTCGCGCGACCAGTCCGGCATGCTGTTTCGTCCGGGGAAGCGCAGCGTCACGCGGCGCGCGGCGCGCGTGGGATCGGAGAGCGTGGTGACAAAGACGTCGACGCTGCCGGATCGCAGGCCGTAATAGAGATCGCCCGCCGCCGTAATCCCCATGGGCAGAATGCGGCCCAGATCGCGCCGCAACAACTTGGGGGCGCCGCGGGGCTCGCCGTTCTCGATCTCCAGCTCCCAGGCGTCCATCCTGCCGGAGCGGTCGCTGACATAGAGGACGCGCTTGCCGCCGGCTGTCCACAGCGGAAACAGGTGATTGCCCGGCGCGCTGATGAGCTTCTTCTCGCTCGCGCCATCGGCAGACAACAAGTACAGAGTGCGGTCGCCGGAAGACTCGCCGGCAAACGAGTCGTACACGATGTAGCGACCGTCGGGGGAAATATCCATCCGCTTCGGGTAGACCCAGTTGAGAGAGCGCAGGACCTTGGGCGGGCCGCCTCCCGCCGGCACGAGCGCGATCTGGCTGATGTTGTCCGCGCGGAACAACAGGGTGAGGATCGACCGGGAGTCGGGCGTCCAGGCACACGGCTGGATGAAGCCAGCCTCCTCGTTGCGGTACAGGACGCGCGGGTTCGAGCCGTCCAGGTCGACGACACGGAGGTCGTAATAGCCTTCTTCATTGAACCAGGCGTAGGCCACGCGGCGCGAGTCAGTCGAGATCGCGGAGAAGTAAGCGAATTCCCGTGATCCTGCAGGTTTCTGTGTCACGATCCGGCCGTGGCCGGAGGCGAGCTCGCGAATGGCGAGGTTGCCGGTAGCCGGGTCCACGTAGGAGAAGTGGCGGCCGTCGCGCGAGGGGCCGCCGAGCAGCGTCACCTCCGCCCCGCTCCAGACCAGCCGCGGCGCCGGCGCCGGCAATTCCGCGCCGGCCCAGCCGAAGGCGGCCGCGAGTGCCAGAGCTGCGTTACAGGACCGCATGGAAAGACACCCGTATGGTAACAACGGCGATGCGGGCGGGTCTACCCGGCGTTTTCCAGCATGTTTTTCAAGTATCCTTGATTACGGAGCCAGATGCTGAGCCATCACAGTTACGGGAAATCGCGCTTGCGCCTCCACTAAAAACGGGTCCTGTTGGACGCGACCTAGCATGCCCGCGTAGGCGTTCAGTTCGGCCATCCTGATTCTCCGCCTCTCTGGTCTTAAGTGGGAGATTCTATCACAAGTCAGTTCTGCCTCACGTGGGTCGGGTTCATGCTCCGGTCCTGCTGAAGGGGATAGACCGGCCGACGAACAGGTCCCGCTTCGGGCGCCAGGCGGCAGTTGGATCGCCTTCTACCGCAGCGGATAATTGAAGATCTACCTAACCGACCCTGAACTAGCGATACTGATGCGACCAGTTAAGCAAACCGACAGGCTCGTGGCCTACCCATCCTCTCGGCTCCGGAAGTGGCGCGAAGGCAAAGTTCGCCTGATACCGGGAAACTCTCCAACCGACCGGCAGCTACGTGGACCGGACTTTGAATCCTCCCAAGAGAGGTTGCGTCGAAGCCTTCCCCGGCACTCTGCGAGCGGAGGCACAGAGAACGTGCGTTTTCTAAGGCATGACAGGATCTATCGGTCCGATGTGGTCTCTGAACCTAGTGCATGCTGGGGCCGGGGTGACGCCTCCTTTTGGTCCGGCCCCGGGGCCAGCCAAGGACAGCCAACGGACCGCCAAACGACCGCTTGACGGCACCCCGTTCAGGTGATACTCTGTTCCCCGTTATGAGGAAACTCAACCGCTGGGCCGAGGTCGCAACGATTATTCTGCTGAGCGCTGTTCTGGTGGAGGCGCCCGCTTCCGCTCAGGAGCTCCGCGGATCGGTTCGAGGCATTGTGACGGATTCCTCCGGAGGTGTGATCGCCGGAGCCAAGGTCAGTCTTCGCAACACCGCGACGGCGCTGGAAACTCAGCAAGTCACAAACGCCGCCGGGCAGTACGTCTTCGATTTCGTCTCGCCCGGAAACTACACGTTGACCATCTTGATGGAAGGGTTCAGCAGCTTCGTGCAGGAGAACATCCTGGTGCAAACCCGCGGCGACGTCACGGTGAACGCGAGCATCCGGGTCGGCACGGTCACGGAAACCGTAAAGGTGACCGAGTCACCGGTGGCCGTGCAGTTCAACAAGACGACCATGGAGACGACTCTCGACACCAAGATGTCGAACTCGCTGCCGATCATTCACCGCAATCCATTTCTGCTGCTCACCATCGATCCGCAGGTCACCTACACCGGCGGCGGCGAGCAGAGCCCGTATCATCACTGGGCCGCGAGTTACATCGACGTCGGCGGCGGAACGCGTCTTAAGAACGACGTCATCGTGGATGGCTCGCCAAACACCTGGGGGCCGAAGACCAATTATGTCCCCCCCATGGACTCGATCAGCGAGCTGAATGTGCAGCAGAATCCCACCGACGCCGAGTATGGGCACTCCGCCGGCGGCGTGATTTCGCTGCAGATGAAGTCCGGCGCGAACGACTGGCACGGCACGGCCTACTATTTCGGACGAAATCCCAAGCTCAACGCGCTGGCGGACCGTGTCTCGCGCAGCCCGAACGTGGTGCGCCACAGCGTGTGGGGCGTGACTTCCCAGAATCCGATCAAGCGGAACAAGGTTTTCAACTTCATCAGCTACGAGGGGCAGAACCTCCGCGAGCCGGTGAACCAGTTCGTCTCGCTGCCAACGCAGCGGGAACGCCAGGGCGACTTTTCGCAGACGTACACTCCGAGCGGCGCCCAGCGGATCATTTTTGATCCCTGGACGACACAGTTCAACCCGAGCGCTCCGGCCGGGCAGCAGGTGACGCGCACGCCGTTCGCGGGCAACATCATTCCGCCCAATCGGATCGATCCCGTCTCGGCGCGATTCCTGAAGGACATCTGGGAGCCGAACGGCCCCGGCGACGACATTACCCGGGTTTCCAACTACAAGAATACGTTTCCGCGCGTGTACGAATACTACAACTGGTCTGATCGCGTGGACTGGAACGTGAACGACTCCTGGAAAGTGTTCGGCCGGTTCTCGCGCCTGCACACCAACGTTCTGTCGCCCAACCCGTCGGGCACGCGCGCCGGCTCCACCGGCGGCTCGGAGCGCAATTCCCTCACCGCCGCAGGCGACGCCGTCTGGACGATCAACTCGGCCACGGTGTTCAACATCCGCGGCTCCTACAACAAACCGGTGGACCGGTTCATTGACCCGGTGGCCCAGGTGAAGGACTACAACGAGTTCTGGCCCGGCAACGGCTGGTATGACGAATACGCGAAGACGTTGCCCGCGATTTACTATCCGGGCATCGTAGTGGGCGGATCCGGTTTCGGCCGGCCTAGCTGGTGGTACTCGGCGCCGGACTTCTGGAATCTCCAGAGCAAGGTCTCGATGCAGATGGGGCGCCACTCCGTGAAGACGGGCGGTGAGTTCCGGCGGTACCGCGGCAACTCCGGATTTTTCCAGCCCGTGCAGTTCCGTTTCAATCCGGCGCTCACGGCCGACACTTACATCAATCCGAATACGCGCGAGCGCGGCGACGCCTGGGCCACCATGCTGCTCGGCGCACTGGACAACGATACGCGCATCCGCACCGAGCCCTTGTACGGCATCCGCAACAATTTCTACGGATTCTATGTTCAGGACGATTTCAAGATAAACCAGAAGTGGACGCTGAACGTCGGCGTGCGGTACGAGTTCGACAGCGACATCGTTGACAAGGACAACCGGCTCACACGGTCGCTGAACACCAACTCACCCATTCCGGAATTCCAGGGCGCGGGCGCGCCGCGGCTGCCGGCGGAGGCGCTGGCCATTCGCGGCAATACTCCGCAATGGAACGGCGAGTGGATCTTCACGGATTCCAACAACCGGGGAGGGTATCATTCCCCGCGGTTCACGCTGCTGCCTCGCGTCGGCCTGGCGTACCGGCTGAACGACCGGACGTCGCTGCGCTTCGGCTACGCCCGCTACGTTATCCCGCCCTCCGTGCATATTGAGGGCGGATTGAATCTGAATGACACGGTGGCGTATCCGGGTTACGAGAACGAATCCTTTCCGCTCCCGGCCCTGCAGGGAGTGCCGCAGGCGCGCTTCAGCGACCCGTTCCCGCGCGGATCAAATCCGCTCAACCCCGTGCCCGGGCAGCGATTCGGGCGCTACACCAATCTCGGATCAACAGCCAACCAGCCGGTGTTCTTCCAGGATCTGAAGAACGCGTACAATGACCGGTTCAATTTCTCCTACCAGACACAGATCTGGAACCAGATCGTGGTGGACGCCACTTACTTCATGAGTTTGGCGACCAATCACTACACCACGCGGAACATCAACGCGATCGACCCCCGGTACAGCTACCAGTACAAGGCGACCGTGACCCAGGCTGTCGACAACCCGTTCTTCAACATTCTCACGCCGGAGAAGTTTCCGGGCGCGCTGCGAAATCAGGAACGCGTCGCGATCAACACGCTCTTGCGGCCGAACCCACACTACGGCGACCTCACGATGTGGCACTGGCCCGGAGTTTCGCGCCGCTATCAGTCCTTGCAGTTGAAGGCGCAGCGGCCGTTCGTTGGCGGCTTCAACTTTCTGGTCGGCTACAATTTCCACCGCAGCACGAACGACGAATATTACGACGCGGTCGACAGCATTGACAACCGCTTCACGATGTTCGAATCCGCGGATCGCCGCCACAAGCTAAACATCACGGGTATTTACGAGCTTCCCTTGGGCCGGGGCCGCAAATTGCTCGGCAACATGAATAAGGTGGTGGACATCGTGGCCGGCGGCTGGGCCGTCAGCGGCATCTTGCAGTACATCAGCGGCGCCTACCTGCGGTTCCCGGCTCTTCTAACCGACGGAAGCAGTCCCAAGCTCGACAACCCGACTCGCAACCGGTGGTTCGATACGTCAAAATTCTCGCTGCTGCCAGCGTTTACCCGGCGCACCAACCCGCTCCAATACGATGACGTGACCGGCCCGCGCATTTCCACGATCGACGCAACGATGTCCAAGAACATCAAGCTGACCGAGCGTTTCACCATGGAGTTCCGCATGGAGGCCTACAATCTGGCCAACGTGATGGTCCAGGGCGATCCGAATCTGTCGGTCACCAGCTCGCTGTTCGGGCGCGTCACGGGCCAGCGCGGCGCCTACTTTGGGCGGCAGCTCCAGTACAACGGCCGTATCCGCTGGTAGGCTGTGCTATTCAGGCGTCTTCAGCCGCTCGAAAATCTGCATTTGCCGGGCGGCTTCCGCCGCCCGGTTTTGTTTCCTATAGAGCAGTCCGAGTTGGTAGTGCGCGGTGCGCTTGAGGTCCCGGGACGCTTCCGCCGCCACCACCGCGAGCAGAGCCTTCTCTGCGCGCTCGAGCTGGCCCTGCTGAAGAAGCACTTTCCCCAACTGGAGCTGTGCGTCGATCAATCCGGGCTCGATGGTCACCGCGCGCTCCAGGTGTGTGATGGCCTGATCGGCCTGGCCCAGATTCGCCAGCACCAGGCCGTAGCGGTAATTGTTTCGCGCATTCTGCGGCGCCAGCTTCAGCTCTTCCTGGTAGGCTGCTTCCGCCTTGTCGAACTCATTCGCGTCCGCGTGCAACTCGGCGATCGCGGCGTGAATTCCGGGCAGCTTTGGATTGATCCGGATCACCTGTTCGTACTCCTGAATCGCCTCCTTCGGCCGGCCGTTGAAGGCGGCGAACTCGGCCGCCGCCATGTGGGCCCGGGCCGAATCGGGCGCCGCCGCCAGCAGGTCGTCCCGGGCCTGCGCCGCCAGGCGGTCATAGCAGCGCCCCAGATAAAACAGAACGTCCGGATCTTTCGGTCTGGCCTTGCGGACCAACTCGAGATGATCGGTGGCGGCACGATATTCGGCGAGCTCGATCTCCGCCAACCCCAGCCACAGGCGCGCATCCGTATTCCCGCTGTCCTCGGCGAGGGCGGTCTCCAGATTCTGCTTCGCGGGCCCGAGGCTGCCGAGCATCAGATAGTCGAACCCGAGCAGGTCACGGACGCCCCTCAGCTTCGCGTTCAGCTTGAACGCGGTCTCAAGCGAGCTTACGGCGGCCTTCCAGTCCTGGCGGCGATGGTGAACCAGACCCAGGTTCAGATGAATCTCGGCTATGGCGGGTGCGAGCCGTGCGGCTTCCCCGAGTTCCCTAGCGGCGTCCTCCAGACGGTTGGACTCCCGCGCCGCCAGACCCGCGCGGACGTGCTGAAGCACGCGAGGATCAGGCGCACTCTGCAGCAGCGCCAGACCGGCTAGCAGCCAAGCGGCCATATGGGTATTGTCACACGGTGCCGGACGGGGATTCATCGGGTCTTGAGCGTTGCAGTGTCATAGTCCGGGGAACTATGGATCAACATCGTCGTCGTAATGCGATTGTTTCCTAAACTGGAACCGATGGCCTCATTATGTGAGCGGCCCGCCCGCCGTCAGGGTTTGCTCGCCGCCGTTCTCGACCTGGTCATCCGGCCCTGACAACTCCGGGAGCGTGCTAAACAGGCGCTCAAACTCTTCTTCCCACTTCAGCAGATCGATCAGGTGCGGCACATGGGCTTCCAGTTCCACCATGGCCTTGCTGGCGAGATGAATATTCTTTTCGATCTGTTCCGGGGAGATTTCCGGACGGTGCCCGGTGCGCCAGTTGTAGAGAGCGTATCCTTGCGTTGTCATCCGCACGCGGGCGTGGACGCGATCGTTGCGCCACACCGCCAGCGGAGACATGATCTCACGGGCTTCCCGGACCGCCCGCAGGCTGTCGGAGACCGAGGGCCTATCCTCGAATTCGCGCAGCTCGAGCCGGAACTGCCGCAGCGTGTTCTTGAAATCCTGCCTGAAAACCATTTTGAACTGAAGCCGGGCTCCTTCCTCTCGCGCAGTCGGAACGTTGCAACGGCAAGATGGTCGACGACATCCGCGAAGACGACCTGGAACAGGCCGTAGGCGGCGGCGGTTTCGTTCAGTGCCATTCTCCAGAGCACTCCTCATGCAGGCGGATGGTAGCCCCATCACCGTCCTGTGGAAGTCCGAGACTCTCAGCCGGCAGCCGGTGGAGATTCCTGGCGCCGGAGTAGAGGTAGAACTTGAGGG
Organism: Acidobacteriota bacterium; assembly: GCA_016178945.1. GTDB lineage: Bacteria > Acidobacteriota > Terriglobia > Bryobacterales > Bryobacteraceae > JACOSH01. Next base: position 17,111 of record JACOSH010000334.1, read on the forward strand.
TCACCCGGTCGCGGAAGTCAATGACCGAGTCGCCGGCCGGCCGGCCCATCAACTGCCGGGCTCGGGTCGCAGACAAGGCACGTGTTTCCTCGCGCGGGTCGGTGGACTCCCCCGGGAGATGAACTGGGCGTGCGTGGGGTTGCGTACCGTGATGGGCAGGCGCAGCTCGGGCCGCAGCCGCAGCCAGGTGCTTAAAAACTTGACAGAGACGAGATGCGGCGGTTTCAGAGTCATGGGCGCGCCGCGTTTTTGGCTTTGAGCTCGTCGCGAAAAGCCTGGACGTCCTAACAGATCTGCCGTCATCCGACCGCTATCCGCCGCCCCAAAATACTGGGGCCCTTCTAGGAGAAGCCGCCTATCGACGTGTTTTAGGATACGTCTTGGCCTACGGTCGGCCACGCTTCCGGGCACGGTTCTGAGTAATTGCAGGTCTGGTGGAATCCCGCCTGGCGAACTTCTGCGAGCGCGAGGTCCTGGCGCCCCGATTCGAGGCACATCCGGGCACTTTCGGTCTGCCGAGATATGGTTTGGCTCCGGCGATTATCACATCTCGCAAAGGGCCACCGTGCCTGCCCATGCTTGCCCTGCTTGCAGTTGCGGAACCTTGCGCGATTGTCAACAATAATCAGGATTGTCGTAAGTAAAAAGAGGGCCGCTGGGATTTGTGATTGTCAGGATTGTCAGCCACTGCCAGCCCGTTGGGCGGTTAGGAGTCTGAAGCGTAGGTCGGGATGGTCCTCTTGCCGGCGACTCCAAGTGGCACGGTAAGCCGCATGGGCGCCGCGAGCGCGGTTAGGGCAACCAGCGCCAACGCCGCCACGCCACCGAGAATCCAATAGTCTGGCCAGCGACTAGCCTGCTGGCAGTCCCGCGGCGCGCCGCACTCCCGTGCAGTATCGCGACCGATTGCTCCTACGTACCGTTGTCTCCGAGCTGACGATCCGGGAGTTTGCAGGCGGGATGAGAAAGAAGTGTGGCGGCTGGCGAAGTTCCTCTCCTCTTCTCTTGCCTCGGCGGCGACACTCGGCGGCGACTCAAGGCCCTCGGGCCTTCTGCGTGTGATATATTGGCTGGCGAGTTGCCAGGTATTTCCTAGCTAGTGTAGTGCGTCAGAAGTTCCTTAACATCACCGCTGTCTGGTCGTCGTAGCAGCCATCAGCAATCCTTCGCCCTGCCCACGGACTTCAACCTAACCTGAACGGGAGGGTTGCTCCGTCCCGCCCAAAGCCGGTTCGAACAGGGTCGAAGTGTTCCTTTTGTAGAGATTGTGCTTGCTTTTTTGTTTGTCTGAT
>JACOSH010000335.1 GCA_016178945.1 Acidobacteriota bacterium
AAGACGCGGCCCGCGACGCCGGGGGTGCTGCGGATGTTGTCGCCGACCACGCACACGATGGCCTGGTGGTCCTCAATGGAGACCTCGGAGAACTGGCGCAGCTCGGCGCAGATCTCGGGCAGGCGCTTAGGGTTGTCGATGGTGAGCGAAACGCTGACCTAGGAGGTCGAGACAATGTCGACCGAGGTTTCAAAGCGGTCGAACAGCTCGAAGATGCGCTTCAGGAAGCCGTAGGCCATCAGCATGCGCGTCGAGGTGATGTTGACCAGCGTGATGTTGCGTTTGCAGGCGATCGACTTGACAATGTTCGAGCAGTGCACCGCTTCGGCCACGATGCGGGTGCCGGCCACCTCCGGCCGGCGCGAGTTGAGGATCAGGACCGGGATGTTCCTTTCGATGGCCGGGAGCACGGTGGCCGGATGCAGGACCTTGGCCCCGAAGTAGGCCAGCTCGGCCGCCTCGGAGAAGGAGATGGTCTTGACGCGGCGGCCGCCCGGCAGGATGGTGGGGTCGGCGGTGAGCATGCCGTCGACGTCGGTCCAGATCTGGATCTCCTCCGCGCCGATGCCCGCGCCGGCGATCGAAGCCGTGTAGTCCGAGCCGCCGCGGCCGAGCGTGGAGGGGACCCCGTCGGCGGTCGCGCCGATGAAGCCTCCCATCACCACCACCTGCCGCTCGGCCAGCGGCGGGATCTCGCGGGCCAAACGCGCATAGGTGAGGTCGAAGAGCGGCGCGGCCTGAGTGTGGCGGTTGTCGGTGACGATCAGACGGCGCGAGTCCACGTGCGCGGCCGGGATGCCGGAGTGGCGGAAGGCCAGCGCGACGATGTAGCTGGACAGGCGCTCGCCGTAGCTGGAGATGGCGTCGATGGAGCGGGGCGTGAGCTCGCCCAGCACCGCCAGCCCCTTGACCAGCTCGGTGAGCTCCTGGAAGTGATCGTCCAGCACACGGTCCAGCTCGGCGCGCTCGGAAAGCGGCGCCACCTGGCGCGCCTCGCGGGAATGGTAGCCGCGCAGATCGTGAAGCTGGGGCAGGTACTCGTCGCGCCGGCCGGCGATGGCGGCCTGGGCGATAGCGAGCAGCTTGTTGGTGGTCTTGCCCATGGCCGAGACCACCACCACCGGCTTGCGATCCAGCCGCGTTTTGACGATGGCGGCGACGCTCTCGATGGCGGCGGCCGACTCGACCGAGGTCCCGCCGAATTTCATGACGATCATCAGTCCAGCAGGCCCTCCGAGACCATCAGCTCCGCGTTGAGAACGGCGGCCCCGGCCGCGCCCCGCACCGTGTTATGGCCCAGCGCGACGCACTTGTAGTCGAACACCGGACACGGGCGGAGACGTCCGATGAAGCAGGCCATGCCGTTTTCCCGCTCAACGTCGCGGCGCGGCTGCGGGCGGTCGGTTTCGGGCAGGTAGATCACGGGACGCGGCGGCGCGCTGGGCAGCTTGCGCTCCTGCGGCGCGCTGGTGAAAGACTGGAAAGCCCGGATGACCTCCGCTTCGCCCGGTTTGGCCGCGAGCTCCACCGAGATGGTGACGGTATGGCCGTCCAGCACCGGCACGCGGTTGCAGTGCGCGCTGACCTGGGCCGCCAGCGGACGGATGTGGTCGCCGGCAAAATCGCCCAGGATCTTCTGGGTTTCCTGCTGCATCTTTTCTTCTTCGCCCCCGATGAAGGGGATCACGTTGGCGGTGATGTCCATCGACGGCACCCCAGGATAGCCGGCTCCGGATATGGCTTGCAGCGTGGTGGCGATCACGCGGGTAATTCCAAAGGGCCTGAGCGGCGCCAGGGCCATCGCCAGAACTACCGTGGAACAGTTGGGGTTGGTGGCGATCTGGCCCTTCCAGCCGCGCGCCTTCTGCTGGCCGGGGATCAGCTTCAGGTGATCCGGGTTGATCTCGGGAACCAGCAGCGGCACGTCGCGATCCATGCGGTGGTTCTTGGAGTTCGACACCACCACGTGCCCGGCCCGGGCGAAGGCCTGCTCGATCTCCGTGGCCACCAAGGCGTCCATGGCCGAGAAGAGGAGCTTGGGGGCGTTGCCGGGCTTCGAGTCTTCCACCACCAGGCCGGCCACCGAATCCGGAGCGCCGGCGCCGAGATGCCACTTGCAGGCCTCCCGATACGGCTTGCCGGCGGAGCGATCGCTGGCGCCCAGCCACTTCAGGTCGAACCAGGGGTGGCCTTGCAGGAACTTGATGAAATGCTGCCCCACCATCCCGGTGGCGCCCAATATGCCTACTTCGACTCTTGTTTCCATAAGTCTTTGACCATGCGTTGATACAGTTCCACCGCCTCGAGCAACTGCCTCTTCGGCACGCGTTCTTCCAGGGTATGGGCGACGTGGATCGAGCCCGGACCGAGCAGCAGCGGCTCTCCCCAGGCGCCGTCGAAGGCCGGGATGTCGGTGGTGTAGGCCACCACCGTGGTCTCGATGCCGGGGAGCGCCCTGAGCCGCACGGCCGGCACTTCCAGCACCTTGTGCGCGACGGCCCGGCCGTTGCAGGCGCGATCGACCGCGGCGCGGGTGGCCGCCGAATCGCCCACCAGCCGGATGAAGATCTCGGCCTTGGCGTAATCGGGGATCACGTTGGGTGCGCGGCCTCCGGTAAGGGTGCCGATGTTGACCGTGCTGGGCCCCAGAACCGGGTCGACCGGCAATTCGATGCGGCGGATGCCGGCCAGCGCGTCCAGCAGCTTCTCGATGGCCGATTCGCCCAGGTGCGGGTAGGCCGAGTGGGCCATGCGTCCTTCGGCGATAATCTCATAGCGCAAAGCGCCCTTCGATCCCAATGCGAGCTTGTTCTCCGTGGGTTCGCCGTTAATCAGGTAGCGCGAGCCGCGGGGCTGGCGGGCGGCATGGAAAGCGCCCACGCTGTTGCGCTCCTCGCCGACCACGAACAGGAGCCCCAGGTTGGCGGGGCCCTGGTCGAGCAGCGCTTCGGCGGCTTTGAGCATGCAGGCGATGATGCCCTTGGTGTCGCAGGCGGCGCGGCCCCAGATGAATTCCTCGTCCTCGCTCGAGGGAAAGAACGGCGGCACCGTGTCCATGTGGGTGGACAGCGTCACCACCGGCGCCGCGCCGAACTGCGCGAACACATTGAAGCGGCCCGGCTCGACTTCCGTGCGCTCAACGCGGCCGTGGTGTCGCTCGGCGAGCCGGGACAGGTAATCGTGAAGGTAGAGCCCTACCTGTTCCTCGTTGCCCGTAATGGACTCGATGTCGACCAGCGCGCGCGTGAGCTCGAATACGTTCATATCAAAATGTGGGGATGGAGGAAACGAGAAGAGAAACTGCGCGGATACGGCGGCGGCAAGTTTACAGATCCCGATAGCGCTCCACCCGCGGCCTACGGATGACAGTGGACAGGTGTTAGCCGTGCCCACCAACCACCGCGGGTGGAGCTCCCGCGCCGGTTTCGGCGGAATAGCCGGCCCCTTTCGCCGGGCATCCGAAGCTCATCGGAACCGCACGCCCAGGTACTGATGGCCGCCGCGCCTCTATCAGAAGAAACCAGGATAGCATGACTGGCGGGGATAAGAGAAGAGACACTACGGCTGAACATCGTCAACGCGCGGCGCCCTATGAGCGCCGCGCGAGATGCTCTCGATCGGCGGAAGGCCGAAGCCTTCCTGTGACCTCTTCCTGGAGCATGCTCGTAAGCGGAAGCAACACCTGACCGGACCGAAGTCCGGCCTGACGACGATTGCCGGCCGGCAAAAACTCATCGCGGCAGCCTCAAGGGGTGAGGCCGCCTCTTCCCACCTTCAGATTATCAGGCCCGTCAAGGGTTTTTGTGGAGAAATGGACGTAATGTGTTGAAAAGAGGGGGAAGATAGGCTGTGAACGGGCCAGGGCTTCCGGCATTCTTCACCTCACGGTGTTGCGATCTGGGGAATAAATGGATCAGGCCGATCAAGTCCCCGACGGAGACCGCAGGGACAGCCCGGTAGGTTGCGCGCCGGACAACGCATCGCCGATGCCGTCTTGGACACCAGCCGGAAACGTTCACGCTGGAACGGGGATCGGCGAGCCACGTGAGTTTCTTTCAGCGCGCTGTTATCGCAGGTCCAGCGCATCGTCCCGCTCGTCAAGATCCAGCCCCTCCAGAGCGGGTATCCCGCGATCTACGTGTCCGACCGGCGTTGCACCATCGGCGGGCAGTTGTACCAGGCGCGGCTCC
>JACOSH010000323.1 GCA_016178945.1 Acidobacteriota bacterium
GTAGGTGCGGGTATTTGAGAGGGCGGCCCTCTTCAGGCCACCGCGCCTCTGGCAGACTGCACAAGACTGCGCCGATACGATTCCGTTGCGCCAGCGACACGTGATCAAAGTTCAGCGCGCACGCAGCAGGCATGCCGTCGTCCGGCGTCAAGACCACCTCAGTCGTCAATCCCCGAATTGTTCGCGTGGCCCGGAACGACGATGATCTCGTTCAGACGGTCGATGACGTCGTTTCGCGTGAGGACCAGAAACCGCCCGGCGCTTGTCGGGAAGCCGAAAGGTGTACCACCGGATCTCGCCACGCTTCACCCCACGTCCTCCCAGCCCTCTGCGTCCCAGGCAAGCGGCTCTTCGTCCGTCGAAAACTCGTCGTGAGCGGGTGGCAGCGACCCATAAACGGGCGCGTCAGCGCCCGGCGGCGAGGTAATCAACCGCGGCAGACGAACACGTTCCTGCGGCGTCAGGCATGCCACTAGCGGAAGAACATCGTCGGCCGTCAGAGGCTTGGGCATCGTTCGCATACTACCAGGACCACGAGTCACCCGGCCAGCGGCCTCGACCTTCCTCGAGCGGCGACACGGCACCGACGCGCGGGGCTGGCTAACGACTCAGGCGCTCAGGCGCGGCCTGCTTTTGGCCGCCGCCTGCAGCGCTTGGTTAGGGGGTCAGGACAGCTCGGAAAACGACCTTCCGATCACGAGTGATCCCGGTCTCGCAGGCTAAGAAGACATGGGCTTCAACACTTTTCCCAACACCCGGACGCCGCTTCTTGCCTTGCCGACCGCCACGCGTAAGGTAACACCGTCCTCCCCCTCGATCTCATAACCGGAATCGCCGACAAGCTCCAGCACCTTACCCTTCAATATCGCATCCTTGCCACAGTGTCCCTCCCTGCTGAACTTCAATTGACCGATCGCCTCGGGGGTTCCGATCCTTCTTGACGAGATGAGCTGGCATAGCACAAGAGTGATTACGACAGCGATACCGATCAGCACTTTTTTCATCCGGAAAACTCTCCGCGTTCTAGACTGTTGATGCTTTCCATGTTGCTTGGAAAGCCACCGCTCCTCGAAGCGTCCCACCGCTTCCCGCATCGGTCCGCCTAAGAGTCTGTCAGTAAATAAGTGTATCAAGTACGCCCGTGTTTGGGCAGGATAGCGTAGTTCCATTCTCCATGGAAACGAGCTCGCTGGAGCTGAATTTCATGCATCTGGCGATCCGAGATCTTGACCCCGAGGGATCGCGATTGGGGTCCAGTTCGCTGCTCACCTTCAGGCCGGTCTTGGTGGTAGTGGCGGCGATGAGGTTGATGATGACTTCGTGACTCACCAACGGCTTGCCGCGCCAGTTCTGACTGATGAAGGAGAACAACCGATGCTCGATCTTGTTCCATTTGCTGGTACCCGGCGGGAAGTGACAAACCGCAATGTGCAATCCGGTCTCGTCAGCCAGTTTCTGCAGTTCCCACTTCCATAGGCGCACCCGCGCGCCGTTACTGCCACCGGAATCCGCCGTGAGCAACAGCCGTGGGGCCCTCGGGTAGGCCGCCTGGCCCATCCCGCGCCAGCACCGTCGAATGCTTTCTACTGCAAACGCCGCCGTGTCGTGATCCACTCCCACACTCACCCAACCCAGGTTGCGTCCCACATCGTAGACCCCGTAGGGGGCGACCTTGCCGAGTTCTGGGATCTTGAAATCGTGGACGCGCACCCGTTCAGGCTGACCCTTGGGTTGCAGTTCCCGGCCCCCGTTCTTGAAGTCACCCACCAGTTCCTTCTTCTTGGTATCCACCGAAATCACCGGGTGGCCCTGCCGCAAATACTGTTGGGCTCTGCGGTTGATGTATCGAAACTGCCGGTCCCGGTCCGCATGCTGGCTCCCTTCCAGCGTCTTGCGATTGGCCTGCAGGCTGTAGTCCATCACATGCAGCAACTCAGCCACCGTCTGATAACTGACCGGGTGGCTTTCCTGGTGGAGTTCCTCCGCCAGTTTCCGCACGCTCTTACAAGTCCACCGCAAGGGCGACTCCGGATCGCCGCGCGTAACTGGATCGACCAGCCGATCCAGATCCGCCATCAGCGACGGGTCTTTGGTCACCACCCTCTTACGCCCGGCGCCTTTGCGCCGTACCCGCAGTCCCGCCGCTACCGGCCGGCCTGCTCACAGTTCCTTGACGCCCTCCGTAATGGCGCGTCGCGAGACACCGCTCATCCGAGCAACTGCGGTCCCCCCCCGTAGCCCATCACTTCGCTTTCGGCCGCGGCGACCAGGCGGCGCAAGCGCTCATCCAAAAAGGGCGCCAACGACCGGAACCGTTGTTGAATATCCTTGTGGTCGACCACCACAAACAGTATAAAACAAAACCGGCCAAAATTGTTCTACTTATTTCCTGACAAGTCCTAACGACATGTGCATAAGCTGCGAGCCGGCGCCTTGGCCGCGCTGGTCCAACGATACCGCGTGGCAAACGACGCCGCCAGCGCGGCCAGCCGGCTCGTCAGCTTCATGCACTTGTTAGGCGCCCCCCTCGGACTCGAGTATCCGTTGCGCATTACGGAGGTACCGACGAATGCGCCGGGCGTACCACTTGGCGACGAACCAGCCTGGGGGCAGTATGGGAGTGATCTGTCTCAAGAGGCTCAGATCGAAGGCGAGCTCGTACGTCAGACGCGACCGCTGGTCATCAATTGCTTGGACCTCCCGAACACTGCGCAGCCAGAATGGATGCTGAGCGGGCGTTTCAACCATGACCCGCTTCGGCGGATCGAGTTCCTTGATGACCACGGGCGTTAGCGTGTGAAGGACCTTGAAAAAGGTGGAGTATTCCATCCACTGCGCCCCGAGTGCGACTGGGCCGGCTACGTCCATGCGGTCAACTTCGGTCCGCCATCCGGGGTCGTTCCGGCCGTCGCTGACGAAATCAAAGACGCTGCGTTGATCGCAGTCGACGTCAATGCTCGCGCGCATGCTCACTTGCCTCATCATGGCGATGCCGGACGGGATTGCTGCTCAGCCGTGGAGTCGCTTGCAGGCTTGAACAAGCGCAGTAGCGTCAATACACTCGCAAACAACATCGTGTAGAGCACGACGATGGCCGCTGTTTCGTAGATATCTTGATTGCGCCAGACGTAGCCCAGGGCATCCGTGCTGGTGCCATCTGGCGAGATGGCGTAGGTCACGATCCAGCCCAGGGCGACCGACAGATAAAGCAGCACCGGCGGCAACCAGTACGCCTTGCCCTGGTCGGCGGTACTCAGCGGCGTGTGCTTGGCGCGAGAGGCCAAGTACAGCGTGAAGGCCTGAAAAAAGAGGTAAACGACGAAATACCAGCCGACGAAATTCTTGAACGGCACGCCGAAATAGCCGCCGGAGTTGTGCCAGATCCAGGTCTTGTTGATCGTCGCGGTGGTGGGGTCGAGCACCACGTCCCACATTGCCATGATGAACGCCGCGACCAGCGGCAGGGCGATCCGGTTGAATGCTTGGTGTAGTCGCGTATCGGCCCGGTCGAGCAGGATGTTGCTCATGACCCATGCGTTGTAGCCCATGGCGAAATACAAGGTTCCCACATCCAGCGGCACCTTGCCGATCTGGGGCATGTGGAACAGGTTGGTGTAGTGGTACCAGCCGAATGGAAAGCCGGTCGCAATGCTGAGGTTCTCCATGCCGTAGCCGACGACGGTGCACAACGCGAACAGTACGAGGATGCCCTTGACGCCGTAGCGCAAGCTACCGTGGATGAAGGCAATGCACACCGCGGCCACCATCACCGACAGCACCTGATAGGCCGGCGCTCGCACGTACATGACGGCGCTCACCAGCAGGTTGGCTATCAGGAATGCCCACATCCACTTGGTGGGTCGATTCACCTTGTTCGGGCCATCGGCCAAACTTGTCTGCACGTTCATCGAAGCTACCTCCTGAAGTTAGCCGAGCCGCTACGGTGAAAGCAAGAAACCGGAACAATCTCAGCAACGGCCGGCATCGTGTTAGGAACGTGAGGTTACCACCAGACTGCGCGTTGCCTCAATCTTGCTTCGGTAAACGCTCTAGTTCCGAGAAGTACCAAGGCACGACCTCTCGCGCGGTACTCGCATGCGGACTCGCCTTCCAATCCCGGATCCACTCGGAGAGAACTGCCCCCCAGACTGACCGGCACGCTTCCTGCTTGCATCATTCGCTGGACCCCCGTGTCGTGGGCGACCCGGCTCGTACCCCCGGATATGTCGGTCACGAAGTACGTCTCATAGCCTTCACGCTGGGCGTGGACGACCGGGAAGGCGAGGCAGATCTCGGTCCATAGAGCGCCGAAGATCACTCGTCGCCGCCCGGTTCTCTCGACGGCCACACGTACACCCTCGTCCGCCCACGCATTTATCGAACTCCGATCGAGCTCCGGCTGATCGGCAAGCTCCTTACGGAGCGATGGGATAGTCGGCTTGTTGACACCCATCCCGACACCGACCGTGCTCAGGATGGTCGGCACGCTGACCTTCTTGGATGATCGCGCAAAGGCCTGGACGTTGAGCTCCAAGAGCTTCGGATCCATCGACCTCACCAGTGCGAGCATCTCTGGCTGGTAGTCGATTAGAACGACGACGGACGTTTCAGGGTTCAACAGCGGATCTGCGCGTGCGGGCATTGCACGTCTCCTTTCGAGGGGGGGCGCCTAACTCCTGTTTAACCCGACCTGCATAAAACCGGCCCTGGACGGCCTAACATCGGGACCGCTGCCAGGGGGACGGGATGATAACTGCTTACATGAAGAAGCGGGAAAGACCCACTGCCAGCCCCACTCCTGGCCGGCGTTGGGGTACTTCCTGATCAACGCGTCCGGCAGTGGGGCGCGGCCCAAGCCCCGTTTCAAATCCGCTTCGTGCTGCTGGCGTACCTGCCCGAGGTGTTCCTGGAGCGGCTGGTGCAAAGCGTTCGGCAGCATCGTTAACCGATCCTTGCGGCCTTTGCCGTCCCGGACCGTGATTTCCCCAGGACCGAAGTCGAGAGCTTTCCACCGTAGTTGCAGCGCCTCCAGGAGTCTCAGCCCCGAACCGTACAGGATCGTGCAGACCAGGCGTGGAACGCCGCCCAGATGAGCCAGGACTCGCTCGACCTCGTCAGAGGTCAGGACCACCGGCAGCCGCTTCGGCGGGCGAGCCCGCACGTCAACCGTTTCCTGACGCATCTGGCCGTGAAGGAAAACGTCGCCGCGCCGACTCAGAACCAGGCCCTGGCGGCTTTGCTTTTTCTGTACGAGCACGTGCTGGAACAGCCGCTGGACGCGGGCTGGCCGGGGAACAACCCCAATAGAGACCGCCGTTCCGAGGCCGGGCGGTTCACCTGCTCCTCGCCTCCTCGAAGTCGTCGCGCAGCCAGCATAATGTACGTCACTCGTCACTATAATCCTCGTCAACCTGTGTGTCAGTCAATCTCCGGCCTCGGCGCTCGGCAAGAATGACCCATTTGTGCTCACTCAAACCGACCCAGCCTAAGAACACGATTTGCCCGAGGGCAAGGACCACTCCGTGGCGACGGCGGGCGGGATGAGAACGAGGGGATGAATCTGGCGCAGAAGGTTCAGCCGGCCAATCTGAGTGAGCGCGATCAGCGGGCTCGAATTGGAAATAACCGCCACTCAGGCCTGCTTGCTTTCGGCTACTTCCTCCTGCCATTCGCCTTCAGTGAAACGGAAATACGGGATTCCAAGTTCCGAGGCGCGCTGGATGAAATCCAGCCGGTGCAGGCCCAGAAGTGTGGCTGCCCTGCCGCTGGAAATGAGGCTTCGCCGGTACAGCTCCAATACAATCATCTCGCGTGCGGTCTGCTCGACCGGTTGGCCGAGTCCGGCCAACAGGCCGCCGAGTTCTTCGCCAAGGTCGAGGTTGCCTGAAGCCATAAACGGACGCTCCTCTTTCATCGTACCGCTCAGTCCGCCGCCACCGCCGTGTCGAAGTCGTGCTGCTTGCGGTGGTGGGGGCCGTCGAAGACCTTGGTGGATTTGAAGAGCTCGTGGCGGCCGTCGCCGGCGACGTCTTTGACGCGCGAGAGGAGGGCGTTCCTTTCCGAGTCGGGCATGGGCTGGAAGCTGCGGGCCAGCGCGACGTCCTGCTTAAGCTGCTCCATGGAGTTGATGCCCACGACCTGCGAGGCGATGGGGAGGCTGAGGCAGAAGCGGTAGCACTCGTCGACGCTGACGCCGGCCTTGCTGGGGATGCGTCCGTCGGGATAGCCGCCGGCCAGGCCCTTCATGCCGATCACGCCCACGTTCTTCTTCAGGCAGACCGGGACCACTTCCTTCTGGAAGCTGCGGTAGTGGGCGTCCAGGACGTTGATCGGCATCTGGGCGGTATCCCAGGGATGAGGCTTCGCGAGCATCTTCAGGTGAATGCGCGGGTCCTTGTGGCCCGTGAAGCCGATGTAGCGCACCTTGCCGGCCTTCTGGGCTTCGAGCGCGGCCTTGATGCCGCCCTTTTCAAAGACCCAGTCGGGGTCGTTGTCGTAGACCATTTCATGGAACTGCCAGAGATCCAGATGATCGGTCTTGAGGCGGCGTAGGGATTCTTCGAGATCTTTCATCGAACCCTTGTAGTCACGCTCGCAATTCTTGGTCATCAGGAATACTTTGTTGCGGCGTCCGTCCATGGCGAGGGCTTTGCCCATGATCTCTTCGGAGTGGCCGTCGTGGTAATCCCAGGCGTTGTCGAAGAAGTTTACCCCTTCGCCGATGGCGGCGTGCATGATGCGGATGGCTTCCCGGTCGTCCTTGACGGCGCCGATATGCCAGCCGCCCAGACAAATGATGGAGACGCGCTGGCCGGTGCGGCCCAGGAGGCGGGTGGGGAGGCCGGTGGCCGAGGCGCTGGAGGTCTGGGCGATCACCTGGTCGGCGAGGGCGGCGAGCGAGGCGGCGGTCATGAACTGGCGGCGGGTTTTCGGTTCCATAACAGAATTCACTGTAATGAAAGCGGAGCCCGAGGGCAAGCGGGTGTACAATCTCCGGAATGAGATCCTGCACGATTCTCCTGGCCTGCGCGGCGTTCGCCGCCGACACCTGGACCCCCACGCTGTCGATGAAAGTGCAGTCCGTGGCGGAGGTCACTCCCTCCCCGGACGGGCGATTCGTCCTGTGGACCCAGACCCGCGCGGTGATGGACGATGAGAAGAGCGAGTATCTCACCCACATCTTCGTGGCGCACACGGATGGCTCGGGCCGCATGCAGTTGACTCGCGGCGAGAAGAGCGCCGAGGCGCCGCAGTGGTCGCCGGATGGGAAACAGGTCTACTTCCTCTCCGAGCGAAGCGGCAAGCGCAATTTGTATCGCATCGCCGTGGGCGGAGGCGAGGCGGAACGGCTGACCGACTGGAAGGGCGCACTCGGGCGGTTCCGCCTCTCGCCCGACGGCAAACACGTGGCTTTCACGGGCCGCGAAGAGGACAAAGACGAAGAGAAGCACAAGAAGCAGAAGACGGACTACAAGGTCATCGACGCTTCTCCAAAGAACATGACCCTGTGGTGGATGCCCCTGGACGGGGAAGCGCCGGGCAAGCCCAAGAAGCTGGCCGACGTTACGGATCATATCGGCGAGTTCGACTGGTCGCCGGACTCGCGGCGCATCGCGATCGAGCGCGTCCCGACTCCGAGTCCCAACGATTCGCGTCTGGCCGATATCGCGGAAGTCGAAGTGGCCGGCGGCGCCATCCGGCCCCTGGCCGCTACCAGCGACACGGAGGCCAATCCGCGCTACTCGCCGGATGGGCGCTACCTGCTCTACATCCGATCCAAGCCGGGGCGGCTGGATGGGCAGCGCATCGCTCTCCTGAACCGCGCCGACGGCCAATCGCGCGACCTCGCGCTCACCGCCGACGAGCAGCCCTTTCTCATCGGCTGGTCGGCGGACTCGCGGCGGGTGCTGTACGCGGAATCGCACGGCACGCGCGCCGCGATCCACGCGCTGCCGCTGGACGGACCCCCGGAGACGCTTCTGGCGACGGCGCGCGGCACGATTTCACCGGCCACCCGCGGCTCCCAGACGCACTTGGGCCTGGTGATGCAGACGCCGGAGGATCCCGCGGAAGCCTATGTGGCCCGGCCCGAGGAGAATCCGACGCTGGTGCGAGTGAGCGCCGCCAACACGGATGCGCCGAAGGCGCCGCTGGGCAAGACGGAGGTCCTGCGCTGGAAGGGCAAGGACGGTCTGGAAATCGAAGGGCTGCTCACGTATCCGGTTGCGTACGAAGGCGGAAAGCGCGTCCCGCTGGCCCTGGTGATTCACGGCGGGCCCCCCGGCGTCTTTTCCGAGGCCTACATTGCAGCGCCGAACCTGTACCCGGTGGCCGCCTTTGCCGCGAAAGGAATCGCCGTGCTGCGCCCCAACCCGCGCGGCTCCACGGGCTATGGCGGAAAGTTCCGCCGCATGGTGGTGGAAGATTGGGGCGGACTGGATTTTCAAGACCTGATGGCCGGGGTGGATCGCGTCATCGCCATGGGGATCGCCGACCCCGAGAAGCTGGCGGTGATGGGCTGGAGCTACGGCGGCTACATGACGGCCTGGACCGTCACGCAGACCACGCGTTTCCGCTGTGCCGCGGTCGGCGCCGGGATCACCGACACCGTCAGCATGTACGGGACGCAGGACATTCCGCGCGTGTTCGAAGATTACTTCGGCGGCAAGCCCTGGGACAAGGCCGCGGTCTATGCCAAGAGCTCGCCGATGCAATTCGTGGCCCGGGTCAAGACCCCCACGCTCATCCTGCACGGCGAGAACGACGCCCGCGTGCCTCCCGGCCAGGCGTACGAGTTTCACCGCGCGCTCAAGGACCTGGGCGTGACCACCCGGATGATCGTTTACCCGCGCATGCCCCACGGCCCCAACGAGCCGAAGTTCCTGCTCCACATCATGGAGCAACACGTGGAGTGGGCGGAGAAGTATCTGAAGTGATGGTCTCGACGAACTGCCAGCCGAAGCGGCCCTTGATGCAAAGATGGCCGTTTGTGACCGGCTGGTCGAGCGGGGAGGTCACTTTCACGATCCGGCCGTCCTGGGCGTGGACGGTGAGCGTGCAGCCGACGCCGCAGTAGGGGCAGATGGTGTCCGTTTGGGTCTGGCTCGATTCGTCCCAAACGCGGGCCTGGCGCATATCGAACTCGCTCTTGAACATCAGGGCGCCGGTCGGGCAGACGCCGATGCAGTTGCCGCAATACACGCAGGCCGATTCGGGCAAGGGCACGCCATACTCGGTCGAGATGTGGGCCTCGAAGCCCCGGCCGGCGACGGCGATGGCGAAAGTATTCTGCGCGTCTACACCGCAGGCCTCCACGCACTTGTAGCAGAGGATGCACTTGCCGTAATCGCGCACGTAAAGGCTGTTGTCGATCTTGACCGGTTGCGCGGCGGTGGACGCGGCCGGACCGAAGCGCTCCGGATGCGCCGCATAGCGCTCCAGGTAGGCCTGGGCGGCGGGCGCGGCCGACAGATCGACCGAGGAGGCCAGCAACTCCAGCACCAGGCGGCGGCTGAGGCGCACGCGCTCGGAGTCGGTGTGGATGGACATTCCGGGCTCCACCTTCCGCGAACAGGCGGGAACCAGCGTGCGCGAACCCTCCAGTTCCACGACACAAACGCGGCAGACATTCACCGGAGTCAGGTTCTCGAGATAGCACAGCGTGGGCGTGTCGATCCCGATGCCGCGCGCGGCTTCGAGCAGCGTCGCGCCTTCGGGCACGGAGACGGCCTGCCCGTCGATCGCGATCCGGACCAGGCGGCGCTCGGGCGGCGGCGGAATGGCCGGGAGCGGACCGCGCGGGATCGGGATCAGCGGCGAAGGGGAATCACTCATGGAGGAGGCCTCGATTCAGGGCGGATTCGATGGCGCTCGACGCAGTCTGCCCCAGCCCGCAGATGGAGGCATCGCGCATCGCCTGGCCGACCTCGCGGAGAATGGGGATCGCATCCTGGCCGCCGCGATCGAGCAGCTCCTCCTGGCGGACCGTGCCGATGCGGCAGGGCACGCACTGGCCGCAGGACTCCTCGCGGAAGAAGGCGGCGATGCGAAGCAGGATCTTTTTCAGGTCCACGGTGTCGTCGAACAACATGACCACGGCCGAGCCGAGGCTGGCGCCGATGGCGCGCGTCCCCTCGAAGGTGAGCGGAGTATCCAGTTCCTGGGGCGAAACGAATGCGCCGGCCGCGCCGCCGAGGAGCACGGCTTGCAGACGGCCGCTTCCGGCGACGCCGCCGGCCATCTCGATCAGCTCGCGGAGCGTCGCGCCGAAGACCGCTTCATAGACGCCGGACCGCGCGACGTGGCCCGACAGGCAGTAGAGCTTGGTCCCGGTGGAATAGGCGGTGCCGATGGCGGCGTAAGCCGCGCCTCCGTCCAGCACGATGCCCGGCACGTTGATCAGGGTCTCGACATTATTGACCAGGGTCGGCTGGCCGAAGAGCCCCGCCTCGGTGGGGTAGGGAGGCTTGTTGCGCGGCTCGCCCCGGTAGCCTTCGATGGAATTAAACAGAGCGGTCTCCTCGCCGCAGATGTAAGCGCCCGCGCCTCGGCGCAGCTCGATATCGAAGCTCAAGCCGCGCCCCAGGATGTTGCCGCCGAGGACGCCGTGCGCGCGAGCCTCGTGGATAGCATGGGTGAGGCGCTCGGCGGCCAGCGGGTATTCGCCGCGCACGTACAGGTAGCCGCATTCGGCGCCGATGGCGAAGCCGGCGATGGTCATGGATTCGATGACGGCGAACGGGTCGCCCTCCATCACGACGCGGTCTTTGAAAGTGCCGGGCTCGGATTCGTCGGCGTTGCAGACCACGTAGCGGGTGGGCGATGCGGACGCGCGCACGGCCTGCCACTTCTTGCCGGCCGGGAAGGCCGCGCCGCCTCGGCCCAACAGCTTGGACGCCAGGACCTCGCGGATCACGGAATCGGGTCCCATTTCCAGGGCCTTGGCGAGGGCCTTGTAGCCGGCGTGACGGATGTAGTCGCGGAGGCTGGCCGGATCGGCCTTCCCGACGCGGTAGAGGAGGCGGCCGGCGTGGAGAGCGGGAGGCTGGCCCCAGCGGTCGCACAGGCCGAGGCACCCGACGTGCGGATGCTGGGGCGCAGCGCCCTGGATGAGGCAGGCGATGTCGTCGCAGACCTGCGCCGCCCGCGCGGGCCGGGGCTCCAGGGAGAACATGCCGTAGAACGAAGCCACGCCGAAGACTTCGGCCGGCGGGATCATCAGGCGGGCCGCCACATGGTTGACGGCGCCGGGGCTGATCCAGCCGATGCGCGATTGAAGGGCATGCAGAACCGGAAGGAGCCGGTGACGCTCGCCAGATCCCACCTCGCCATCCACGGCGGACCTTTCTTCTTCGGTGGGCTGTTCGGCTCCGAGTCGCAGGTCCAATCAATTCTCCTGGAATTTGTCGATGCGGATGGCGGTCGCCTTGAATTCCGAGGTGCCGGATTTCGGGCAAATGGCGTCCACTGTAAGCTCGTTGGTGGCGACTTCTTCGGCGAAGTGGACGGTCAGGAACGCCAGGCCGGGCCGCAGCCCGGGATCGTAACGAACAGGCGCGACCACCGAGCCGCGGCGCGAGCTGATCCGCACCTTCTCGCCGTCGGCGATGCCGTAACGGACTCCGTCGTGCGGCGAAAGATCGAGGGTCTCGGCGCGGCGCAGCGGCGAGGCGTACCGGCTGGTCTGGACGCCGGTGTTGTAGGAATCGAGACGGCGGCCGGTGGTCAGGCGGATCGGATATTGGTCGTCTAGCGTATCCACGGGCGGTTGGAACTCGACCACGCTGAAGGGCGCGCGCGGGCCGATGAGCGGATCGTGCCAGAGCCGGCTGTGAAGGTAGAGCTCGCCGGGATGCGACTCATCCCAGCAAGGCCACTGAATACCGCCAAGCTGTTCGAGGCGCGCATAGCTCATACCGGCGTGCATCGGGCTGAGGCGGCGCAATTCGTTCCAGAGGCCTTCGGCATCGGGCGCGCCCCAGTCGTGGCCCAGGCGGCGGGCCAGATCGTAGATGATTTCGATATCGTCGCGCACTCCCGGCGGCGGGCCGACGGCGCGGCGCACGCGCTGCACGCGGCGCTCGCTGCTGGTAACGGTGCCCTCGGATTCGCACCAGCCGGCCGCCGCCGGCAGGACGACATCGGCCATTTCCGCGGTCCGGGTGAGAAACAGATCCTGCACAACCAGGCACTGGAGGCCTTCGAGCAGGCGGAGCGCGCGGTGGCGGTCAGCCTCCGAATCGGCGGGGTTCTCGCCGATCACGTACAGGGCGGTCAACTCGCCGCGCTCCATGGCCTCGAACATGGCGCTCAAGTGCCAGCCTCGCCGGGGCGGAATGGCGGCGCCCCAGGCGCGCTCGAACTTGGCGCGCAATTCGCCGTTCTCCAGGTGCTGGAAGCCGGGCAGGCGGTCCGGGAGCGCGCCCATGTCGCCGCCGCCCTGCACGTTGTTCTGGCCGCGCAGCGGGTTGAGGCCGGAGCCGTAGCGGCCCACGTGGCCGGTCAGCAGCGCCAGGTTCAGCAGCGCCAGCACGTTGTCGACGGCGTTGTGATGCTCGGTGATGCCCAGGGTCCAGCAGATCTGGGCGCGCCCGGCCTTCGCGTAGGCGTGGGCGGCCTCGCGGATCGCCGCCGCAGGTACGCCGGTGTCCCGCTCGGCGCGCTCCAGCGTGTACGCCGCCACCGCGTCCCGGTAGGGGTCGAATCCGCTGGTCGCGTGCTCGATGAACTCGCGATGGGCCAAACCGGAGACAATGATCTCGCGGCCCATGGCGTTGGCCAGCGAAATGTCCGAGCCGACGTGAAGACCCAGCCATGCCCGGGCCCACTGGGCCGAGCTGGTGCGCCGCGGATCGACCACATAGAGCCTTGCGCCGTTGCGGATGCCTTTCAGGACATGGTGGAAGAAGATGGGGTGCGTTTCGCGCGCGTTCGAGCCCCAGAGAATGATGAGATTGGCGTCCTCGATCTCGCGGTAGGAGCTGGTGCCCCCGCCTAGCCCGAATACCGTCGCCAGACCGACGACGCTGGGGGCGTGTCAAGTGCGGTTGCAACTGTCGATGTTGTTGCTGCCGATGACCACGCGGGCGAACTTCTGAGCCGCGTAGTTGAGCTCGTTGGTGGTTTTCGAGCAACTGAACATGCCGAAGGCGCTGGGGCCGTGGCGGTCGACTTGGGCGCGAAAGCCTCCGGCGGCGCGATCCAGGGCTTCGTCCCAGGTGGCGGGGCGGAGGGCGCCGTTCTCGCGCACCAGGGGTTGCGTCAGGCGATGGGCCATAGAGCAACCATTGTACTGCTTCTACGTAAC
>JACOSH010000324.1 GCA_016178945.1 Acidobacteriota bacterium
AATTTCCGCGCTTTTGTCGACGGGCTGAACACGCTGTTCCTGAACGCCGTGTTTCGCGGGCCCGCTCACGCGCGGTGAACAGCAGCCCGTGACAAGGACGAAAAATAGCGGCAACCGCTCCCTCAGAACCTGTGAAAGAATCGAACTGGCTACCGCTTGCTTACGCGCGCGGCTCTGTAAGTGCAATCGTTGCAGCACGAATGCAGAGCCGCGCGCGTAAGCAAGCGGTGTCTTTGGGACTTTGCCACGGCCCTTAGTATACTGAGCGGATATGGAAAAAGCAGATCTCACCCGCCGAACGCTGTTGGCTGCCCCAGCGCTGCTGGCCGCGCAGTCTCCCAACGACACGGTTCGGGTAGGCTTCATCGGCGTCGGCAACCGGGGCTCCTACCTGCTGCGCCACATGCTGAAGGTCCCGGGCATTCAGGTGGTGGCGCTGTGCGACCTCGACGCCGAGCGCCTCCAGAAGGCCATGAGCCAGGCGTCGGCGGCCGGCCACTCACCGGAAGGCTACAGCGAATACCGGAAGCTGCTCGACCGCAAAGATGTCGACGCCATCGTCATCGCCACGCCGGTCGATTTTCACAAGGAGATGTCGATCGCGGCGCTGGAGGTCGGCAAGCACCTGTATTGCGAGAAACCGATGGCGCTGACCCCGGAAGAGTGCCGGCTGGTGACCAACGCGGCGGCCTCGGCCAAAGGCATCTTCCAGGCCGGCTTCCAGTTGCGCCACGACCCGAATCGCGCGGCGTCCATGGAATTCATCAAGAGGGGCGGCATCGGCAAGGTGCTGTTCCTGCAAGGCTACCGCCACACCAACGACCTGCCCCGGCAGACGCCCTGGTATTTCGACCGCACCCGCTCCGGCGACAACATCGTCGAGCAGGCCTGCCACATCATCGACCTGATGGTGTGGGCCGCCGGCGCGCCTCCGCTACGCTGCTTCGGCTCCGGCGGCGTCAACCTGTTCAAGAACGAGCCGCCCGGCCGCACCACCATGGACAACTACGCGCTGGTCTACGAATTCCCGGATGAGGTGCGCTTCAACTTCAGCCACATTTACTTCGACCCGCCCGGCTTCTCGGGGATCAAGGAGCGGGTCTACGGCTCGCTGGGCGCCGTCGACCTGGCTACCGCGACCTTTGTCGAGCGCGAGAAGCGCGGCGAGCGCAAGATCGAATCGCCGCAGAACGGGCAGGACTCGACCTACCTGTCGCTGGCCGCGTTCATCGACAACGCGCGCGGGAAGAAGCAGCCGCTCAACCATTCGGAATCGGCGCGGATTTCCACGCTCACGGCCATGATGGGGCGCAAGTCCATCTACGAACGCAGGGTCGTCACCTGGGAGGAAGTGAACGTATGAGAACCCTGCTGTTCTTTCTGGCCTGCGCGGCGGTGGCCGCCGACAAAGAGCCGGGGTTCGTCCCCCTGTTCGACGGCAAGACGCTCGATGGCTGGCAGTTGATCGGAGGCCACGGCCCCGGCTACGTGGTCGAGAAAGGCCTGCTGGTCTGTCCCGCCGATGGCGGCGGCAATCTCTTCACGGCCAAAGAATACGCCAACTTCGTTTTCCGTTTCGAGTTCAAGCTGGAGGAGGGTTCGAACAACGGAGTCGGCATCCGCGCGCCGCTCAAAGGCGACGCCGCCTACGCGGGCATGGAGATCCAGATCCTGGACGATGGCGCTCCGGTCTATCAGGGCAAGCTCAAGCCCGGCCAGTATCACGGCTCGATCTACGACGTGGTCCCGGCCAAACAGTGCTGCCGCAAGCCGGTCGGCCAGTGGAACTCCGAGGAGATCGCCGCCAACGGCCGCCGCATAACGGTGAAGTTGAACGGTACAACGCTGGTCGACGCCGATCTGGACTCGGTGACCGACCCGGCGGTCCTGAAGCGGCACCCCGGAGCGGCGCGCGCCACCGGCTACGTCGGGTTCCTGGGTCACGGATCTCGCGTGGAGTTTCGGAACATCCGGATTAAAGAGTTGCCGTGAAGCGGTTCCAGGGGTACCTGCTCACCCTGGGAATCGGCTGGATACTGCTGGCCGCGGCCGGTCTTTACTACGCGCGTCTCAAGGGTGTCCCCGCGCCCTTCGTCGCGCCGCTGCTGGCCGCGTTCCTGGTGGAGTATGCGTTCTACCTACTGCCCGGCTTTGAGCGCTTGCGCCGGGAGTTGCGCGAGCGCCTGCCGATTCTGTGGTTCTGCGGGCTGCTAGCCCTCTCGGCCCTGGCGCCCTACCTGATCTACAGCCTGGGCGCCGGCCAGTTCTACATCGACCGCTTCGGGCGCCTGGCGATCCTGGTGGGGGCGTTGTCGTTCTGGTACGTTTTTCGCCGCCCCACCAAGACCGCGGATCTGGCGGTGCTGGCCCTGGTCGCCGCGGCGCTGCTCACCCGCCTGTTCGCGCGCATCTATGTCTCGCCGGTGCCCGGAGTGCGGATCGACGTGCTGGGACAACTGATGCTGATCCGGCTGACCGCAATGGTGATGCTGGAAGTCCGCGAAGTGGGCGGCGTGGGCTTCGGCTTCCTGCCGTCGGCGCGGGACTGGAAGGTCGGGCTCCGCTACTTCGCGTACTTTGCGCCCGTCGGGCTGCCCGCCGGAATGCTTCTGGGCGTGCTGCATTTCACCCCGGAGTGGAAGGAGGTTCCCTTCGCGCCGCTGGTCTTTCTGGGCGCGCTGTGGGTGGTGGCGCTGTCCGAAGAGCTCTTCTTCCGCGGCCTGTTGCAACAATGGCTCCAGGACTGGACCGGGCGTCCCGCGCTGGCCCTGGCGCTGGCATCGGTCGTCTCCGGCGCATGCCACCTGGGATTTCGCGGCTTCCCAAACTGGCGTTTCGCGCTGGTGGCCGCCATCGCACACGGGTTCTACGGGCGCGCCTATCAGGCGGGCGGCGGAATCCGCGCCGCCATGGTCGCACACGCGCTGACCGTCACGCTTTGGCGTACCCTGTTCTAAGCATGGAACGTTCCTTCCAAGTCGAGCGGATGGAGAATCCAGCCTTGCCCTGGGAGGTGATGCGCGAAGTCCATCACGATCTGACGCGGGTCCACCGCTGGCTGGGGAACACGGCGGCGATCGTGCGGGCGCTGCGCCGGGATTCCCTGCCGGTGCGCCGCGTCCTGGACGTGGGCTGCGGCAGCGGCGGCGTCCTGCTGGAGATCCGCAAGCAGCTCGGCGTGGAGGTTGTGGGCGTGGATCTGCGTCCGCCCGCCGGTCCGCCGCTCGTCCCCATTCTCCAAGGCGACGCGGTGAGCTGCCCGCTGCCCCCGGCCGATGTCGCGATTGCCCTGTGCCTGGCGCACCATCTGACGGAAGCCGACTTCATCGCCCTGATCCGCAACGTGGGGCGCTCCTGCCGCCGGTTTCTGGTGCTTGACCTGGTGCGCCACCCGCTCCCGCTGGCGCTATTCCGGCTGTTTGTCGCCCCCTGGGTTCACCCGGTCAACGCCAGCGACGGCGCAGTCTCCATCCAGCGCTCCTACCTCGCGGCCGAGATGGGGGCAGTGGTGCGGCGAGCCGTCGACGGCACTGCGGCGCGCGTGCGTCACACGGTGGCGCCGCTCTTGATCCGCCAACTGGTCGATATCGATTATCGCCGCGCAAACAGCATGTCGGACGGGCGCGACTTCTTCTTCCGGCACCAGTCCAGGTAGAGCGACCCGTAGCTGGCCGTGATGTAGTCGGACTCGCGGAAGCCCAGCTCTCCGGCGATGCGATCGATCCACTCCGGGCCGCCCTCCAGTTCGATGAAGTTGCCGATGGGGGTTTCATCCACCGTGACCACGCCCTCCGAGCCCGGCTGCGCGTACTCGGTGCGGAACTTCTCGTAACGAAACCGGGGGGCAAAACCCAGCTCGCGCAGCATGCCGTCGACGGCTTTGGGCGAGGCCACCGGGAACTCCACCTCGTCGCGCGACTTGTATTTGCCGGCTTCGGGCGGGCCCTTGAAAGTCAGGGTATGGCGGCGACCGGCCGAGCGCAGGCGCAGCAGCCGGTTGGCCGACCGCAGCGCCGCCTCGGGGGTATCGAATACCGTGTTGATTTCCCGCACCCGGCGCCGCGCCACGCGAAAGCCGTGCCGCCGCAACAACCGGGCCGCCTCGGCGGGGGGCCCGATGGCCAGTTTGACCTCCACTTCGCGAATCGCAGGGGCTGAAGCCATGAACTTGTATAATAGCGTTAAGCGCGCGCCCGTAGCTCAGGTGGATAGAGCGGCTGGCTTCGAACCAGTAGGTCGGGAGTTCGAGTCTCTCCGGGCGCGCCAGCTAGTGATCGGATTGTCTAGCTTTGCATGCCGGTCGGGTTAGTAGCTGGGCACGTCCAGGCTCAAATCGCCGATCATCTGGAAGTGCTTTCGGTTCTTGGTCGCGAGCGTGAGGCCTCTTCGAGCGCCGTAGCGGCGATCAGCGCATCAAATTCGTGAGGGTAGTACGCGCGGCGGGTGATGTCCTCGTTCGGCGGGATCGCGCGGTATCCGCTCAGCGCAAGATCGAGATCAGTGGTTTCGCCCTGCGTGCGCGCACCGGCGAGGAGTTCGAGGCAGGTGATCATGGAGATTGACCAATCATCGGCCAGGCCGTCGAGGTAGTCGGCCGCCGCGCTGCTCCCTCGTGTGAAATCTACGAGGACGTTGGTGTCAACGAGGTACGCCATCAAATCACGGTGGTTCAGGAGCGTGGTTGGCGGATGCGGTCTTCGTACGTCACGCCGTCAGGGATATCGTCGCGGTCGGCCCACATGCGTGCTTGGCGGCAATCGTCATCGCGTTCGCCCTGGCAATTCAAGGATACCAAGGTGGCAGGTCCCGTGCGGCTGGCAGCACTCTTGGCAGCACCCCAGCCCTTCAGCGCTTTGAAATCGCCGGCAGTGGAATTGTTCGCATGATGGACTACATTCATTGTCCGTGGATTCTCAAAGCCGCAACTTCGGTCATTCCGGGCGTCGTCTCCTAACCCATCCGGCGGCGTATCTTCCGTCGCGCGGGCGGCGTAATGGCAGATGGAAGTACAAAGTCCGGAAAGGAAAACCACATTGAAGCGAACTCTCCTCTTCTCTGTTACTGCCATGTTCAGCGCAGCCGGGCAAACGCCTCCGACACGACGCTTGAGCAAATGCCACCTGCACTGGAAACGCGGTATGCACTCAGCGCGTTGCCGCCGGCTATGCGCGGCCAAGCAACCGTCTATCTTCTCGATCCGAAGTCAGCGGTTCCTCCTCCTTTTTCATGGCCCGCCGTCTTGCCACACGCTGGTGGAGTTCACCCTGGAATCATCCTCCGACGGGACCATCGTGTGGAATCT
>JACOSH010000325.1 GCA_016178945.1 Acidobacteriota bacterium
CAGGGGATCAGCGTCATCAGCGTGGACGGCTTGCTGGTCGAAAACAGCGTCTTCCGGAACACCTGGGGCACCCCGCCGTCCTCGGGAGTGGATATCGAGCCGGACACGCCGGCCGAGCGGCTCCAGAACATCGTGTTCCGGCACTGTTCCTTCCTCGACAACTACGGCGATGGCATTGAAGTCTTCCTGGCCCACCAGACCGGGGAATCCGCCGCCGTCTCGATCCTGTTCGACAACTGCCGCGTTTCCAGCCGGCGCGGTCCCGGCATTCGCGTCACCAAGATCGGAGACGGCGGACCGCGGGGTCTGGTCGAGTTCCGCGACTGCGTGGTCGAGAACACCGAAGGCTACGGCATCAAGGTGCAGGACAAATCCTCGACTCGCGCCCGGGTCCGCTTTGTGCGGTGCACGCTCCGAAACACCGCCATCAACCGCCAGTACCGGGCTGCCTGGACGCCCTTGTGGCTTCACGTCAACGACCCGAAACTCACGAGCAAGCCCGGCGGAATCGACTTCGCCGACTGTTCCATCGAAGACCGTCGCGATCGCCCGGCCATCACGGTGGAAGAGCACTCCAGCGACTACGGCCTGTTCGACGTCACCGGCCGCATCCGCGTCCTTAACCCGTTCGGCGTCCAGACTCGCCTGGGCAAGAAACAGGAAGGTGTGACGTTGGAGGCAGTCGCCGCGGACTCACCTTCCGATGGCCAGCAGATGCCGCTCCGTGCGCCAATACCACCGCCAGCCGGCCAGCGCCGGTGAGGCCAGCGTCCGTTCTCCCAACCGGTTGACACGCAACAAGCGGAATTCCGGTCCCGCCGCCAGCACAAAGGTCTCACCCTGGTCGTTGGTGAAGAACACCTTGCCGTCCACGGCGACAGGCGAGGCGGAGAAGGACTCGTTTTGCGCTTCGCCCAAGCGGCCCTGCCACATCAGCTTGCCGGATTCCGCTTGGTAGCAGGTGGCGACCGAGATCATGTCGTTGACCAGGTACAGGTGCTTGCCGTAGACCAGCGGCGAGGGGATGAACGGCGAGCCTTTGGGGGTCTGCCACGCGATATGGGTTGTGGTGACGTCGCCGGCGCCGCCGGGCTGGATGGCGAGTGTCGGCCCGGCCCGTCCGGAGGGGCAGAAGACAAGCCCGTGACCGACCGCGGGCGTAGGCGTGACCTCGAAGGTGTTGCCATTGCACTTCCAGAGCTCGCGACCAGTATCCGGATCATAGCTATAGACCCGGTACTGGCTGCTGACGATGATCTCGTCGCGAGTGCCGGCGCGGACGGCCACGGGCGAGCCCCACCCGACCTGCACTTCGCGCGGCGTCGACCAGACCGGGTTCCCCGTTGCACGGTCAAAGGCGGCGATGAAGGAGCCCTGGCGCTGATCCTGAAACAGGATGACGCGGTCCTTGTACAGCAGCGGCGAGCCGGCGCTTCCGTGATAGAGGGTGATCGGACCGAAGCCGCGGCGCCAGACCTCGCGTCCTTCAAGGTCGAAGGCGACCAGTCCCGCGTTGCCGAAATATGCGTACACGCGCTCGCCGTCTGTAGCGGGCGTGGATGAGGCGTGAGTGTTCTTGTAGTAGACCTTTTCGGCCGCCGCCGCCGGCGCGGCCGCCTCCCATAGCAGCTTGCCGTCGGCGCGCCGGAAACACAGCAGCGTGCGGCGCGAGCCGCCGTCATAGGAGGTGGTCAGAAAGATGCGATCCCGCCAGACAATGGGCGAGGAATTGCCGCGTCCGGGCACTTCGACTTTCCACTCGACCGGGCCGGCTTCGGACCAGGAATCCGGATAACCGGAACCTTCCACGATTCCCTGGCGCGAAGGGCCTCGCCAGCCAGGCCAATACTGGCGCGCCTCGCCCTCGGCTTCGATCATCCGGACCTGGGCAAAGCCGGCCGCCAGAGCGATCAGCGGAAATGCCAGGCCGAGACGCGCACGCCGCATTGGGCTCACCCGGACTCGCGGAGCGCGGCAATCCGCGGGGCGCGGCTCTTGGGGCTGTCGAGACTGAAGGATCGGGCGTCCCCGAGCTGGCTGCGCACGTACTCCTCCGTGTTCTTGACCGCGGCGGCCAGCGCCTTGTCCTTGGGGCAGAACGACGACCAGGCGATGGAGCCGCCGTCCATGTCGTACTCCCACAAGCCCACCAACCGGCCCCGGTCGAAGATGCCGTTACTCGGCAGGTCGGTGATCAGGCCGGCCGGCTGATACCCCTTTTCGCCAAACACCTTCCTCCCCAGATCCTCGTCTGCGAGCGCGCTACGCACATTGCGCCGCAACAGGACGAGGGCATCCACACCGCTCACCAAGGAATACTGCGGCGTTTTCGGGACCCGGAACGCCTGGAAGGCCTCCCGATCCTCGGCGAGCAACAGGCGGTCGCTGCCGTCTTCCATGGGCTCCAGCTCCAACGGGGCAACGGCGGCTTTGGCCGCACCCGCTCCCAGACCGGAAAACCACTGAAATTCCGGCAGCGTGGCCGGCCCGATCCAGCGGAAAAATCGCCGCGCCAGCTCCGTGTAGGCTTCTTCCCGCGAGAGCTTGAACTTGGCCAGTGGATTCGGCTTCCACAGCGCGTAGCGGTAACGCTGCTGGTCGAGCCGCCCGTTGACCGGGATGCGGCGGATTTCGCCGGCCGATTGCAGCAGACCCAGGGCAAGGGGCATCGTAGTGATCAGGCCTTTCTTCTTGCCCTCCTCCCCTAGATTGCGGACGGCCCCGCCCACCGCTTCGCGCAGCCCATCGGGATCCAGGGGGCCTTTGGCCAGCGCGCCGGTGATCTTGTCCCGGAGCCGCTCGATTTCGGCGTCCGTCACTCCCAGCTTGCGCGCCGTCTTCAGCTCCGACTCGGCGGAGAATCCCTGTCCCACCTTCAACGCCACCGCAAAGTCGCTTGCCGGAACCACGTAGGTACAGCCGCGCGCCGAGGGCAGTTCATGAATTTCGAGCTGCGCGACCGCCTGGTCGACGGCTTCGCGTGAGAGTCCTGCCCGCGAAAACAACGTCAGATAGGGGCCCACGCCCCCAACCGATCTCGCCCAGCCGGAGCGCTCCAAGACTTCGGCCGCGCTCTTGCCGGCCGGCGAGCCGTCCAGCCCCTGTTTGCGGGACCACCAGGCGCGTAGTGTAGCGGGGGTCATCGTTCCTCCAAGCCCTTTCTATCACTTTGTACCATAGGCGGAGACTCGAGGCAAAAAAGGCAAAAGGCAAAAGGCAAAAATCAAAAGGCAAAAGGAATTAGGAAAACTTCCTTATCACTTTTGCCTTTTGATTTTTGATTTTTGCCTTTTGCCTTTTTGTCTTCTATGCCTTTTTGTCTTCTACTTCAGTTTCCTCACCTCACGTAGCACGGCCTCATTCGTCGGACGGATCTTGTAGTTGACCTCGGTAAATTTCCATCGAACCACGCCCGCCTTGTCCAGGACGTAAGTGGTGGGGTGAGGGAGAAAGCGATTCGCCTTCGCCGCTTCCTCGTTCAGCAGGCCGTACCGGTCGATCACCTTGTGATCTGTGTCGGCCAGGAGCTTGATGGCGAACTCCTTGCCGGTGCGGCCGGCGACCTTGGGAATCACGTTGCGCACCTTGTCGAGCGGGTCGGGGCTGACTCCCAGGATGACGGTGCTTTCCTTGCGGTCCGCGGGCAGCAGGCTGTGCAGCTCGACGAGCTGCGTGACACAGTAGGGTCACCAGTAGCCGCGGTAGAAGACCAGGACCACGTTCTTGCCGCGAAACTGCGACAGGCTGGCCGCGGGGCCTTCCGCCGCCGGGAGGGTGAAGTCGGGGGCAGGCTCACCGACGCGGATCCGGTTCAAATCGGAAGGGGACTGGTCGCTCTGCCCGTACAGCAGGCCGGCCACACCGAGAGCGAAGGATGCAAGTCGCATGGAGGTATGGTCGCATAGCGAGGGCAAGAAATTCTCACCGTCCGTCAAAAAGATTTCAGGCCCGGTCCAGGGCTGTATAGGTATGGGCCACGTTGGTCTTGACCCCTTCACTCAGGATTCCGGCTGGCGTGGGGTTCGGCCCCGGCGGGTAGTACCTGGCGATGGACGCCGCCACGAAATCGCCGTAGCCGTTGCGATTGAGCGACGCCAGGGTGGCCGGAGTGATGGTCTGCTGCGCCTGCGCGACGGAGCGGCCGGCCTGTTTCGCTTTCCGCACGGCGTCGGTGATCTCCTCGAGGTAGCCGGCCATGTGATAGAGCCGGTCCTTGGAATGCTGCACGGCGGCGTGCCCGCCGATCACGTGCTGAAACTCAAACTGGGCCCAATCGTACAAGGTACGGGGCCATTCCGCGGGATAGGCGTCGGCGATGTAGGGCAAAAAGCCGTGAAGAGCGTCTCCAGTGGCGAGGACCCTCTTCTGGGGACAGAACACCGCCACGTCGCCGGCGGTGTGGGCGCGTCCGCGGAAGGCGATGTGCAGGTCGTGAGCCGGGTCCTGTAAGACCAGGGTGCGGTCGACGGTGATGTTCGGCAGCTCGGGCGCATAACCCTGCATTTCTTTGAGGTAGGCGGTCATCTCCGCGACCATCCGCTGGTAGTAGGCCTTGTCCGAGCCGGAAGCCGAGGTGGCCTTGGCCTTCATCTCCTCCAGGCTCTTTTGCGTCTGCTCGACCGACTCCTTCAGGCGCTGCGGGCCGTTGTCGGCCAGCAGACGGCGAGTGGCGACGGAGGCCACGATGTCGGCGCGCGGCGCGAACTTCTTGTAGGTGGGGTTGCCCTGGGTGTGGTCCCAGTGGAAATGGCTGTTGACGATGTAGCGGACCGGCTTAGGGGTGATGTCCTTCTTGATCTGGGCCACCAGGGCCGCCACGGCCGAGGGTTTGGAGTGCGTGTCCACCACCAGGAGGTCGGTGGATCGGACGAAGATCGCGGCATTACAGTTGATCAGCGCGGCCGGACGCGCAATCGCCGCAAAGACCCCTTCGGCGACTTTCTCGATATCAAAGAGCTGAGTGGGCGCGCCCGTCGATTGGGCCCGCGCGGCGGCGGCCCGGAACACGGACTGGTCGAGCAGCGCGGCGCCGGTCCAGGTGGCGCCCAAAGTTCTCCTCAGGAATCCACGGCGAGAGAAGGCTGGCATAGGCGTCTATTGTACTATTGCGCCCCCCGGCTGAGGATCATGGTCTTCAGGGTGTGAAAGATGATGAACGCGTCAAAGCTGGGCGAGATGTGCTTGATGTAGTACAGATCGTATTCCAGCTTCTGGATGGTGTCCTCCAGGGTGTCGCCGTACTTGTGGTTGATCTGGGCCCAGCCGGTGATGCCGGGCTTGACGCAGTGCCGCTGGCGGTAATAGGGGATCTTCTCGGCCAGCACCTGGTCGAATTCGGGACGCTCGGGACGCGGCCCCACCAGCGACATCTCGCCGCGCAGCACGTTGAAGAACTGCGGTAATTCGTCCAGGCGCAGCCGGCGGAGCCATTTCCCGGCGCGAGTGACACGGGGGTCGTCCTTGGAGGCCCATACGGCTCCCGTGTCGGCCTCCGCATCCGCGCGCATGGAGCGAAACTTGTAGACCACGAACGGCGCGCCGTTCCTCCCCACGCGGGTCTGCCGGTAGAAGATCGGTCCGGGCGAACTCAGCTTCACCGCCACGGCCACGGCGATGGTCAGCGGAAGGGACATGATCGCGCCAAGCAGCGAGAGGGTGTAGTTCATGAGGGTCTGAAAGGCCAGGCTCGCCGGGCGCGGCCCCAACTCGCCGGAGAAGATCAACTGGCTGGGCCGAAGGTTCTTGGTCGAAATCCGCCCGCACACCGCCTCATAAGTGACGCCCGCTTCCTCGATCAGGAATCCCGCGAAGCGCAGCTCCAGCAGATCCTGCATGGGAAGCCGGTCGCGGCGCTCCGCCAGACCGATCACGATGCGGTCCGGTTTGGTCTCCTCGGCGATGCGGCGCAGTTCGCGGACCTCGCCGAGCACCGCGCCGCCCGGCAGATCCAGACTGGCCGACTCGGGATTCACCAGGTACCCGGCGATGGAAATGCCCTTCTGGGGATGGGCGAGAATATGGTCGGCCATCTCCCGCACAACCGGACTGGCGCCCACAAACAGCAGCCGCTGGGTGCCCATCATCGGCACGACATAAGTGCTGTAGAACATGCGCCACCCAAACAGGGCGATCATCGTGAGCAGGCTGCCGTACAGCATGATGCCGCGCCCCAGGCGCAGCGGCGGAAGCGCGTAGGAAATCAGCCCCTGCGATAGCAGCGCAATGCCCATCACCTGGCACAGATCCTGCAGCAGCCGGATCCGCGACACCACCTTGATCTCGCTGTAGAGGTCGATCGAATAGAACCCCAGGACCGCGCTCAGCGCCACCAGAGCTGTACGGAGTAAGCCGGACTCGTACCACAGGTAGATGAGGAACTCGTCGAATACCTGGAACTGAAGCACCCACCAGGTCGCCAGCAGATAGCAGGACAGGATCAGACATGTCTCCGAAACCAGCAGCGCCACCACGCTGGTGGGAATGAAGACGCGAAAGAGACGGATCATTGAGGGGGAGCGATGAAAAGAAAGAATAGCACAAGCTACAATGGCATTTAGCTCTTCGAGTGCGATCCATGACTGTCGCCGAGATCGAGGCCGTCGCCGGCGGATACCATGGCGATCCGTTTCGCCTGCTGGGCCCGCACCGCGTGCGCAAGCTGCGGGGGAAAGCCCGGTGGGAGGTGCGCGCCTTCCTGCCTCATGCCGGATCGGTGGAGGTGCTGCTGGAGAGTGGCCCGGCGCCAATGGCCAGGAAGCACGAGCATGGCTTCTTTACCGCCCAAATGGACGGCGAGCCCGCGCCCTACCGCCTACGCGCCGACGGAGTCGAATTCGAAGATCCCTATCGCTTTCCGCCGCAGCTTTCCAGCTTCGACCTTCACTTGCACGGCGAGGGCACGCACTACGAAACCTACAACATGCTTGGCGCCCACATGGTGGAAGCCGAGGGCGTCCCCGGCGTGCGCTTCGCGGTGTGGGCGCCCAACGCGGAGGTGGTCTCGGTGATCGGCGACTTCAACCGCTGGGACTCCCGCTGCCACCCCATGCGCCGCCGCGACGGCGGGGTCTGGGAACTCTTCATCCCGCATCTGGGAGAGGGCGCCAACTATAAGTATCAGGTGCGCTCGCGCTTCCAGGGCTATACGCAGCAAAAAACGGATCCCTACGCTTTTCTTTGCGAGGCTCCACCCAAGACGGCGTCGGTGGTCGCGCGGTTGGACCGTCACCAGTGGCGCGACGCGTCGTGGATGGAGGCGCGCGGAGCAACGGACTGGCTCAAAGCGCCGGTCTCGGTCTACGAGGTTCACCTGGAGTCCTGGCTGCGCGGCCCCGACGGGCGGCCGCTCACCTATCGCGAGCTGGCGGTTTCGCTGGTCGAGTACGTGAAGCGCATGGGCTTCACCCACATCGAGCTGATGCCCGTGCTGGAGCATCCCTTCTCCGGGTCGTGGGGATACCAGGTGATCGGCTATTTCGCGCCCACCTCGCGTTTCGGCCCTCCCGAAGATTTCATGGAGTTCGTCGACTCCTGTCATCAGGCCGGAATCGGCGTGATCCTGGACTGGGTGCCCGCGCACTTCCCCAAGGACGCGCATGGCCTGGCCTGGTTCGACGGAACGGCGCTCTACGAGCACGAGGACCCGCGCAAGGGCGAGCACCGCGACTGGGGCACCCTGATCTTCAATTACGGCCGCCACGAGGTGCGTGAATTCCTCATCTCCAGCGCGCTGTTCTGGCTGAGGAAGTACCACATCGACGGCCTGCGCGTGGACGCCGTCGCATCCATGCTGTACCTGGACTACTCGCGCCAGCCAGGCGAGTGGGCGCCGAACCAATTCGGCGGCAATGAGAACCTGGAGGCGATCGACTTCCTGCGCCGCTTCAACGAGCTGGCCCACGCCGAGCCCGGCGCGATCACGGTGGCCGAGGAGTCCACTGCGTTCAGCGGCGTCTCGCGGCCAGTGTATCTGAACGGTCTGGGCTTCACCATGAAGTGGAACATGGGCTGGATGCACGACATGCTGCACTATTTCTCGCTCGACCCGGTCCATCGCAAGCACCACCATAACGACATCACCTTCAGCCTGCTGTACGCCTTCTCCGAAAACTTCGTCCTCCCGGTCTCGCACGATGAAGTGGTGCACGGGAAGCGATCGCTGCTCGGAAAGATGCCGGGGGACGAGTGGCGGCGCTTCGCCAACGCGCGCGCCTTCCTGGCCTACATGTACACGCATCCCGGAAAAAAGCTGTATTTCATGGGCTGCGAGATCGGCCAATACGCCGAATGGGATCACGACTCGCAGGTGCAGTGGGAACTGGTCGCCTTCGAGCCGCACCGCGGGCTCCAGTCCCTGGTGCGGGAGCTTAACCGCATCTACCGTCTCTACCCCGCGCTGTATGAAGTGGACTATCACTACTCCGGTTTCGAATGGGTCGACTTTCGGGACGTGGAACAGTCCGTCATCTCGTTTCTGCGCTTCGCGGCGAACCGCGGCGACTTCCTGCTGGTGTGCTGCAACTTCACGCCGGTGGTGCGGCGGAACTATTTGGTCGGCGTGCCGGCGGAGGGGTTCTACGAAGAAGTGCTCAATACCGACTCCGCCTACTTCGGCGGCAGCAACGTGGGCAACGCCGGCGGCGTGAGCTCCCGGCCGGTTCCGCACCATGAGTGGAAACACAGCATTCCGGTGACTTTGCCGCCGCTAGCCGTGGTGGTATTCCGCAAACGCTGACCATGTCCGCGCGATACGACGTGATCATCGTGGGCGGAGGCCACAACGGCCTGGTGGCCTCGGCCTACCTCGCGCGGGCCGGACGGCGCGTGCTGGTCCTGGAGCGGCGCGAGCTGGTGGGCGGATGCTCGGTCACTGAGGAGGTCTGGCCGGGGTTCAAAGTTTCCACGGCCGCCTATTTGACCAGCTTGCTGCAGGAGCGCATCGTGCGGGAGCTCGAGCTGGAACGGTTCGGGTACCGCGTGGACGCCAAAGATCCGGCCTTTTTCTCCCCGTACCCCGACGGCCGCTACTTCTTCATGTGGCAGGACCGGAGCAAGACTCTGGCCGAGATCGCCAAATTCTCGCGCCGCGACGCTGAAGCCTACCCACGCTATGAGGAGCACCTGGAGCGGCTGTCGGTGGTGGTGGAGTCGCTGTTGCTGACCACGCCCCCGGAGTTTCCGCCGCGCGGCCCGGGAGACTTCCTGGAGTACCTGAAACTGGCGGCGCGAATGGCGAAGTTGAGCCGGGGGGACCTGGTCGGGCTGGTCAAGATCTTCACCCAGTCGGCGGCGGATTTTCTCGACGACTGGTTCGAGTCGCCCGAGATCAAAGTCACGCTGGCGACCGACGGCGTGATCGGCGCCAACGGCGGACCCCGATCGCCCGGCACAGCGTACATCCTGCTGCACCACTGCATGGGCAGCGTGGGCGGGAAGCGCGGGTTGTGGGGATTCGTGCGCGGTGGAATGGGCGCGGTGTCCGAGGCTATCGCCGCATCGGCCCGGAGCAAGGGCGTTGAGATCCGGGTGGGGGCACCCGTGGCGCGTATTCTGGTGCGCCAGGGGCGCGCCTGCGGCGTCGTGCTGGAGAGCGGCGAGGAAATCGAGTCGCGAGCCGTGGCCTCCAACCTGGATCCCAAGGTTACGTTCTTGCGCCTGCTGGAGGAACAAACGCTCGCCCCGGAGTTTGTGGCGGCAATCCGGCGGTACCGCATCGAGGGCACTTCCCTCAAGATCAACCTGGCGCTTTCGGGCCTGCCCGAGTTTGGTGTTCTCCCAGGCGTGCCCGGCCCGCAGCATGGCGCCACCATGCACATCTGCCCGTCGATCGACTATGTGGAGCGGGCCTGGGACGACGCCAAGTACGGCCGCCCGTCGCGGCGCCCGCTCATCGAGATGACCATCCCGACCGTTTACGATCCGTCGCTGGCGCCGCCGGGCAGGCATATCATGGGGATCTTCCTGCAATACGCACCCTACACGTTGAAGGAAGGAACCTGGGACGATCTGCGCGAGCCGTTCACCGAACAGGTGCTCGACCTGATCGCCGAATACTGCCCCAACATTCGTCAGATCGTGATCGGCCGCCAGACGCTGACGCCGCTCGACCTGGAGCGCCGTTTCGGTCTCACCGGCGGCAATATTTTCCATGGCGAGATGAGTCTGGACCAGATGTTTGTGCTGCGCCCGGTCGCCGGCTGGGCGCGCTATCGGACGCCGGTCCCCGGCCTGTTCTTGTGCGGCTCCGGCGCGCATCCCGGCGGCGGTGTGATGGGCGCGCCGGGGTACAACGCGGCGCGCGCGATCCTGAAAAGCACCGCTTACTGACGTGCGCGGCTCTGCCGATTCGGTTCGTTGCCGAGCGGCTCATTAAGTGCACACGAAAGTTACCGAGCCGCGACCGTGAGGGAGCGGTTGCTGACATTCATCAAAGCTTCTCAATCAGCGCGTGGGCCGGGATATAATCGAGGATTACTTCTATGCCCACTCCAGTCCCCATCACGGTCGCCCACGGCGACGGCATTGGTCCCGAGATTATGGATGCCACCCTGCACATCCTGAAGGAAGCCGGTGCGGCCCTGGAGATCGAGACCATTGAGATCGGCGAGAAAGTTTATCTGCGCGGCAATACGTCCGGCATCGAGGACAGCTCCTGGGAGTCGCTGCGGCGCACAAAGGTGTTTCTCAAGGCGCCCATCACCACGCCCCAGGGCGGCGGCTTCAAGAGCCTCAACGTCACCACTCGCAAGACGCTCGGTCTCTACGCCAACGTCCGGCCGTGCGTGTCCTACCACCCCTTCGTCGATACCAAGCACCCGGTGATGGATGTCGTGATCGTGCGCGAGAACGAAGAGGATTGCTACGCCGGCATCGAGTACCAGTTGAGCCCCACCGTGATGGAGTGCCTCAAGCTGATCTCGCGGCCCGGCTGCGAGAAGATCGTCCGCTATGCCTTCGATTACGCCCGCCAGTACAACCGCAAGAAGGTCACCTGCTTCACCAAAGACAACATCATGAAGATGACCGATGGGTTGTTCCACAAGGTCTTCGATGAGGTCTCCAAGGAATACCCGGAGATCCAGAACGAGCACTGGATCGTGGACATCGGCGCGGCGAAAATGGCCGACACTCCGGAGGCTTTCGACGTGATCGTGATGCCCAACCTGTACGGCGACATCCTCTCCGACGTCGCCGCCCAGATCGCCGGCTCGGTCGGGCTGGCCGGATCGTCCAATATCGGGGAGCACGGCGCGATGTTCGAGGCGATCCACGGTTCGGCGCCGCGCCGCGCCGGTCAGAATCTGGCCAACCCCTCGGGTCTGCTGCTGGGCGCCGTGCTGATGTTGGTCCATATCGATCAGCCGGAGATAGCCGCCCGCGTCCACAACGCCTGGCTCCGGACCCTGGAAGATGGTGTCCACACCTACGACGTCTACACCGAAGGCGTCAGCTCGAAGAAAGTCGGAACACGGGAGTTTGCCCGAGCGGTTGCGGCGCGTCTGGGCCAGATGCCGCAGAAGCTGAAGGCCGCCACCTACCGGAGGGCCGAGCGGAAACCGGTGGCCGCCGCGTCCGCCGCCGGCGCGCGTCCCTTGACGGAGTTGATGGGCGTCGACGTCTACGTCGCCTGGTACGATGGCTCGCCCGACCAATTGGCCGAGCGAGTCAGGCAAGCCGATCGCGACGGCCTGGCGCTGACCATGGTCGACAATCGCGGCGTCAAGGTCTGGCCGGAGGGAAAGAGGGAGACCTTCTGCACGGACAGCTTTCGCTGCCGCTTCACTTCCGCGGCCCCGGTGACGCAGGGGCAAGTGCTGGCTCTGCTGCAGCGAGTCAGCGACGCGGGGCTCGACATCGCCAAGACCGAAAACCTCCGCGTCTATGACGGCAAGGCCGGATACACGCTGGCGCAGGGGCAGTAGAGGATGAAGCCGCTGGTGGCTGTCCTCATGGGCAGCAAGTCGGACTGGGAGACCATGCGCCATACCGACGAAATCCTCACCCAGTTCGGCGTGGCGCATGAATGCCGCGTGCTGTCGGCGCACCGCACGCCCAAGCAAACGGCCGAGTACGTGGGAGGCTGCGAGGCGCGCGGGATTCAAGTGGTGATCGCGGCCGCCGGCGGCGCGGCGCATCTGGCCGGGGTCGCGGCGGCCCACACCACGCTGCCGGTGTTAGGGGTTCCCATCGAATCCAAGGCCTTGAAGGGGCTGGATTCGCTGCTGGCCACGGTGCAGATGCCGGGCGGCATCCCGGTCGGCACGCTGGCCATCGGCTCGGCGGGGGCCAAGAACGCCGCGCTATTGGCGATTGCGATTCTGGCCGGTTCAAGAGGCGCGTTGCGGAAGAAGCTCAAGCAGTTTCGCGCCGACCAAGCCGCGCAGGTCTTGGCGGATCAACTGCCGTGAGGTAACAGAATGGTTGGCCGCAGGCTCGGACACTACCAGATACTCGAGAAGACCGGGGAGGGCGGCATGGGCGTGGTCTACAAGGCTCGTGACACCCGCCTGGACCGCTTCGTGGCCGTCAAGGTCCTTCCTCCCGATCTGGTGGCGAATCCGGAGCGGAAGCGGCGGTTCACCCAGGAAGCCAAGGCCGCTTCCGCGCTGAATCATCCCAACATCGTCACCATTCACGACATCGCCGAGCAGGACGGCGTCGACTACATCGTGATGGAGTACATCGACGGCCAGCCGCTCGGCAAGCGGATTCCCCGCGGCGGCATGCGGCTCGCCGATGCGCTCGACTGCGCCGCCCAGGTCGCCGATGCGCTGGCCAAGGCGCATGCGGCGGGCATCGTCCACCGCGATATCAAGCCGGCCAACGTCCTGGTGACCGGCCCTGGACGGGTCAAGCTGCTGGACTTTGGGCTGGCCAAGCTGACCGATCCGGGGGAAGGCAGCGCGTCCGATGAGACTCGAACGCAGGCCGGTACGATTCTCGGGACCGCTGCCTATATGTCTCCCGAACAGGCCGAGGGAAAGCCTGTGGATGCGCGGTCGGACGTGTTCTCGTTCGGCGCGCTGCTCTACGAGATGATCTCCGGGCAGCGGGCGTTTCGCGGGGACTCGACCGCGTCCACGCTGGCGGCCGTCCTTACTCAGGATCCGCAGCCGCTGAGCGCGGGCGGCCGGATTTTCCCGCCCGAGCTGGAACGGATCATCGCGCGCTGCCTTCGCAAAGACCGCGAGAAGCGGGTCCGTCACCTGGAGGATATCCGTCTCGCTCTCCTGGACCTCGAAGAAGCGGAGCCGGCGCCCGCGGTCCGCGCGAAGTCGCGGATGCCTCTGTTGACGTTAGCGGCGGTGGCGGCGCTGGCCATTGCCGCGGCAGGCTGGTGGTACTTTCGCCGCGCGGGGGAGCCCTTGGAGACCGCCATGCAGGCGACGCCGCTGACGAGTTATCCCGGCAGCGAATTGTCCCCGAGCTTTTCGCCGGACGGCAACCAGGTGGCGTTCGCCTGGGACGCGGAGCGGGACAACTTCGACATTTATGTGAAGCTGATCGGCTCGGGAGATCCGCTGCGGCTCACGCGCGACCCCGCCAATGATCTGAGCCCGGCGTGGTCGCCCGACGGGCGGTGGATTGCTTTTCTGAGAGTCCTGCCCGGCAGGAAAGCTGGAGTTTTCTTGGTTTCTCCTTTGGGCGGCGCCGAGCGCAAACTCTCGGAGATCCACTCGCCAGGGCCCGGACCCGGCGACCTGTTGCCCGGACCGTACGTGACGTGGTCGCGGGACAGCAAGTGGCTGGTGGTCGCGGAACGGGAACCTGCCGCTGAGGCCAGAAGCCTGTTTGCGGTCTCGGTTGAAACCAGCGAGAGGCGCCGCCTTACTTCGGCGCCGCCGACGGGGCTGGGCGATACCAGCCCGTCGTTTTCGCAGGATGGCCGTACACTCGCCTTCTTCCGCTTCGCCAGCTCGGGGAACGGCGATCTCTTTCTCCTGGACTCTTCCAGCGAAATGCAATCCAAGGGTGCCCCAAAGCGTCTCACTTTCGAAAACCGGCTCGGCATGAGTCCGGTTTGGAGTGCCGGCGACAAGGAGATCGTCTTCTCCTCAGGCGCCGCCTCGGGTGAACGCTCGCTGTGGAGAATGGGAATCTCCTCCGGGACCAAGCCCGTCCGGATTGCTTCCATCGGAGAGGACAGCCGTGCCATCACACTGGCCCAGCCGTCTCCGGGCAGACCCGGCCGGCTGGTTTACGTGCGTCAGGTCGAGGATCTCAATATCTGGCGGGCCGGCTTGATTCCGGAGCGGCCGCCGGAGAGAATCATTGCTTCGACGCGCACTGAAGAACATCCCGAATACTCTCCCGACGGCAGGAAGATCACCTACCGCTCCACGCGCTCGGGCGACTCCGAAGTCTGGGTGTGCGATGCGGACGGCGCCAATGCCGTACAGGTAACCGCCATGGGAGGCTGCTACAATCCTCGCTGGTCGCCCGATGGGGAACAGATCGCATTCACTTCTCGTCCGGAAGGCCAGGCGGACATCTATGTGGTGAACGCGAATGGCGGCCGCCCGAGACGCCTGACCAACCATCCCGCCAGCGATTCGGTGCCAAGCTGGTCGCGGGACGGCCGTTGGATCTACTTTGCGTCGCTGCGGAGCGGGGAAATGCAAGTCTGGAAGACGCCGGCAGGGGGAGGAGAGGCGCAGCAGGTCACGCGGCACGGCGGTCACTACGCCGGCGAGTCCGCCGATGGCCAAGCGCTCTACTACATGAAGCACTATACGCCGGCCGAGGTCTGGCAGGTTCCCGTCGAGGGAGGCGACGAGACGGCGGTATCGGGCATCCCCGCTGCCGCTTACTTCGACATAGCCCGCCACGGCATCTACTTTCTTCCGAGGATTGGGCCCGGATCGAAGGTGCAGTTCTTCCGCTTCGCCGACCGGACCATCCAGACTCTGGTTACTCCGCCTCGGCCTCTGAGCTTTGGATTGTCTGCCTCCCCCGACGGCCGCTGGATTCTGTTCACCCAACTCGACCACAGCGGCAGCGACCTGATGCTGGTGGAGAACTTTCGATAGCCTACAATCCCGCGAGCCACTCTGCGACGGCCCGGCGTGACTCCACGATTCGCGGGTCCGTCCAGGCTTCGGCGATGCACTGCTGTTCGAGCTGGCTGAGATGCCAGGAAAGCGGCGGCGGCTCCAATGCACACCGCGGGCTTGGCCGGAACCGAAACTCCAGCAGATGCACATTCAGCCGCCCCTCCAGGGACTTCGCCAGCAGGGGAAACTCATTCCGGTTCCGCTCAGCCTGGCCGCTTTCGCGGACCCCGACCACGGTTTCGAAGGGAATCGTGAGCTGGCGGTACCAGGAGAACTCGGCGCGCCGGGCGGCCATGCCCGGCTCTTCCGGGAAAGCATCGATTTGCAGCAGCAGAACTTCCCGAGGTGGCGCCGATGGCGGCATGCTCATCCCGGCTTGCTCCAGCCAGCCCATCAGGCTGTACAGCCCGGAGTTGTCGAAGTAGCCGCCGTCCACGAATGCGTTTTTGCCCTTCAACTCGCTGGGCCGGGCCGCGGGAGAGATGAGCGGAAACGTGGCCGACAGCCGGGTGGCGGTTTCCAGGCGCGTCTCGAGACGGAAGTCGTCGTGGAACGAGCGAATACCTCGGCGGGCCGTGCTACCCGTTTCCGGCCCCGGGAATCGGCTGTTGGTGAAGACGACGGGCATTGCCTCCGCCGTCAGGGTCGAGTTCAACAACACCACCGGCAGACCGGACCTCACCAGCGGTCCCAGACTCAACAGCGTCGGCCCAGGATACCGCCCGGCCCTCTGGGCAAAGGAACGCTCTAAGGCCCACCCACGGTCCGCGTCTCTCCACATCAATCCCGGAACGGGCAAGAACAAGCGGTGAAGGTCTGGATACACCAACCCCCAGGCGACGGCGTCCAGTGACGACGCCATTGCGCGCCGGCGCGCTTCCGCGGGAGGGTATGCCTTGCCCCACACGCCGTCGTAGGTTCCCAAGTAGAACATCGTGCCGAGCGCTCCCCCGGACACACCGCTGACAACCCGCACGGCCCGCTTGAAGGCAGGCCCTTGTTCGTCCTCCTGCAAGCCAGACAGGACCTGCGCTGTCCAGCCGCTGCTCTGGATGCCGCCTCCGGCCGCGGCTACGACAACGAACCGTTTCGGCGCCAGTTCCAGCACCTGGCCGGGCGAGAGCGCCTCGCCGAGCTGACTCGGGCTCACAGGCTCGCTCCAAAACAGGTGATCTACGCCGGCCAACCACGTGGAGACCGTAATCCATCCCAGAAGAACCAGGGACAGCGGGATCCGGTATCGGTCCGCAAAGAAGGCCAGATTCGCCAACACGGAGATCACGAACAGCGCTCCACTCAGCGCCATCGACAGAGTGCACGGGGCAATCAGCCGATACCGGTACGCGAACGAGCCGCTGTTGAGAAACTGCAAGCCGGAGTCTTCAAAAGTGACGAACATCAGGACCAACAAGGCCAA
Organism: Acidobacteriota bacterium; assembly: GCA_016178945.1. Classification (GTDB taxonomy): domain Bacteria; phylum Acidobacteriota; class Terriglobia; order Bryobacterales; family Bryobacteraceae; genus JACOSH01. The sequence goes on from JACOSH010000325.1 coordinate 16,471, forward strand.
CGCGATTCCGTGGCCCGGCAGCATCCCCCTGGGCCGCATTCCGCGGTAATCGAGAAACCCGGGACCTAGAACCCGGTCAGCCCGGCGCAGGATCCACCGTCGAGTCCGCCAGACTCTGCGCGGAATCTTCACTCGCAGGACCCAGCGGAAGACGTAGACAAGGTAGGCCCGGCCCCAGCGGAACGAATCGGTCCATAGACCCGGCAGGGGCAGAAGGAAGAACCGGTACCCGGCGCCCCGGCGCGGAAAGGCGTTGAGCAATTCTTCAATGGCAACCGCGCAGAACAAGACGAGCACCAGGTTGCCGATTGCCGCGGCCCAGAAGTGAGACGCAGTCGAGCGGGTGCGGACGTCGGCCATGAACCCAGTCCAAAACAAGAGGCTGGCAAGGGAGATGAACCGCCGTGGTCCCAGGAGCTGGCCGGGTGGCTGCGGCACTGCCACCCGCTCGCCATCCAGGCGAGCCCGGCCCCAGAGCAGAACCAGATTCGCCGTAATGGCGAGATAGACCGATTGCACGGCAGCGAGCTGGCTCACCATCCCCACCTCGCGATTCCCGATATCCGCCAGCCCACGCAACAGCGGCGTCTGGAAGGCCCACCCCGATAGGGGCCACTGCAGGAGGAATCCGGCGATCTGCACCCGCAGCATGTAGAATTGCGCCAGAACGCGCCGGATCATGATGCCGTTCATCATAGCCCACCCCTACCGGCGGGTACACGGCCCTGCGTGCTATGATTCCGCTTCATGACCAAATACTCCATCGGACTCGATCTGGGGGGCACGAATCTGCGGGCAGCGGCCATCGAAGAGTCCGGAAAGATGATCCACAAGGTATCCGGCGGCACCAACCTGTCCGCGGGCCGGGAGGCAGTGGTCGACGACATGGCCGCCGCCATCAACGAGCTGCGCAACACCTGCGGCGGCGGGTTGGCCGGCGTGGGGATCGGGGTGCCCGGCTTCATCATTATGGAGACCGGCGTGATCACCGATTCTCCCAACCTTCCGGGCTTCGAGAATTTCCCCATCCGCGACCAGATCGAGCAACGCCTGGGCGCCCCCGTGATTCTGGAGAACGACGCCAACGCAGCGGCGCTCGGCGAGAAGTGGATGGGGGCGGGACGCGAGGTGAACGACCTGGTGCTGCTCACGCTGGGTACGGGCATCGGCGGCGGCATCATTTGCGGCGGACGGGTGCTGCATGGCTTCGTGGGGATGGCCGGAGAATTGGGCCACATGACGGTGAATCCCACGGGCAATCCGTGCGGGTGCGGGAACCGGGGGTGCCTGGAGAAGCATGCCTCGGCGACCGCGGTCACGGCCATGGCGAAGATGCAGGGGCTCGGCGATCACCTCTCCTCTGAGGCCGTCTACACGCTGGCCGCGCAGGGCAACGAAAAGGCGCGGGAAATCTTCGTGGCGATGGGCGAGGCGCTGGGCATCGCGCTGGCCAACCTGGTGGGAGTCTTCAACTACCCGCTATATCTGCTGAGCGGAGGGATGCTCCCGGCCTGGGATTTTTTCGCCCCTCCGATGCTGGCCGAGATCCAGCGCCGTTCCTTCGTCTACCGCGCCACGCGCCCGCGCGTCGAAAAAGCCACCCTCGGCAACGAGGCAGGCCTGTATGGGGCGGCGTA
>JACOSH010000326.1 GCA_016178945.1 Acidobacteriota bacterium
AAGCCGTCTGGCGTACGCACGACCGGGGCCTCTTCGCTCGAGCAGAGACAGCGGATGGCCAGCCCCGGACCGGGGAACGGGTGGCGCTCCAGCAACTCCTGTGGCAATCCCAACTCGCGTCCCACTTCACGAACCTCATCCTTGTAGAGCGAGCGGATGGGCTCGACAATACGTTTGGCCTGGATCAGGCGCTCGATGCCGGCGACGCGGTTGTGGTGAGTCTTGATGGTGGCGGCCCGCTCGCCCCCGCCCGATTCGATGGTATCGGGATAGATCGTGCCCTGGCCCAGCAACCAGTGGCCGTCCAGCAAGCCGAGCGATTCGATGATGCGCTCCTGCACCTGCACGAACTCTTCGCCGATGAGGTGGCGCTTGCGCTCGGGATCGCGGACCCCGTCCAAGGCCGCGAGGAAGCGATCCGCGGCGCGCTCGACGGTCAGGGCGCCCGCTCCCAGGGAATCAAACATGCGGGCGACGAACCCGGTCTCGCCTTCGCGCATCAGGCCGGTGTCGACATAGACGCCGCGAACGCGCCCCGGGCCCAGCGCGCGGAGGCAGAGCGTGTAGGCGACGGTGGAATCCACGCCGCCGCTGACGAAGAAGAAAACGCTACGGTCGCCCACGGTCTGGCGGATTTCTTCTTCGATGATGGGGATGCGGTGGGAGGGATCCCAATCGCGCTCGCAGCCGCAGATTGAGAACAGGAAATTGCGGAGGATCTCCTTGCCCTGGCGGGTGTGGTTGACCTCGGGGTGAAACTGGACGGCGTAGAGCTTGCGCCCCGGCTCGGACATGGCGGCGACCGGGCAGGTGGCGGTGGTGGCCAGCACGGAAAAGCCGGCGGGCACGGCGGCCACCAGGTCGCGATGGCTCATCCAGATCTGCTGGCGGGTGTCGAGCCCGGCGAATAACGGATCGGCCGCGCGGATTTCCAGCGTGGCCATGCCGAACTCGCCCTTGTCCCCTTTGCGAACCTGGCCGCCCAGCGCGTGGGCCATCAGTTGCAGCCCATAGCAGATGCCGAGCACGCCGTGCCCATCGCCGAAGATGGCCGGATCCACGGTGGGACTACCGGGTTCGTAGACGCTGGAGGGCCCGCCGGAGATGATGAGGCCGCGCCGCCCCGCCAGCTCGGGAGCGGGCGTCTCGCTGCGCCGCACCTCCGCGTAGACTCCCAATTCCCGCACTTTGCGGGCGATGAGGTGGCAGTACTGCCCCCCCGCGTCGAGCACGGTGATCTGGGGGGGGCGGCTGGGTTCGGACACTCTTATTTCGAAGTTCTTTGGGCGATCATCTTCTTGGCGTTCTCCAGCAGGGCCTTGGCCTTGGAGAGCGAATCGATCGCCTTTTCGATCACGGGATCGGTTTCCACCATGATGCGCCGGGCCTCATCCACGTTGAAAGCCGTGACGTACATTTCCCGCCGCAGGAAGCGCTTCATCCAGTCGACATTCTCGGCGAACTCGGCTTCCGTGAAATTGAATCCCTCCTTCAGGAGGTACCCGTGGAAGTCGTTCATGATGGCAATGTCGGGAGCCCAGTTGGCCGGCAGCTTGGCCTCGTGAGTGCCGAAGTAGCGCTTTGTGAAGTTGAAGAACGCGGCCTTGCTGCTAAGCTGAATCTGGAACTTGTTGGCTTTCGGGGTGCTGTACTTTTCGTCCGGCGAGATGCCGCCGCCGCCGTAAACGGTACGCCCGCTGTCGGTCATCTTCACGTCCAGCGGATTCTTGGTCTCCAGGTCCTTGTGGTTGTAATAGTCGAGAAAGGAGGTGTGGCTGTAGTCGCGCTGGATGAGCCGCCCGCTGGGGGTGTAGTACTTGGCCGTGGTCAGAGCCAGGCCCGTGTTGTCGTTCAGCGGGAAGACGGTCTGGACCAGCCCCTTGCCGAATGTGTTCTCGCCCAGGATCCAGGCGCGGTCGTGGTCCTGGAGGGCGCCGGCGACGATTTCCGCCGCCGAGGCCGAATAGCGGTCGACCAGCACGATGATGGGGTACTCGTGGCCGCGATTGCCGCGCCGGGCCACGTAGGGCTTTTCGGCCGAGGCGCGCCCCCGATGCGAGACGATGGTCTGATCCTTGCGCAGGAAACGGTCGGCCACCGCGACGCCTTCATTGAGGAGACCGCCGGGGTTGTTGCGCAGGTCGAGGATCAGGCCCTTGATGTTCGCCTCGCCCAGCCGCTTGAGGTTTTCTTCCAGCTCCGGGCTGGTGGTTTCATTGAACTGCTGGATGTCGAGGTAGGCGATGCCGGGGCGGATCCAGAGGGCGTCCTCGACGCTCTTGCGCGAGATCTCGTCGCGGATGACGTTAAAGGTGAGGGGCTTGTCGCTGCCCTCGCGGGAGACCACGATCTGGACCGGGGTGCCGCGCGGCCCCTTGAGCAGGTCGGCCACTTCGGTCACGTTGAGGTTGTCGGTCGGCTTGTCGTTGACCACCAGGATCACGTCGCCGGGACGGAGTCCAGCCCGGTAAGCCGGCGAGCCGGGGAAGGGAGCGATGACGATGGTCTTACGGTTGCGCTCCGCCACGTGCATCCCCACGCCGAAGTAGTGGCCCTTCTGGTCCTCGCGCAAGACCTGGAAATCGCGGGGGTCGAAGAAATTGGAGTGCGGGTCCAAGGTGCGCAGCATGCCGGGGATGGCCCCTTTGAACACCGTCTTGTCCGGACTGACCTTGTCGGCGAAGTTCTCCTCCACCACGCTGTAGATGCGGGTGAAGGCCTTGATGGTGTTCTTCAGGTCGTCTTCGTTGGCCGCCGAAGCTACTTCGACGCGCGGGCCGTACAACCCCCCCAGCAGCGAGCAGAAGCCGATGATCAGGGGAAAGTAAAAAACAGACCGGCGTTTCTGGCGCATCCTTCGAGACCGTCCTTTTAACCAGTATAGCGCCGTTTGGCAAGGAGGGTCGAGCCCTAAGAAAGCCGGCCGACGCCTACAGTTATCCTCTGCAGCGGACGATGAGTGACGAGGGGTGCTGAGTTTGCCGGAAAAAGAGAGCGCTTCGCTTGTGCCCGGCTGGCGGCGACGGGAACAACGGCTCTTGACCAGCCCCGCAACGGCAGCCCAGGACAGGCCGACGGCCGCCTATTCGGCGCGACGGCTCGCCTTCATCCTGGCAGCGACGATCTTCGCCGGCGAAACCGCGGTGATGATTCTGCTGGCGAATCTGCCCAAGCAGCCGCTGTTTCAGGAAGCCCTCGTGGATGGAATCTTACTCCTGCTGCTGACATTCCCCGCGCTGTACGGCTTGATGTTTCGGCCCATGAAACGCCAAATGTCAGAACGCCAGGAGGCCGCCCGGGTGCTGGAACAGACCAAGAGCCAGCTCGAGGATCGTGTTCGAGAGCGCACAGCCGAGCTTGCCGAGGCTATCCAGGAGGTAAGCCGGTCGTTACAGGCCCTCGAGAAAATTCACAGAGAAACCCTGCTTCTCAGCGAACTGATCGAACTTCTTCAGGCCTGCCGTACCAGCGCGGAATTCGAAGACATGCTGAGACACTTCGGACCAAAGCTGTTCCCCGCCGAGTCCGGAGCGATCTACGTCTACCGCGCCTCTCGCAACCTTCTCGAAATGATCGTTCCGTGGGGGAATGAATCGACCAGGGTGCCCATGTTCACCCCAGAAGACTGCTGGGCACTGCGCCGGGGCCGCCAACACGTCTTCGACCACGCAGAGAGCAACCCCTATTGCCAGCACCTGAAGGGATTCGCGGGGTCGGGAACCACGCTATGTATTCCGATGATGGCCCAGGGAGAAGCCATGGGCGTGCTGGTACTGCACAGTGTTTCGCTGGCCGGCCAGCCGGCGGGCATTTCAGAGGAGACCAGAAGGATCGCTCCGTTGGCCGCCGAGCAGATCGCCCTGACGCTGGCGAACCTGCAGTTGCGCGAAAAACTGGGAGATCAAGCGATTCGCGATCCCCTGACGGGAATGTTTAACCGCCGTTACTTCGAGGAGACGGCGGATCGCGAACTACGCCGGGCCGGACAACAGGGATCGGACGCCGGCGTCATCATGATCGACATCGATCACTTCAAGCGTCTTAACGACATGCACGGACATGACGCCGGCGACATTGTGCTGAAGAAGGTCGGCCAGGTGTTGCAGCGCGGAACCCGCATCGAGGACATCGTGTGCCGCTATGGGGGCGAGGAGTTCATGCTGCTATTACCGGACGCCGGGCTGGAGACTGTTCTTTCCCGCGCGGAGCAACTGAGAGAAGCGGTAAGAGAGTTGGACGTGCGCTACAAGGGTCAAATGCTCGGAAGCCTGACAATCTCCTGCGGCGTTGCCATGTTTCCAGACCACGGCCACCAGTCATCGGAACTGACCGAGGCGGCGGATCACGCCCTCTATCGCGCCAAACACGAAGGCCGGGATCGCGTGGTAGTCGCCCTCGGCTTCGGAGCCGCGCCAGACGAGCTCGCGTTAAACCCTACTTTCCCTTCCGGATATAGATCGCCCCATTGAAGTTCTTGAACTGGATTTCCGGGCCGCCGCCGTTGATGGTTCCGCTGATGGCCCGGTCCACCTGGACGCGATACTTACCGCCCTTGCCCCGGGCGTCCTCGACGACGGGCTTGGCGTCCGCCTTCACCTGGAGGTCGAAGTCGGTGAGGACCTCGCCGCGATCGGACTTCATTTTCACGATGGCCTTCAGATCCGGCGGGAAGGTGACGTCGATGTCCCCGTTGAGCGAGCTGAAGGACATCGGCTTGGAGTCCACGCGACGGAAGCTGGCCTGCAGTTTGCCATTGAGCGCATGGGCCACGGCGGATCCGGAGACATTGGCCAGAGTGACGGCCCCGTTGATGTTGTTTACTTCGATCTCGCCATCCACATCCTCTACCTGGATGGCGCCCTCGTTGATGCAGTTCAATTTCAACGACGTCTTCCGAGGCACCTGAATGGTCAGATCGATGGGCCGCGCGTGGGAGGACGACCCGACCGACATCACGTTGTTCTCCTCCTCCACGGTCAGGCCGGTCGAGGTGAAGGCCACGCGCTTCATCCCGGCGGTGGCAGCCGCCGCCGGCTTGCCGCCGCTGCGCGCGCGGGCTTCCACGATCACCTCCTTGCCGTCATAGCCCTTGACGGTGATGCCCCCGTGGATCAGGTGAGCTTTCACGACACCGGGCCGGGCCGGATCGCTGAAAGGGACCGTCACCCGGTCGGCCGGAGAGTCTTGCGCCCAGAGAAGGGCCGCCGCCGCGGCCGGTATGAGAAAGAAAGCCTCGCGTTTATTCATGTTCACTCCTGTTCCAAATATGCATGTCGCCGTTGAAGCCATCCAGCTTGATCTCGATGCCGCCCGCGCCGACGCGCCCTCCGGTGAAGCGGTCGGCCCGGTAGACCGTCTGGCCCTCCCGCCGCTCCAGCGACGCGGGCTTGGCGGGCAGCGCCGTCATCGGGAAATCGCTGTATACCTTCCCGTTGAAGGTCTTCATGCGGAAGTCCGCGGCCAGGCCGGGCTGAAAGTGCAGGTACACTTTCCCGTTGAGGGAGCCGTACGAGCTATCCCGTTGCGGATTCCTGCGGAACATCGCCTTGAGAGGCCGGTTCAGCGAGTAAGCGCGGCCGGAGCCGGAGACCTCGATCATCTCGATGCCGCCGTTGATATTGCGCAGGTCGTAATCGCCGTCGGTGGTCTCCACTTTGATGTCCCCGTGGTTCACCGTCCGGAGGGCCAGGAAGATGGAGCGCGGCACACGCAACTGGAAGTCGTACTGGACCCAGTAGCGGCGCTCGGGCCAATCGTGCTGGTCGCAGGGGCATCGGAACGGGCCGTCGGCGCAGAGCCGCAGGGTTCCCTCCTTCTCGGTGATGTCGAGCTTGACCTCGCGGCGGGCCCGCTCCAGATCCTCCTTCGACTCCGCGTGCACGGTCTCGGTCACGGTCATGCGGATCTCGCGAGCGTCGTCTCCCGCAACGTGAATCGAGCCGCGGACGTTGTCGACTTCGATGCGGGTGGCGGAAGCAAACGTTCGCTCGATGGTTCGCTTTTCCTCGAAGGGCTGAGCCCAGGCGCAGGCCAAGGCCGCCCAGGCCAATGAGAGCTTCACTGCAGAACCCCCTTGGCGCCGAGCTGATCGAGAGCCCAGCGGGCGCGCTGGCGGACCGTATCGTTGGCCGCCGGATCGCGGGCCAGCCGCTCCAGCGCCGGCGCCGCGATTGGCTCTCTCAGCTCCACCAGCGCGTCCATCAGTCCGATCTGGACCAGCGGCGACTGGGGCCGGGCGAGCGCGCCCGCCAGGCCCTGACGCACCGCGCGCCCGTTCGCGTAGCGGCGCAGCGCATCCAAAGCGGCCAGGCGCACATCCACGCTGGGGTCGCGGACCAGCGCATCCAACAGGGCGGAGGTCACCTCGTCGTCGGGCTGCTCCAGGCGGTAACTCGAGTTCACCCCGCGCAGCCTCTCGCTCGCCGAGGGCTGCTGGAGGAGCGAAACGGCCAGCGTCTCGCGCAGGTTGCGCACTTCATCGCGAAGCTGGGCCAGCTCGGGTACCCGCGCCGGCTGCCGCCCGGCGCCCCAACCGGCCAGTGCGCCCAGCGCCGTCATCGCCAGCGCGCAGGCGAATTGCAGGGCAGGACGGCGCGGCCACCAGCCTTCCAGCCAGCTCCGCCTTCTTTCCTCCGCCGCCAGCATGGCCTCAAACCGCGCGCGCAGCCCCGGCCCCGGTTGCTCGTCGCGCAGGTTTCCCAGACCGTTCCATAGGGCGGCTTCTTCACGGCAGGCGGCGCAGGCGCGGAGGTGCTCCTCCAGCTCGCCGCCCGACCCGGCCAGCATTTGATCCCGTGCTTCCTCGCAAGTCATGACGCTTTCCTTCCCGACAACTGGAAAAAGATCTCCCGCAAACTCGACAACGCGCGGTGCACCCGCACCTTCACCGCCGCCACTTCGCACCCCAGCAGGGCTGCGATCTGCTCGTATTTCAGATTCTGATAGCGACTCAGCAGGAGCACCTCGCGCTGGGGATGGGGCAGCTCCAGGAGCGCGCGCCGCAGCAGCATCTGCTCCTGATGCTGTTCCAGCGGGATGCCGGCGCGCCCGGGAGTATCCCAGCCGTCCTCGATGGGCGTTTCGCGGCGCCGCCGCCCCCTCTGCTCGAAGTGCGTATTGCGCGCGATACGGTACATCCAGGTGGCGAACGGCGCGCCGTCCTGATAGCTCGCGCGGTATTTCAGGATGCGGTAGAACACTTCCTGCACCAGATCCTCGCTCCAGGCGCGGTCGCCGGTCATGCGAACGTAGAACAGGAACAGCGCCACGTGGTGCCGGTCGAACAAGACGGACAGCAGGCGCACGTTTCCCGCGCGCACTTGCTGCATCAGGACTTCGTCCGGCGGCTCCACTGTCACTTCAGAATACCGGCTTCGGCGAGAAAGGTTACACGGAAAGCCGCAAAGAACGGCGGCGCGCTACCATTGACCGTATATGAAATGGTGGCTCCTGGGCGCGGCGTTGGGATGCCTCTCGTGTTCGAAACCGGTTCCTGGTTTGCCTCAGCTTCGTCTGGATCAGCTTCCCGCGGCGGTCGCCGCCGAGGTGAAGCAAGCGTATGAGACGGCGCGCGTCAAGCCCCGGGATGCCACGGCCACGGGACGATTGGGAATGATCCTG
>JACOSH010000327.1 GCA_016178945.1 Acidobacteriota bacterium
CCAGCGCTTCCTTGTTCGGCCTTCCGGATCCGGTTCTGGACTTTGCGGCCCGCTGTGCCGCCTCGGTCCAGGCCGCGAGCCGGGTCTCAATTATTCCGCCTGCCTGTTCGCCGGCGTGATATAGATCGTGCCCTTCCGAGGGATCGTCCGCGAACCGGTAAAGTTCCCGCTTCCCCGCGGTGGAGGTGATCAGCTTCAACGCACCGGAATAAGCCGCGCGCTCGGTGCGGCGGAAGCGGGGATGTAGCTTGGTCATTAAGCCATTCGGGAACGATTCGCTGATCACCAGGCGGTCGCCCCCGGGAGCGGATTGGAGCAGGCTAAGGCCCGGCAGGTCCTTGGGAACGGGAATCCCCAGAGTCTCCAGCACGGTAGGCGCCACGTCGACCAGGCTTGCGGTCTCCTCCACCACTCCCTTTCGAACCGCACCCGGATACTTGATGATCAGGGGAATGTGGATCTGATCCTGGTACACGGAGATGCCCGCATGCTCCAGAAAGTTGCGATCCCCGAGCGACTCGCCATGATCCGACGTGACAACGATGAGCCTGCGTCCGACATCTGGTTGAAACGCTCATGAGTGAAGGCCGGATCCAGCCCCGGAAAGAGGCGGTCATAAGGGGAGGGTGGTATGCAAGGGGCGTGGGCGTCCATGTAATTCAGGAACAGAAAGAATGGCGCGCGCTCTTGCTTGGCGCGATCCAGGACGGCATAGGCATCCCGGTTGATTTCGGCGGCGCGGCGGGATTGCATGAAAAACTCGCTCGTGGACACGAACCGGGCGAGCAGACGCCGCACGCCTTCCCGCAGGTAATGGTCGCGGGAGCCATCCACCAGCAACACGGGGGCTTCGTGGTTCGCGTGCTGGAAACCCCGCATCAGTCCGAAGTGCGGGCCCAAATAGCCGTAGTTAGCGACCACCGCCGCGGTCCAATAGCCGGCCGGGGACAGTCTCTCCGCCAGGGTCTTGATATCCGGGCCCAGGGGCCGGCCCCAGATCGCCTCATCAGGGGCGTAGTGCGCGCCGTGACCACTGGCGTAGAAACCCGTAAACAGAGAGGCGTGCGAGGAAAGCGTCACATCGGAGGTGGCGGCAGCGTTCCGGTACAGAACCGCCTCGCGCGCAAAGGTCCTCAGGTTCGGAGTGGTGTCCCGCGGGTAGCCATATACCGAGAGGTGATCTGCCCGAACGGTGTCCATCACGATCATCAGGACGTTCGGACGGTTCGCGGGCGCGGCTTGGCCAGGCTTCGGCCCTACGATCCGCAGGCGGCTGCCGCCCGACCACCCTCCGAACCCCAGTAGGACGACCGCGGCAGCCAAAGCGACAGCCAAATCGCGCGCGGGTCGCGACTCCGTCCTCCGCCTCGCGATCCGAAGCGAAATCCAATAGATGGCGGCCGCCAGCCCTAGGGATCCGGCCGTCCTCCAAACCACCGGCGAGCCGGCTAAAAGGTCGCGGCCAATCCAAGTTGGCGCCAGCAGGAGCATCGCGGCCGTCCACGGGTTCCGCAGTGGCGCCAGCTCCAATGCGAGCCATTCGGATGTCAAGTGAAACAATAGAGCGGCCGCCAGCATTCCGTAGATGGCTGTCGACGGGTTCTGGTACCATGGGCGCTGCGCCGCAAAGAGGTTGGCGAGTGCGGCCAGCACCAAGCTCAAAGTACAGATCGTTTCCCGCCGCCGGCTGGAAACAGGCGCAAGTCCCGCCAGTCCCCCAGCCAGCAACCCGAGGACACCGTAGGAGGCCAGCAGTACCGCGCTCAGCTTTCCATGCCAGGATCCCAGTACGGCCTCGGAAGAAAGGATCAGCGGAACGAGGCTGGAGAAGACGTACTCTAGAAGACCGTAGGCGACCCAGACCAGACAGCCTTGAATCAGGTAGGAAATCATCGCTGGGAGCAGCTTGCGGACATCCGGCGCTGAGGAGATTATAGCATGCAGGTGTTTGCCAACCGCCAATGCGACAGTTCTCTCATTCCTAGTACTTGTGGTGCAGGCCGCGGGTTACAATGAGTTGGAGTGCTCGTCTCCATCACCTCTCCGGCGCCCCGCCCACACTGGCTGCGCGCTCCCGCGCCGGGTGGAGACAACTATCGGGAGTTGAAGTCTCTCATTGACCGCCTGCGCTTGCACACGGTATGCGAGAGCGCGGCCTGCCCGAATGTGGGGGAGTGCTGGAACCGCCGCACCGCCACCTTCATGATCCTGGGCAACGTCTGCACGCGGCGCTGTGGATTCTGCGCCGTCCGGAAGGGCGCGCCGCTGGAGGTGGATTACGACGAGCCGCGGCGCGTGGCCGAGGCCGTCGCCGCCATGGGGTTGAGCTTCGCCGTGATCACCAGCGTCAACCGCGACGACCGCAAGGACGGCGGCGCCGCGCTGTTCGCCATGACCATCCGGGCGATCCGTACGCGCACGCCCCGATGCGGCGTGGAAGTGCTGGTGCCGGACTTCCAGGGATCGCGGGAAGCGATGCAAATCGTGATGGACGCCTCGCCCGATGTCCTGAATCACAATACCGAGACCGTGCCGCGGTTGTACCGGCAGGTCCGGCTGGGAGCGCGCTATGAGCGCTCGCTCGAGATGCTCCTGGCCGCCAAGGAGTGCTCGCCGGCGACACCCACCAAGTCGGGGTTGATGCTGGGGCTGGGAGAAACCGGCGGCGAAGTGCTGGAGGTGATGCACGACTTGCGTGCACATCGGGTCGATATCCTGACGCTGGGCCAGTACCTGCGGCCGTCGCCGAAGCACCTGCCTATCGTGCGCTACGTGCCGCCCGAGGAGTTCGACGACTACCGCCGCGCCGGCCTCGAGATGGGGTTCCGCCATGTGGAGGCCGGGCCGCTGGTGCGCAGCTCGTACCACGCGGCGGACGCGGTGTAAACACCCATGCTGTGGCGCTACTTCAAGGCTAACTTCACTTGCTGGTTCGGCCTGATCTTCGCCGCCGTCGGCGTCCTGTGCATGATTCCAGCGGTCTTTCTGTTAGGCAGCGACCAGCCCTTGTGGCTGGCGGGCATGGTCGCCGGGCTCGGACTGGTCTTTTTCCTGCCAGGCGCCTATCTGGCGCGGCGCGGTTGGCGGGATATTCAGCGGCGGGTGCGGGCGATCAGCCGCGGCCAGCTCGTGGCCGGCCACGTGGATAATATCGTGAAGGCGAACGTCGAGGTGAACGGGCGTCCTCGCTATACCGTGCAATGGAGCTGGGAGGGGCCGGATGGCAAGGTCCGCGGGGGGAAATCGCCGGCGCTCGAGCGCGAACGGGCCAACCGCTGGAAACGCGGCGGCGAGATCGCCGTGTATGCCGATCTGGCCGATCCGGAAGCCGCCGAAGCCGACGTTTACGGATTCCGCTCTCCCGTGCCATAGTAATCGAATGGAGTTTATCCGCTGTGAGCGGGAGGGCGAACTGCTCCTGGTCAAGCTGGCCCGCGGCAAGGCCAACGCCTTGAACGCGGCGATGGTCGAGGAGTTGCATCTGGCCCTCGGCGAGGCGGCCGCCGACGGCTCGGTACGGGGCCTGGTGCTGGCCAGCGACCGTCCGCGTTTCTTTTCGAGCGGCTTCGACCTGGCCGAGGTGTTCGCCTACGACGTCCCGGCGATGACCACGTTTTTCGGGCGCTTCATCGATCTCTACGAGTCGATCGTGCAACTGCCGAAACCGGTGGTAGGAGCGCTGGGCGGCCACGCCGTGGCTGGCGGCGCGGTGCTGGCTCTTTCCTGCGACTTTCGGCTGATGGCCGAAGGCGACTACGGCTTCGCGCTCAACGAGGTGGCCTTGGGAGTGGCCCTGCCGGAGGGCCTTCACCGTCTGGTATTCCAGGCGGTGGGCCCGCAGCATGCGCCGGCGCTGCTCCTGGCCGGGGAAACCATTAGACCGAGCCGCGCACTGGAGATCGGCCTGGTCTCGGAGCTGGCTTCCGAGGAAACCTTGCTGGCCCGGGCTCTGACCCGAGCGCGCAGCCTGGCGGCCAAGCCCGCCTCGGCGTACGGCGCCATCAAGCGCGCGCTGCGCCCCGTGGACGGGGACCGTCGGCACCTGGACCGGTTCATCGGGCAGTGGTTTTCGCCCGAGTCGGTCCAAAACCGCCGCGCGCTGGCCGCGTCGTTGGGACGCTGAGCCCGCCGCTACTGGTTTCTCCGTCTCGTTCGATAAGACAGGAGAAGGCTCTGTCCCGTGCTCGGGTCGATTCACCACCTGCTGAGCAAGCACCACGAGGGCGCTTATGA
>JACOSH010000371.1 GCA_016178945.1 Acidobacteriota bacterium
GCGTGGGCCTCCGTGTAGTCCTGCCTGAGGCTCACTGCTTTCTTGAGCGGAGCCAGCGCCTGCTCGGGCTGCTGCTGATTCAGAAGGGAGTCGCCCAGGATGAAGTGCAGCTCGGACAGCGAGGAGTCCTTGGCCAGCAGCACTCGGGCCAGGCGTTCGGCGGCGGGGTAGTCGCGGCTCAGATAGACCGAGGTCGCCAGTTCCAGGGCCAGGCGCGGATCGTCCGGAGCGAGCTTTTGGGCGGCCTTCCACTGCGCGATCGAATCGGCGTGGCGGCCCTGGTTGCGATACAGCTCGGCCATCACCTGGTGGGACTGGGGCGAGGGCGGCAGTTGCGTCAGGCGCGAGAAGGCGTCGCGCGCCAGCTCATTGGCGGCGCGCGATTGCCAGTAGAACCCCTCCAGCGTTTTCTTGAGACGCGCGGCGGCCAGCGCCTGCTCGTAACGGCCCTTCAGAAAATGGCACTCCGGAGTTGACGTGGCGCAAGCCGGCGCGCCGAGGGACTGCTCGCGTTGGTCTTCCGCCGCCGCCCAGTCGGCGTGCTGGGTGTTGCGGTAGACCTCCGCCAGGCCGGCGTGCGCGCCGCGAAGGTTCGGTTGCTTTTCCAGGGCCGCGCGATACAGCGCGAAGGCCGCCGTGTGCCGGCCCTGCTTCAGCCGGGCTTCGGCGGCCAGCGCCAGCCACCAGGGCGAATCCGGCCCGAGTTTCTCAAGCGCCTCAAAGGCGCGCTGAGCGGCGGCCTCGTGGCAGCGGCCCAGCCCGTACCAGGTTCGCGGATTGGCGGGCTCGGCGGCGGCCAGCTTGCGCAGATGCGGGATCGCGGCCTCGTAGCGGTCCAGCATCAGCAGCGCGTCGGCCAGCATGGAACGGCCTTCCTTGTCCTCGGGCGCCAGGGTGAGCGCTTTCTCAAGCAGCGGGACCGCCTTGGCCGGATGGCCGGTGCGCAGGTGCGAGGCGCCCAGCAGCATCAGTGCGGGCAGCGCTCCGGGCTGCTGCTTGAGGACCGCTTCGAACTGCGGAATGGCCTTGGCGTCCGCCCCGGCCATGTGGAGCGCCATAGCCAGATTCAGCCGCAATCCCGGATTGCCGGGCATCGCCTGCACGAGCTTCTCGTAAACCGGGATGGCGTCGGCGAATCGCCCGGCGGCCATCAGCTCCTTGGCGCGGCGGGACTCCAGGGCCAGCGCGTCGGGCTGCGCGCGGAGCGCGGCGCCCAGCAGCACCGCCGCGATCAGGACGCGCGTCATCCTCCTATTGTGTCCCGAATCCGGGCGGAGTGGCGGGATTCTGGCTACGACCTCGAGGATAGGTCTGCATTTCACGCCGCAGAACTTCGTTCATGTATGTCTGATACTTCTTGCCGCGAGTGCGAAACCAGGCCAACACATCTGCGTCCACGCGCAGGCTGACAAGTTGCTTAACGGGCCGGTAAAACTTCCCCACGAGCACGCTGTCAGGGCGTCTGGCCTTCGGGGCGTCGGAATAGTCGATTCTTGAATCGGGCATCCTCGCAAGCTTCTCGAGGTCCGCTCGATCGCGATCACGCATGCGGGTCGTAAAGATCTCGTTCGCCGGGATCCGCCTTTCTCGCGGAGATGATGCGGAACGTCTCGTCGCCATTGTCTTCCTCTATTGTATGGACCACCAACAGCATGGTGATGCCGCCGGCCAAGCCCACCGTGTGCCAGCGCTCCTCGCCGTCAACCACTCGATCCACATAGGAGACGGCGCAAGGGTCGTCGAAGACCCGCACAGCCGCCTCGAATGAAATGCCGTGCTTTCGCCGGTTGATACGATTCTTCAGATCGTCCCAGGCGAAAATCATCTGTATATACAGAATTGTATCACACGCCCGCGGCTGCCACAATCAGTTGGCCGGGTTGGCCGGACACCTACCGCGCGGCTCAATAGCTCCAGGTTTCAAACTTGATCTGGGTTTTGTCGTCCAGGCGCTGGAGCCAAATCAGACCTTTTCGGATCTCCATGTAAGGTCCCGCCGGGCCCCGCCGGACGGTGGCGTTCCATATCTTCATCTTGGCGCCTTCCGAGTAAAAGGTGTGCCATTTGAGCAGGGTGAACACCCGCCCCCAGACCCTGTCTTTGAAGGGTTCGGTCTGGCCCAGCTCGAAGCCGGCCAACGGAATGAGAGAGTCGATGACCGCCAGAAAGGGTTTGATGCTGATCTCCGGGGGCAGGGGAACGTCAGCCCCCGCCGGCTGGTACACGATCGTGTAGTCGCCCGGAGTGAACCCTTTCACCTGAAACCGCCCTTGGTCGTCGGCGACGGCGGAGGGAGGCTTGGCCGAAAACTTGACCTTGGCGTACAGCACCTCCTGATCCCCCGCTATCTGGCCTAGAGTCACCCGCGCCTTGGCCATCGGCTTGCCGCTGCGGCCCACAATGACGCCGCTGGCGGTGGTTTCCGGTTTCGCTGGGACTTTGGGGGGTTGGCCGGCGGACAAGGATTCGACTCCCGCCAGCAGAACAAGCAGCACCCTGGGGCTCATAAGTCTACCCCTTTCAACCGGGAATCATACACCCGGCGCGGTGGCGGCACAACCGGGGGTGGAGGGACTGCTACACTGATAGCCGCCATTGTGAAGATCGACATCTTCAATCACATTCTTCCCCAGCGATTCTTCGCCGAATTCCTCAAGGTCGCGCCCGGCCTGAAGGATATGGGCAAGCGCTCGCGAAATCTTCCGGTGATGGTGGATCTGGACGCACGCTTCCGGATGATGGACGAGTTCGGCGAGTACCGCCAGGTGATCTCGCTCGCCTCGCCGCCGATCGAGTCCTTCGCAGGGCCGGAAACGTCCCCTCTGCTGGCGAGTATGGCCAACGACGGAATGGCGGAGCTAGTCGACCGCTATCCCGCCCGCTTTCCGGGCTTCGCCGCCGCTCTTCCCATGAACAATCCGAGCGCGGCGGAGCGAGAGCTGGAGCGGGCCGCGACCCAGCTTGGCGCGCTCGGCGTGCAACTGTACTCCAATGCAGCCGGCAAGCCGCTCGACGCGCCCGAATTCCTGCCCTTGTTCGACGAGCTGGCCCGGCGCGATCTGGCGATCTGGCTGCATCCGGCGCGTGGCGGCGACTTTCCGGACTACCGCGCCGAAGACCGGTCCAAGTATGAGATCTGGTGGACGTTTGGCTGGCCCTATGAGACCAGCGTCGCCATGGCGCGCATCGTGTTCTCCGGTTTGTTCGACCGGCACCCCAATCTGAAGATCATCGCCCATCACCTGGGCGCTATGGTCCCGTATTTTGAGGGGCGCGTCGGCTACGGTTGGGATCAACTGGGCTTGCGCAGCTCGGATGAGGACTACGCCGCGCTGCTGCGATCCATGAAAAGGCGGCCGCTCGACTATTTCAAGCTGTTCCACGCCGACACGGCCTTGTTCGGAGCGCGCGAGGCCACGCGCTGCGGGCTGGCCTTCTTCGGAGTCGACCAGGTCCTGTTCGCCTCCGACACGCCCTTTGAGCCCTCGCCAGGTCTCTATATCCGGGAGACGATCCGGGTCCTCGAAAGCCTCGACCTGACGAATGAAGAGAAAGACAGGATCTACCGGGGAAACGCCCAACGCTTGCTGAAACTGGGCATCATGTAAGGGGGCTCCCCGTAGGCCCGTTTTCGATTATGATTGTGGGCAACGAAGGGAGTTGAACATGCATATTCTGCGAAGGTGGGGGTTTTGGCTGTTGGCGGCTCCGCTGGCCGCCCAGATCGGCGGCAGCGGCACGGTCAAGGGCACGGTCTTCGACGCCACGGGCGCCGTGGTTCCGTCCGCCGCGGTGACGGCGATCAACCTGGCTACGGGCGTGGAAAACCGGCGCGAGACCACGGGCGCCGGACTGTACGTGATCGCCCCACTGCCGGCCGGCACGTACCGCCTGACCGCCGCGGCGGCCGGTTTCCGGACACTGGTCCAGGAGAATGTGGTAGTGGACGCGCTGGGCACGGTGGAGTTGAACCTGAGGATCGAGCTCGGCGCCACCGCCGAAAGCGTCACCGTCTCGGCCGCTCCACCCGAGCTGAGCACCGCCGACGCCCGCATGGGCCAGACCGTGCGCAACGAGATGTACACGGCCCTGCCCCTATCGATGGGCAACGGCAGCCCCCGCAATCCAGCCGCGTTCATCTACCTGATGCCGGGCGTCCAGGAAGGCGGCACTTTCGGCTTCATCAACGGCGGCCAGAGTTTTTCCAAGGACGTCTATCTCGAGGGTCTGCCGATTACCGACGCCGTCCGGCAGGGCGAGAGCCGCGCTTTGCAGTTCGCGGTTTCGGTCGAAGCGGTGGAGCAGTTCCAGGTGGAGACCAGCGGCCAGTCGGTGGAGTTTAACGGGCAGGGCTCGGAGAATTACACCATCAAGTCCGGCACCAACCAGCTCCACGGCGCGATGTACGAGTACTTCCGCAACACCGTGCTGGATGCGCGCGGATTCTTCTCCCCGACGCGCCCGCAACAGAACCAGAACCAGTTTGGCTTCACGATTGGGGGGCCGATCAAGCGGAACAAGATCTTCTTCTTCGGCGCTTACGACGGTTACCGCTACCGGGTGGCGACCGCGTACCAGTTTGTCACCCTTCCCACGCTGAAGATGCGCGCCGGCGATTTCAGCGAGTTAACCGCGGGGATCTTCGATCCCGCGTCAACATCTTGTCCCGGCGGCGCCAACTGCACGCGCCAGTTGTTCGCGGGCAACTTGATCCCGGCCAGCCGAATCTCGCCGGCCTCCAAATTCTTTCAGGAGCCCTTGCCGGCGCCTACCCACTCCGGCATCGCGAACAACTTCCTCAGCAACAACAAAGGGGTAGGTTTCAACAACGTCAACGTCAACGTCAAGGTGGACCTGAACGCTTCGGACCGGCACCGGTTCTCGGTGTTGTTCTCGCGCGGCTCGCACAACCAGAGCAGCGCCATCCGGGGGAATCCGGCGCCGCTGCCGCTGCCCTACGTGGTCACCCGCGTGGTCGACGAAGTGCCCACGGTGGGCCAGCTCAAGCACACCTGGGTGATCAACACCGCCATGATGAACCAGATCAGCTATGGCGCTTCGCGCTTGTGGGTCCCGATCACCAATCCCACTATCGACGGGAAATGGGTGGAGCGCGCGGGGATCAAGGGCCTGCCTCCCGGCGACGCGACGCAATCGTTCCCGGAGGTGGCTTTCAACGGTACCAATTCCCCGCTGGGCTGGCGAGGGACGGACGCCCGGCCGTTCCTGGATGCGCTGAACAATTTCTCTTTCCAGGACAACTTTCAGTGGATCCGCGGGAACCACTCGGTGAAGGCGGGCTTCCAGCACCAGCGCCTCCAGGACAACTACCGCGCGCGCTGGGATGGCACGCTGTTTATCGCCACTTTCGCTAACGCGCAAACGGCCGGCTTCAACAGCGGCACGCTGAATAACAACAGCGGGAATTCATACGCCAGCTATCTGCTGGGCACGCTCAGCTCGGCGACCGTCAATGAGGACTCGGTGGTCACCTCGGGGGCGCGCTACCGCAACTACGCCTGGTGGGCGGGCGACGACTGGAAGGCGACTCGCAACCTGACCCTGAATATCGGGCTCCGCCAC
>JACOSH010000372.1 GCA_016178945.1 Acidobacteriota bacterium
CATCCAGTAGCGGCTCCAACACGCCAAAGCGCCGACGAACTCCGGCCAGACCATCCATCCCACCCAGGATAGCTCAAAACATTCTCAAATGGAAATGTTATTTCTTAACGATGCCTAAGACCGATTGGACCTGTTCCCGCGTCAGGCCTTCGTAAAGCCGCACGATCTCGCGAATGCTCGTTCCATCTTCGAGATTCTCGAAAACCGCGGCGACCGGCAGTCGTGTGCCCCTGAACACCCACGCTCCACCCACCTTGCCTGGAATACTTTCCACCGCTGGACACTGCGCCAAAGCCCATCGGAAACGGCTCCGTAGCCGCAAAGCGTGTACCGAACGTCCTGCCACAGCCGTTCGAGGGCATTCCAACCCGAGAACTTGCTCATGCCTGACCCTGGCTCTCGCCGCGATTCATTAAACCGGCAATCGCAGCACTCAATTGGTTCCAGCGGCTTTGCTCACTGGCGAGCTGCCTTCTGCCCGCCGCCGTAACTTGATAGTACCTGGCGCGCTGGTTGTGCTCCGAAGATCTCCAGTCGGACTTGATCCAACCCTGCTTTTCCAGCCGATGCAGCGCTGGGTACAGCGACCCGGTCTCCACTTGCAGAACCTCGCCGGAGTCCGCGCGGATCGCCTGGCCAATACCATACCCGTGCTGCGACCCCCAGCGCAGAGTCTGCAGGATGAGCATGTCGAGAGTGCCTTGGAGCAGCTCGATCCGGTTCCTGTAGCCTTCGCGCCTGGCCATGCCTGTAGACATTCTACATCCTGGCTGTCGGATTGTCCACGCCTCGCAAAGATTTCTCTTGACTTGATCTACTACATAGTAGTAGAGTCAGGCAAGAGATAGTAGATCTATGAAGCTAGGCAAGCTCGAACTTCAAATCCTGGAAGCCCTATGGGCCCACGGGAAAGCATCCATTCGGGAGATTCAGGAGGCCTTTCCCGAGCCTCGCCCCGCCTACACCACCATCCAGACGACCGTATACCGGCTGGAAGGCAAGAAAGCCGTGCGGCGCGTTCGGAAGATCGGCAACGCCCATATCTTTGAGCCGATCGTGGCCCGGGACGTGACGCGCCACAGGCTGCTCGACGAGATCTTGAGTTTCTTCGGAGGGCGGCCCCAACCGATGATGGCGCAGCTCGCCGAGGCGGGGAAACTGACACTCGCCGATGTTCGCGAGTTGGAGAAGACCATGAAGAAGCTGACCCTGGAGAGGAAGGGTGAATCGAAGTGATCGGCGCCTTCACCAACCATCTCTGGCAATCGACGTTGTTCGCATTCGCGGCCGGCCTCCTGACTGTCGCTTTCCGCAAGAACCGGGCCCCGGTCCGCTATTGGCTGTGGTTCAGCGCGTCGTTCAAGTTCTTCGTCCCGTTTTCGCTGCTGATGAGCCTCGGCAGCCACTTGGGGTGGGCGCCAGCGGCCGCGAAGATGGTGACGCCTTCTGTTTCGTTCACAATGGTGCAAGTCACCCAGCCATTTCCTGGAAGCGTGCCGCCGGCTTCGTCCACCAGAGGCACTCACGTTTGGGTCCCTTTCTCGATCCTCGGCGTTTGGGCGTGCGGATTCTCGGCCGTGGTGCGGATACGAAGTCGGGGCTGGCTTCGTATCCGGGCCGCCCTCCGGGCAAGCACTCCGAGTGACATCCCGGCGCCAGTTGAGGTCCGCTCTTCGCCGGGTCTGCTGGAGCCGGGCGTGGTGGGATTGTTACGCCCCATCCTCCTCCTGCCGGCGGGTATCGCGGAACGCATGACGCCGCCTCAACTGGAGGCGGTGTTGGCGCACGAGCTGTGCCACGTCCGGAGGCGCGACAACCTGTTCGCTGCGATCCACATGATCGTCGAGGCGGCGTTCTGGTTCCATCCCCTGGTGTGGTGGATCGGAGCGAGATTAGTGGAGGAACGGGAGCGTGCTTGCGACGAAGAGGTGCTGAGCCTGGGCAGCGAGCCGCGCGTCTACGCCGAAGGGATTCTCAGTGTCTGCAAGCTCTACGTAGAATCGCCGCTGGTGTGTGTATCCGGGGTATCCGGGGCAGCCGGGTCAAGTCTCAAGAAGAGAATCGAGGCAATCATGAAGAACCGCGTTGTGCTTAGACTGAACTTCGCAAGGAAACTGGCGCTGGCCGTGGCCGGAATCGTGGCCCTGGCGGCGCCGATTGCCGTCGGCGTGATGAATGCGCCCCTCATCCGAGCTCAATCTGCAACCGCCACGCCGAAATTCGAAGCTTCGTCGATAAAGGCCTGCCACGACCAGCCTGGCCTCAAGAGAGGATACGGATACTCATCGTCCCCGGGAACGCTGAACACGGGGTGCATGCCTTTGGTAGATGCCGACAACCTGGGACTTATTCAGCGCGCGTACGTCAGGTTCGCAGGCGGTCATCCCCATTGGCCTGGGATTGTCCCGATTCAGGGAGGCCCGGACTGGATCCGCTCCGAGCTCTACAATATCAATGCCAAAGCGGAGGGTATTCCGAATGAGCAAGTGATGCAGGGACCCATGTTGCAGGCGCTTCTGGAAGACCGGTTTAAGCTGAAGATCCATCGCGAAACGAAGCAAGTCCCGGTGTATGTGCTGACTGCGCCACAGGGAGGCTCCCTGTTGAAGCCGTTTGCGGAAGGGAGTTGCACCCCCATGCCATTGATGGTTCCAGTGCCGCCGCTCGCGCCAGGCCAAGAGTACTGTAAGGTTAGGATCGGTATGAGACCGTCGGTTGATGCGCAAGGGTCGACTCTCGCCGAGTTGTCCCAATTGCTCGAGCTCGTCTTAGACCGCCCGGTCATCGATAACACCGGGATCGCCGGAAAGTTTGATATCCATCTGGAATTTGCGGCCGGCGCGGCCACACCCAAGTTACTCCACGGTGGCGGCCTGGCTGGTCGTGGCGGCGCGGCCTCGGATGCTACCGGCGTGTCGATCTTCACCGCGATACAACAGCTCGGGCTGAAACTCGAGCCGGCCAGCGGGCCTCGCGAATTCCTCGTTATCGAGCATGCGGAGAGGCCCACTGAGAATTGAGACGCGGCTTGGCAAGCGATGATTCAGATGGCGTACAGGAAGCGCAAGCAGGAGGCCCACTGATGGACCGCCGGCTCCTCGCCGCTATCGCCGTTCAGGTTCCCGTGATGTATCTTCGCGAGATCCGCCAGGACGTACGCTACGCGTTGCGGGTGCTCACCTGGTCGCCGGGTTTCACCTCCGTAGCCATACTTTCCCTGGCGATCGGCATTGGCATGTGCTGCGCGACCCTCAGCGAGTTTCAATCCATCGTAGGGCCGCCTCCCGGCGTGCGCGATCCCGCCGCGCTGGCGACCTTCCATTGGAGCCTGGCGTCCTACCCATATTTCGAGCGCTATCGGGATGAGCGCCAGGCGGTGGCCGCGGCCACGGCTGTTCTCGGACCCGTGCCGTTCGCGGTGGCATTTGCCGCGGATAAGAGCGCAAAGGCGGAGCGGTTCTACGGACACCTGGTTTCGCCCGGGCATTTCTCCACCCTGGGCGTAACCCCGGCTTCGGGAAGGTTCTTCAGCCCGGAAACGGAGAAGCGCGGGATGCCTCCCGTGGTGGTGGTCAGCGACCGCTTCTGGCGCACTCGCCTGGGCGCGGACCCGCACGCAGTGGGACGCGGGCTGCGGCTGAACGGTCTGATGGCAACCATCGTAGGCATCGGTCCGAAGGACTTTCTGGGTATCTGGCCCGGGTTTCCGGCCGACCTGTTCGTGCCTGCAACGTGCGACGCTTCCGTGGCTCCCGAACTCGCTGGCGATCCACTGGATCGCCCCGATCGCGAGATCTTCCGCGTGGTGCTGCGGCTGGCGCATGGTGTCACTAGCCCCAAGGCGGAAGCCGCGCTCAACACGATCGCTCACAACCTGGACCGGGAAAACGGCGTCCCCTCCGGTCGGGATGGCAAGGGCAGGGCGCTGCGGCTGATGCCGGCCGGCGCCATCATGTACATCACGCCCGAGCAGCGCGCCTTCGTGAACGCGTTCAATGTGGCCCTGTGGGCGCTGGTGCTCGCGCTGGTTTGTGCGAACCTGGCCAACCTGCTGCTGGCTCGCGGCCGCCAAAGAAGGCGGGAGATCGCCGTTCGCCTGTCGGTGGGAGCCAGCCGGGCGCGCCTGGTCCGGCAGTTCCTGACTGAAAGCGTGCTCCTGGCTTTCGCCGGCGGGCTGGCCGGCATCGTGCTGGCTTATGCGATCACGCATGTGATGTCGTCTCTCCCGTTGCCTTCACCGGCGCCGGAATTGGACCTTCGACCGGATTTCCGCGTGCTCGCGCTCACGCTGGCGATGGCACTCGCGGCGGGCGTGGGCTTCGGCCTGGCGCCGGCGCTATCTTCGGCGCGCGTCGACATCGGCCGCACCCTGAAAGAGGGCGCGCAGGCGCCGCTGCGCGGCTATCGCCGCTTCGGCTCGCGCAATCTCTTCGTGGTCTGCCAGATGGCGGCATCCCTGATGCTCCTGCTGGTCACCTGGTTTGTCGCTCTGGGTTTCCTGAATACTACACGCCTCAACATCGGCTTTGAATCCCGCAACCTCGTCCTGATTTCGCTTGACCCAGTGCGCGACGGCTATTCCCCGGCCGAGACAGCAGCGCTTTTTTCCGCACTGCCGGACGAGTTGGCGCGCGCCAACGGAGTTCGCAGCGTATCGTTGACCGGCAGCGTGCCTTTTGCCAGCTTGACGTCCGATCGAGCCAACACGCGAGTGGCGTCCCCAGCCGGCGACGGAGCTGGCGGTCAGGTGCTGCACTCGGTTTTCCGGGACCGCATCGGGGCAAACTACTTCGCCACGCTGGGCGTACCTCTGTTGGGTGGTCGCGAGTTTGAAGGACGGGACCAGCGGCAAAAGGAGTCGGGGCCACGGGACGCCGCCGTTCCGGCCATCCTCAATCAGACCGCCGCGCGCGCGTTGTTCGGCGGCGAGAACCCCATCGGCAGGCGCATCCGCGAGGGTGAGCGGAACTACACGGTGGTTGGCCTGACCCGCGATGTACCTTCCGGATTCCTGGTGGCGAGACCCGTGGCGACGCTGTTTCAGCCCCTTACGGCCGAGTGGTTGCACCAAAACCCCGCCGAACGCGTAACCATCGTGCTGCGCGCCGCTGAGACCCGGGGCACGCTGGCGCCGGTGCGAAACCAACTGGCGTCGATGCATCCCGATCTCACGGTTTTCAACGTCCGCACGATGAGCGAGGACCTCGACCGGTTGAACTCGTTCGTCGAATGGCAAGCCGCGATCTTCGTGACCCTGGGTCTGTTCGCGCTTCTGCTGGCCTCGATTGGCGTGGGCGGGGTCACGGCCTACGCGGTGGCGCGCCGGCGGAAAGAGATCGGCATCCGGATGGCGCTCGGCGCCCGCGGCCGTCAGGTTCAGGCGCTGGTACTGAAGGAAGGGACGGTACTGGTGACGGCGGGCGCGGTACTCGGCCTGGGCGGCGCGTTCGCCATAGCGCGCGCGTTTGCCGCTTACAGCGACATGTTGGCCCGGAGTTTCGCCCAACGTCCCGGCAGTCCGGTGCTGGTTTTCGGCGCACCGCTGGTGCTGGCCGGGTTGGCGATGTTGGCCTGCTACCTGCCGGCCCGGCGGGCCACCAAGATTGATCCGATGGCGGCGCTGCGAGAGGAATGAGGCACGACCAGCGGCCGCGGCGCCATGCGTCCCTACGCCCGCAAGTGCGCTTTGAGAAACCGCCCCGTGTGCGACGCCTTACACGCCGCGATGTCTTCCGGCGTCCCCGTCGCCACTACCTGCCCGCCGGCGTGCCCGCCCTCGGGTCCCAGGTCGATGACATGATCGGCCGTCTTGATCACGTCCAGGTGGTGCTCGATCAGGAGCACCGTGTGCCCGGCGTCCACCAGCCGGTTCAAGGACTCCAGCAGCCGTTCGACGTCCGCCAGGTGCAGCCCGGTCGTCGGCTCGTCCAGGATGTAGACCGTGTGCTTCGACCGCTGCAGCTTGCTCAGCTCCGTCGCGATCTTGATCCGCTGGGCCTCGCCCCCGGAGAGCGTCGTCGCCGACTGCCCCAGTGTCAGGTACCCCAGCCCCAGATCGCTCAGCACCTCGATCTTCTTGCCCACGACCGGCTCGCCGGCAAAAAAAGACACGCCTTCCTCGACCGTGATGTTGAGCACGTCGGCGATGGTCTTTCCGCGTACCGTCACATCCAGCGTCTCGCTGTTGAAACGCGCCCCCTTGCACGCGCCGCAGGTCACCTCCACGTCGGGCATGAAGTAGAGCTGCGTGGTGATCACACCCTCCCCCTGGCACTCCTCGCAGCGGCCGCCCTTGACGTTGAAGCTGAAGCGCCCCGCCTTGTAGCCGCGCTCCACCGACAATGGCGCCCGTGTGAACAGGTCGCGAATGGTGTCGTAGAAGCCGATGTACGTGGCGGGGTTCGACCGGCTGTTGCGCCCGATCGCCGACTGGTCGATGTTGACCACTTTGTGCACATGCTCGACGCCGTCCACTCCGTCGTGCTCGCCCGGCAGCGTGCGTGTGTCCACCAGCCGCTTCCAGAGCGCCTTATAGAGGATCTCGTTGATGAGGGTGCTCTTTCCCGAGCCGGAGGCCCCGGTGATCGCAACCAGCATGCCCAGCGGGAAGCTTACGTCCAGGCGTTGCAGGTTGTTCTCCCGCGCGCCGCGCACCCGGAGCGCCTTACCGTTGCCTTTCCGGCGCCGCATGGGCGTCTCGATTCGCCGCTTACCCGAGAGGAACTGCCCGGTCGGCGACGCCTTGCACGCCAGCAGGTCGTCGAGGGTCCCCTGCACCACCACCGTGCCGCCGTGGACGCCCGGCCCGGGGCCCAT
Organism: Acidobacteriota bacterium; assembly: GCA_016178945.1. Lineage (GTDB taxonomy): Bacteria > Acidobacteriota > Terriglobia > Bryobacterales > Bryobacteraceae > JACOSH01. Next base: position 6,817 of record JACOSH010000372.1, read on the forward strand.
CTCCACGAGGTGGTCGGCCGCGCGGATGGTTTCCTCGTCATGCTCCACTACGATGACCGTGTTGCCGATGTCGCGCAGCCTCTCCAGCGTCGCGATCATCTTCACGTTGTCCTTCGGGTGAAGGCCGATGCTCGGCTCGTCCAGGACGTAGAGCATCCCCATCAGCCCCGAGCCGATCTGGGTGGACAAGCGGATGCGCTGCGACTCGCCGCCAGAAAGCGTGCCCGAGCGGCGATTGAGGCTCAGATAATCGAGCCCGATGCCCAGCAGCAGTTCCAGCCGGCCCCGGACCTCGCCCAGCACCTGGCGGCCGGCATCGGCGCCGCGCCCGGCCGGCTTGACCCTGCCGAGAAACGCGTGCAGCTCGTCGAAGTGGAGCTGGCCCACGTCATGAATGGTCTTGCCCTCGATGGTGAACAGCAGCCGCGTGGCGCGGACGCGCGCTCCGGTGCAGTCCGGGCAGGTATGCTCGACCATCACCTTGTCGAGCCACGCCTCCATCCCCGAGCTGGCTTCGCCGCGCTGGCGGTACCGGCGGTAATGCCGCTCGATCCGCCGCGCGATCCCGTGGAAGCCGACTTCCTTGCCTACTCCCTCTTCGCGCTTGACCTTGGCCTCCGGCGGCACGCTCAGCACGATCTTCCGGTGGTCGATCCCGTTCAGGATCGCGTTCCGCACCGTCTCGGGCAGCTTCTCCCACGGCGTATCGAGCGAGAACCGCAGCGCCTTGGACAGGCTGTACATCACTCGTCCGTCCCAGGTGTCGGGATTGTACTTGAAGGCCTCGCGCACAAAGCAACCGCCCGAGATGCTCCGCCGCGGGTCCGGGACCAGCAGCTCCGGGTGCGTGAGCTTGTGGATCCCCAGGCCCCCGCAGGTCCGGCAGGCGCTCTCGGGGTTGTTGAACATGAAGTACTCGGGCTGGATGTCGCCGTAGACGAAGTGGTGCGCTTTACTGCACAGCCCGCGGTAGAACCGCTCCGCCTCCGCCTGGCTGGTGCCTTTGACGATGTGGACCTGGAGCAGCCCGTCGCCGACCAGCAGCGTGCTGGCGATCCCCGCCTTGATCGCCTTTTCGTGCTTGCGGCTGACCACGAGCCGGTCGACCACGGCGTCCATGTCCTTGACCTTCGCCTCGTCCAGCTCGACCTCCGCGGAGATGTCCACCGGCTTGCCGTCGATGATCAGCGTCCGGCAGCCTTTCTTGCGGGCCTCGGTCAGGACGAAGTCGAGCTCCTCCCCGTACTGCTTGAACAGCGGCGCCCGCAGCTCGATCTCCGCGCCTTCGGGCAACGCGAGGATCGCCTCGAGGATCTGGCTCGCCGTCCGGCTGGGCGTCAGCTCGCTGCAGCGCGGGCAGTGCGGCTGCGCGATGGTGGCGTAGAGGAGGTTCAAGTAGCTGGCGATGTCGGTCATCGTGCCGACCGTCGAGCGCGGGTTGCTGGAGATGGTCTTCTGCTCGATCGAGATCACCGGCGACAGGCCGTACACGAAGTCCACGTCGGGCTTCGCCACCTGGGCGACGAACCGCTTGGCGTAGCTCGAAAGCGATTCCATATAGCGCCGCTGCCCCTCGGCGTAGATGGTGTCGAAGGCCAAGCTCGACTTGCCCGAGCCCGAGAGGCCAGTGACCACGATCAGCTTGTCGCGCGGGATCTCCACCGATAGGTTCTTGAGGTTGTGCACGCGCGCGCCCTGCACGGCGATGGTCGTGCGCGCTGCTCCCTTGGCGGTTCTAGAAGGCATCCGGGGCGTCCTCCATGTAGACGAACGCCAGCTCCTGCACCCGGACGTTGCTCCGCTTGGTGAGCTGGACCGGCGTCGAGGCCTTGCCGATCAGCCCTTGATCGGCCAGGTACTCGCAGGCCGTGGTCACTCCCTCCACGTCGAAGCTCCGCTTGAAGTGGGCCTCGATCTCGGTCGCCGACCGCGCTTCGCCCACCTCGCGCAGGTGATCGAGCACTGGCTGGAACAGCATGTCCGTCCGCTGCTCCAGGTAATCGTCGATCGCGTCCAGCGCCTCCCGTACGCTCTTTCGCGTCTTCCGGGTGTTGAGCATGGCGGTATAGATTATCGTGAAGAACGCCGGATTCAGCTTCATGGCCTGCGGGATCACCTCGCGATCCGCCAGCAGGCGGGCGCCGATCACCTCGATTCGCGCCAGCGGAGTCGCCGCCCAGAGAATCCACAGCGCCGTGTAGTCCAGGTCTCCGCGCGTCACGAACCATTTGCGCGCCTTGTAGATGGCCGGCAACGCCTGCGTGGCCGCGGTCAGGAGCTGCACTTGCGTATCGCGCTCACCGATCTCGTGCAGCCTGCCGCAGATGCCGGCGATCGACTCGTCATGCGTGTAGAGCAGCCGCCCCTTCGCGAGCAGCGAATGCAGGAACGAGTTGCGGAGCGTCCCTTCGATCGCTTTGCGGAACTCCGCCCGCGGCATCAGGAACGCGTGCACGTTCACCCCGCCCGCGTACAGCGCCAGGTGTGCCCTCTCCACCTTCTTGTCGTCGATGGTCACCAGGACCAGGTCGATGTCGGACTTCGCCCAGACGGTGTCGTAGGCCAGGCTGCCGCAGAGCAGGGCCGCCAGGATAGACCGGTCCTCTTTCACCTGCGCGACCAGATCGTCGAGCGCCTCGGTGAACTTCTTCTGGATGGATGCTGGCGGCGTGTTCACTCCAAAGGGGCCAGCGTAGCGCTCTTACAGGGGCCGGTGCAAGCGCCGACCGGAAAAATATTCTGTAAGGCCGTCCCGATCCGTGGTAAACTAAAAGAGACTGATCGGTCTGTAACGATGCGCAAGGGCGACCAGACACGGGAGCGGATTCTGCTGCGCGCGGCGCGTGTGTTCAATGAAAAGGGGTACACGGGCGCCTCACTGGCCGACATCATGAAGGCGACCGGGCTGGAGAAGGGCGGCATTTACAACCACTTCGAGAGCAAGGAGAAGCTGGCCCTGGAGGCGTTCGACTACTCGCTCCAGATGATCGGGAAACGATTCGAGCGAAATCTGTCGGGCAAGACCCATGCCGCCGACCGGCTCCTGGGCGTGGTGGCGGTCTTTGATGGTTACGTGGAGGACCCGCCAGTCCCCGGCGGTTGTCCGGTGATGAACACCGCCATTGACAGCGACGACGGCAACCCCGCGCTGCGCAAACGGGCGCGGCAGGCCATGGATTGGTGGCGTGGCCTAATCGTTCGCACGGTGGCCAAAGGGGTTGAGCGCGGCGAGCTGCGACGGGGAGCCGATCCCGAGGAGGTGGCGAGTCTCATGATTTCCACCGTCGAGGGGGGCATCATGATGAGCAAGCTGTACGGCGATCCGGTTCACGTGCGCCGGGCGTTGGGGCACCTGCGCCGGCATATCGAGAAGGATCTGCGGGCGTAGGAGCGGTTTTTTTTGGCCATCGAACAGACCGAGCGGTCTGTTCGTGGCGGACGAAACAGACCGACCGGTCTTACGGGAGGCGAGCCATGGGGATGATGGAGTTGGTTCTTTGGTTTGTGCTGGACGCGGCGCGGCTCAACAACCTCGGGGCGGGCGCATATGCCCGCGGGGACTACGCGACCGCCGAGTCGCTTTACACGGCGGCGTTGGCCGTGGCCGGACCCGCAGCGGCGTCCAGGATTGAAAGCAATCTGGCGGCGCTGTACAAGCGGCAGGGCCGGTACGACGAGGCAGCGGTCCGCTATGCGCGAGTCATCGCTTTTCGCGAGCGGCTGCTGGGACCGTCTCACCCGGATGTGGCGCTGGCGATCAATAACCTGGCCGAGGCGCGCCGGATCGAGGGGCGGCTGGCGGAGGCCCAGGCCCTCTTCGAGCGGGCTCTGGCGCTCAGCGCATCGGCGGAAGTGCGCGGCGCGGTCCTCAACAACCTGGCGGAAGTGCACCGCACTCTGGGCCGCTACTCGTCCGCGGAGAGAATGCTGAAGGAGGCGCTGGCGGTCAAGGAGGAGCTGTACGGAGCCCACCACCCGCAGGTGGCGATCACGCTCAACAACCTGGGCAAGCTTCTGGAGGACTGCGGCGATCCAGCCTCGGCCGAGGGGTTGTACGCGCGCGCCGTCCAGATTTGGGAGCGGACCAGACCTGGCGAAGACCTGGCCATCGGATTGACCAACCTGGGCCGGGTCCACGGGCTGCTCGGGCGGTTCGCCGAATCGGAACGTCTGCACGCGCAGGCGCTGAGTGAGCTGGGGACCCGGGAGGGCCCGGTCGCGGCGGCGACCCTCCACAACCTGAGCCTGCTCCGCATGGCGCAAGGACGGTTGGTGGAAGCGGAGGCCTTGTTGCGGCGCTCGCTCGCCCTTCGTGAGAATCCGGCGGCCCTTGTCGATTACGCACGAGCCCTGCGGGGCATTGGAAAGAAGCGGCAGGCGCGGCAAGCCGAAGAGCGGGTCCGGGCACTGACGGCAGATTCCGGCGGCCGGTGGACGGTCGATGTACGCGCCTTTAGGTAGCGCACGGAGGACCGCCCCACAGCATACAATCTAGGGATGGCCTCTCCCTCCGTCGCCAGCCCGTTGCTGCGCCAGCTCGGTTTCGTCAGCGCGACGGCCCTGGTCGTGTCGAACATGATCGGCGCGACCATCTTCGGCGCTACCGGCTTCATGGCCTCGGCGCTGGGCGACGCCAGGCTGATCCTGGCGGCTTGGTTTGTGGGAGCGCTGTTCGCGCTGGCCGGTGCATTCAGTTACTCCGAGCTGGGCGTTAACCTGCCCAGCTCGGGCGGCGAGTATGTGTACCTGACGCGCGCCTACGGACCGGCCTGGGGCTTCATGAGCGGCTGGATCTCGTTTTTCGCGGGTTTTTCGGCTCCCATCGCCACGGCTGCCCTGATCTTCGCCAACTACCTCGGCTATTTCTTTCCGGCACTGAATCAGTCCAATGTTTTGTGGACTTTAGGCCCGGCCATGTTTCCCGTGAAACTAGGGGGTGCGCAACTGGCTGCTTCCGGACTGATTCTGGTGTTCACGATTCTGAACTGCTTCGGAGTCGGGCGGGTGGCCAAGATCCAGAATGTTCTGACCACCGCCAAGGTCATCATCATTGTCAGCCTGGTGGTGTTCGGATTCTGGATCGGCTCGGGCAGTTGGGATAACTTTTCCAAACCGGCGGCTCGCGAGTCCACGCGGCCGCTGCCGGTGGAGTTCGTGATCCAGCTCCTCTGGGTGATGGTCGGCTACAGCGGCTGGAACGCAGCCACCTACGTGGCCGAGGAATTAAAGCAGCCCGAGCGCACGCTGCCGCGCGCGCTGGCCGCCGGGACCGCGCTGGTCACGGCCCTCTATCTGGGGCTGAACCTGATCTTCATCTACTCGACGCCCGTGGAGAAGCTGCGCGGAGTGGTGGCGGTGGGCAAGGTGTCGGCGTTGAATCTCTTCGGCGAAGGGGCGGGGGCGCTGTTCAGCGCTTTGATGGCCATCTCGATCATGTCCACGGTGAGCGCCATGGTGACGATCGGCCCCCGCGTCTACTACGCCATGGCCAAGAA
>JACOSH010000373.1 GCA_016178945.1 Acidobacteriota bacterium
AGGACGGTGGCCCGCTCGTTCACAACGGCTCGGAGGAGGCGCAACGCTCCTTCGACGCCACCTGCCGCAAACTCCATCGCTTCCTCGCTCAGTCGCAGCGCTGAGCCCGCCAGTCACCCACAGATTCCTCGGACGAGGCAAAAGGAAAGGAGTGATTTGAGAATGAAGACGCTGCGCGTAGGGATTGCCAGCTATGAAGAAATGAAGGCGCGCACTCGTGCGATCGTCCGCGGGCAATACAGGCCAACCGCGGGTGAGCCAAAGATCTGGTTCACGTCGGCGGAAAGTTTCGCGCGGGTTCTGTCGGACCGGAACAGGGCCCTGTTGCAGGTCATCGCGGAAGAGGCGCCCGGATCGCTGACCCAGCTTGCTGAGCTGACCGGGCGGAGGAAATCCAACTTGTCGCGAACGCTAAAGACTATGGAACGGTACGGATTCGTGCAACTCGGACGCGGCGCACGCGGTTCGGTCATTCCCAAGGTCTCGTACCAAAAGATCTCCCTGATCCTGCCCCTGTCCAGACCCCTGCCGGATCGTCCGGCAGCCTGAGCTCGAGTTCGGATCGGGCGCTCGACGCCGGCGGCCCTCACGGTGGCCCTGGGCGCCGGCCATGGCTCCGGGCGTCCGCGCGGCGATCACCGGCGCCGGGCCTTACCGGAGGCCGCCAGATCGGGCTCGCTGGAGGAGGCTTTATGGGCGTGTTGAGCTTACGGCTGCCCGATTCATTGCACCGCAAAGTGCGGGAGCTGGCGGCTACGGAGTCGATCTTGATCAACCAATTTGTCGCCACGGCGGTGGCGGAAAAAATGGCGGCCCTGCTGACCGAGGAAAGGATCGACCTCCGGCGAGAGGGCAACAACCCGAAGCCGTGCCAAGTGAAGCCTGGCGCAATCCGCGACTTTAGGTATATACTCTGGCCGTGACCGCCGGTCAGATGCTCGCTCATTACCGCATCCTCGAGCGCATCGGCGCGGGCGGCATGGGCGAGGTCTACAAGGCTCTCGACACCCACCTGAATCGCACCGTTGCCATCAAGGTGCTGCCAGTCTCGGCCGTTGCCGACGCCGGCCGGCGGCAGAGATTCATCCAGGAAGCCCACGCCGCCTCGGCCCTCGATCATCCCAATATCGTCGCGGTGTACGACATCTCCGAAGCGGATGGCCAGCTTTTCATCGTGATGCAGTACGTGGCGGGCAAGACGCTGCGGGCCCTGTTCGGCTCGCACGGCCTGCCCCTCAATGACGCGCTGCGGTACGCCTTTCAGATGGCCGACGCGCTGGCGCAGGCGCACGCGCGCGGAATCGTTCACCGCGACCTGAAGCCCGAGAACGTCATGGTCACCGAGCAGGGCCAGGTAAAGATTCTCGATTTCGGCCTCGCGAAACTGATCGAGCCGGTGGAGGCAAACGAGACATCGGAAGAAACGGGCTGGTCCGCCGGCGGCCGCTGGATCTATTTCGGCTCCAACCGCGGCGGCGACTGGCAGGTGTGGAAGGTACCGGCCGAAGGTGGCGCCGCTGTCCAGGTTACCCGCCACGGCGGACGCGAGGCCTTTGAATCCGTCGACGGCAAGATCCTCTACTACACGAAGCAGACGCCGGCCGCCGGCATCTGGCGGGTCGCGCCGGGCGGCGGCGAAGAGACCCAGGCGATCGACCGCGGCGCGCAGGGCGGCTGGGCCATCACCCCCGAAGGCATCGGCTTCGTCTCCTCCCCCGATTCCGCTCCGGCCATCCAGTTCTATCGCTTCTCGACCGGCGCCATTACTCAGATCGCCGCCCTGCCAAAGGGCGTGCGGATATTCGCCAGCACAAACCACCTCGCCATCTCCCGCGACCTGCGGTGGATACTCTACAACCAGATCGACCGCGTCGAAAGCGACATCATACTGGTGGAGAATTTCCGGTAAGGGCAGAGCGAGGGCCGCCTGACGATCCCGGCCTCACAACCCCTCGCGCACAACCCCCGAAAGAGCCCGCAGAAAGGCCAGCAGCGCCCGCTTCTCCGCTGCCGCAAGATGCAGCGGCTGGATGTCCGGATCGAGATACGGATTCGCCCTGCCGCCGCGGTCGTAGAACTCGATCGCCTCCTCCAGCGTAGCGATGCTGCCGTCGTGCATGTACGGCGCGGTGCCGGCGATCTCCCTCAACGTGGGAGTTTTGAAGGCGCCCAGGTGGTACGTCTTTCCGGTGATCCGGGCGCGGCCTTCGTCCCGCAGGCGGCCCTCCCGCCAGGCCACCCCGGTGTTGTGGAACAACTCGTCGGTAAGCTGATTGCCGGAGTGGCACAGATAGCAGCGGGCCTTGTCGCGGAACAGGCGCAGACCCTCCAGCTCGATGCCGGATAACCCGCCGCCCGAGCCGCTCAGAAAGCGGTCCAGCGGAGAATCCGTCGACCGGATGGTACGCACGTAGCTGGCCAACGCCAGGGCCAGCGACTCCGCGGTCAGGCCAACGTAGTCCGTGCGCAATCGCGCCACTACCTGCTCCACGGTCATGTCCATCTCTTTCGGATTCCGGATGGGCTCGACCACCTGCTCTTCCAAGGTGGCGGCCCGGCCGTCCCAGAACTGCGACGCGCCGAACCCGCGCCCCACCAGCGACGGCGAGTGGCGATCTCCAACCCGACCGAACACGCCCGCGCTGAGGATGCGCCCGTCGGCGAAGGCCCGCTTGGGGTCGTGACAGGTGGCGCAGGAGACCGCCCCGTCCGCCGACAGCCGCGCGTCGAAGAACAGCTTCTTGCCCAGCGCGACCTTGCCGGTGTGGTCCGGTTGCGCGACGAGCGGCAAGACCGCGGCCAGGAACAGGAGCGCCCACATGGGAACAGACACTGTAGCACGCGCCCTGGCCGGATGCGAATATAATGACCTCATGGATCGCCGCCAATTTCTCTCCACTACCGCGGGTTGGCCTTCGCGCCCCCCGCTGCGTTCGCTCAGCAGAAGCCCCGGCGCGTCGGCCTGATCGGCTGCGGCTGGTATGGCAAGTGCGACCTGTTCCGGCTGATCCAGGTGGCGCCGGGCGTCGAAGTGGTCTCGCTGTGCGATGTCGACAAGCGGATGCTCGCCCAGGCCGCCGGCATGGTGGCCACGCGCCAGTCCTCGAAGAAGGAGCCCCGCACCTACGGCGATTACCGCCAGATGCTCCAGGAGCGCGACCTCGATATCGTCCTGGTGGCCCCGCCGGACCACTGGCATGCGCTGGCCATGATCGCCGCCGTCAAAGCGGGCGCCGATGTCTACTGCCAGAAGCCCATCAGCGTGGATGTGATCGAGGCCCAGGCCATGCTGGCCGCCGCCCGCAAGTACAAGCGCGTGGTGCAGATCGGCACGCAGCGGCGCAGCACCCCCCACCTGGTGGAGGCCCGCGACACCTTCCTCAAGCCCGGCAAGCTCGGCAAGATCGGGTTGGTCGAAATCTACTGTTACTACCACATGCGCTCCACGGCCAATCCCCCCGACACCGCTCCGCCCGATTATCTGGACTACGAAATGTGGACCGGCCCCGCCCCCATGCGGCCCTACAATTCACTGGTGCATCCCGGAAGCTGGCGCGCCTTCACCGAATACGGGAACGGCATCGTGGGCGACATGTGCATCCACATGCTGGACATGGTGCGCTGGATGCTCGATCTGGGCTGGCCCAGGCGCATCGCCTCCTCCGGCGGCATTCTGGTCCAGAAAGACAGCAAGGCCAACATACCCGACACCCAGCTCGCGACCTTCGATTTCGACGACCTCAAGGTGGAGTGGCAGCATCGCACCTGGGGCCACCCGCCCGACCCGCAGTATCCCTGGGGCGCGACCTTCTACGGCGACAAGGGCACTCTGAAAGTCAGCGTGATGGGCTACGACTTCACCCCCCTGGACAAGAGCCCCGCCGTGCACCGCGACGTCGCCTACGAGCTGGAACAGTACCCCGAGGACAAGACCGAGCCGCGCCTGGAGAAGCACGTGGCGCCGGCCATTCGCCACCACATGAAAGATTTTCTGGCGGCCATCGACTCACGCGGCAAGCCGGTGGCCGAGATCGAGCAAGGCTACATCTCCACGGCGAGCTGCATCCTGGCCAATCTCGCCATGAAACTCGGCCGCACGCTGGCCTGGGACCCGGCCAAACAGCGCGTCTCGAACGACGACGAGGCCAACCGCCTCCTGCTGCGGCCCTATCGCCAGCCCTGGACCCATCCCGATCCGGAACGGGTCTGAGGGGTTGCGCCGTACCTGTGCACCGCTTGCTTACGCGCGCGGCTCTGTAAGTGCATTCGTCGCAGCCGCGACCGGTGAATGCAGCACGAATGGTACAGAGCCGCGACCGTGAGGGAGCGGTCTTTGAAGCGGCGCCTGCGCCTCGCGCCGTCAAACGGGCGCGTCCATCGCTTCGCGCAGCTTGCGGGCCAGCGTCTCCGGCGCGAAGGGTTTCTGCACGATAACCATGTCCTCGTCCAGCGGCTCCGGGCCGCCGGGGTAGCCGGACATGAAGACCACCTTCAGCCCAGGGCGCAGCCGCGTCAGCTCCCGGGCCAGATCGCGGCCGGTCATCTGCGGCATGATCATGTCGGTCACCACCGCCTGGATCCTGCCCTCCTCCCCCTCGCAGATGCGCAGGGCCTCGTGGGCATCGGCCGCCTCCAGGATCTGATACCCGTAGGACGAAAGGACCCGGCACACCAACTTCCGGACCATGTCCTCGTCTTCCACCACCAGGACCGTTTCCGAGCCGCGTTGGGACTCCGGCGCCCAGATGGAAGTCTCCGCCTTCCGCACCGGCTCGTCGACGCACGGCAGATAGATCCGGAAAGTACTCCCCAGGCCGGGAGCGCTCTCCACCGCGATGCTTCCGCCGCTCTGCTGGACGATCCCGTAAACGGTGGAAAGGCCCAGTCCCGTGCCGCGCCCTTGCTCCTTGGTGGTAAAGAACGGCTCGAACAGGTGCGACTGCGTCTCGGCGTCCATCCCCGTGCCGTTGTCCTTGACGGTCAGCATCACTTGGGATCCCGGCTGGTTGCCGGTTTCGATGACCAGCTTGCCCACGCCCGGCATGGCGTCGCGCGCGTTCACGGCCAGGTTCACCAGGATCTGCTCGATCTGGCCGGGGTCGGCCTTCACGCTCCCCAAGGATGGGTCGAAGTTCGTGATCAGCTCAATGTCCTCCCCAATCAGACGCCGCAGCATCTTGGCGGCCTCCTGGATCAGGGTATTCAGGTCCAGCACCCGGGCTTGCAGCACCTGCTTGCGGCTGAAGGCCAGGAGCTGGCGCGTCAGGGCGGCGGCACGCTCTCCCGCCTTCCGGACCTCTTCGGCGGCCGCGTAAGAGGGATCCTTCGGCTCCAGCCGGGCGAGAATGGTGTCCGCGTAGCCCAGGATCACGGTCAGCAGGTTGTTGAAATCGTGGGCCACGCCGCCGGCCAGCCGCCCCACCGATTCCATCTTCTGCGCCTGGCGGAGCTGCTCTTCCAGCGAGCGGCGTTTGCTCAGGTCCTCGACGATCAGCTCCACCATTTCCGGTACGTGTAATCGCCCGCTGATCCGCACCGGCACGCGGGCGCCATCCTCGCGCCGCCACTCCGTTTCGAACCCTTCCACCTGGCCCGATTGCCGGAGCCCTTCCGCGAGCCGGGCGTGCTCGTCCGGGTCGTGGAACAGCTCGCCGGCGGAGCGGGCCGCCAGCAGCTCGTCGGCCGAGGCGTAACCCAGCATCGCCGCCAGCGCCGAATTGGCGATCAGCAGCAGCTTGCCGTCCAGGGTCGCGCGGCAGATGCCGAACACGGCCTGCTCGACGAGGGAGCGGTAGCGCTCCTCGCTTTCCCGCAGCGCCTCCGTCCGTTCGGCCACTCGCGCCTCCAGGAAGCGGTTCCACCGGGCCAGCTCTTGCCGTCCGCGCTGCAGCTCGGCGAACACCGCCACCTTGGACTTCAGAACGAACGAGTTGATGGGCTTGTGAATGTAGTCCACCGCGCCCGTGGCGTAGCCTTCAAAGGCGTTGGCCTGCTCGAGCAGGACGCCGGTCAGGAAAATGATCGGTATCTCGCGCGACTTCGTGCGCTGTTTGATGCAGCGCGCCGTCTCGAAGCCGTCCATCAGCGGCATCGAGGCATCCAGCAGGATCAGCGCGAAGTCCTGTTGCATCAGGCAGCGCAGAGCCGCCTCGCCGGAGTCCGCCGTTTCGATGTAGTATTCCGGCCGCTCCAGAACCGCTTGGACCGCGGTCCGGTCCGCGGGATTGTCGTCCACGACCAGAATGTTGACCTTGTCGCTCATCATGTCCCTCCACTGCCCCAGCTCCGGAATGTCCGGGCCATCTCGTCCAGCTTCAGCACCTGGTCCGCCACTCCCGCCGCGACGCCGGATTCCGGCATGGCGGGCGCCTCGGCGGTGGCCGGATCCTGCACCACCGTGAACCCGCCGTGCTGTTTGACGGTGGCCAGCCCCGCCGTTCCGTCCACGCTGTCGCCGGTCAGCAGAAGGGCCAGCACCGCCTCCCCGTGGGACGCGGCGGCCGATTCAAACAGCACGTCGATCGACGGACGGCTGTAGTGGACCGGCTCATCCACCGAGAGGGCAAAGCACGGGCCATCCACCAGCAGGTGATAGCCGGGCGGGGCCAGAAATACCTTCCCTGGCAGGAGCGCCTCCTTGTCCCGCGGCTCGACCACCGGCAGCGCGCAGTCCTGTTGCAGCAAAGCCGCCAGCGGGCTGTCCTCGTCTTCCAGGCGGTGCTGCACCAGCACCACGGGCGCGGGAAAGTCCCGCGGGACGCCCGAAAGAAGCGTCCGGCAGGCCGCCAACCCGCCCCGCGACGCGCCGATCACCACCAGGTCGAACCTCATCGCATCCTCCGGAACAGCTTCTGGTGAGAGTTCAGCGGCTCATAGCAGGACTCGTGCGGTGTCAGCGCCAGCGATTCCTTGTCGCCCAGCCCCAGAACGCCCAGCCGGATCAGGCTCTCATGGAGCAGCCTGTGCACCCGGTCTTGCAGCTCCCGGTTGAAATAGATCATCACGTTGCGGCACAGAATCGCGTGGAAATCGTTAAACGAGGCGTCGGTCGCCAGATTGTGCCGCGCGAACAGCACGTTGCGGACCAGCGCCGGATCGAACCGCGCCGCGCCGTACCTGGCGGTGTAATAATCCGAGAACGCCCCGCGCCCGCCCGCTTTCAGATAGTTCTCGGTATAAGCTTTCATCTTGGCCAGCGGGAAGATCCCCGCCTTGGCTTTTTCCAGCACGGCCTTGTTAAAGTCGGTGGCGTAGATCCGGGTCCGCTCTTGCAGGCCCTCCTCCTGGAGCAGAATGGCCATCGAGAACACTTCCTCGCCCGTGGAGCAGCCCACCTGCCAGATGCGGCGAAACGGGTACGTCCGCAGGAGCGGAGCCACCCGGGCGCGAAATTCCCGGAAGAAGCCCGGATCGCGAAACATGGCCGTGGTGGTGATCGAGAAGCTCTCCAGCAGCCGCTCCAAACAATCCGGATCGCGCAGCGCCCGCTCCTGAAGCGCCGCGACGCCCCCCACCTGCTCCGCCTCCATCCGCATCCGGATCCGCCGCGTCAGCGACGCAGACGCATACTCGCGAAAATCCAGCCCGGTGCGATCGTAGATCGCCTCCAGCAGCGTCGAGATGGCGAGTGTTTCCAAAGCTATCTGCTATCAGCCATCAGCTATCAGCTATCAGCTTTCAGCTATCAGCGGCCACCGCCCGCCCAACCGTCCCCTGCACCTGCTGACAACTGATCGCTGATAGCTGATAGCTGACTAACTACCCCGTCCACACCCTCAGCAACGACAGCAGCCGGTCCATGTCCACCGGCTTGCTGATGTAGTCCGATGCGCCGGCCGCGAGGCACTCCTCGCGGTCGCCTTTCATGGCCCGTGCGGTGAGCGCGACCACGGGCAGCGACCGGTGGCGCTCGTCCTGGCGGATCCGGCCGATGGCCGTGTAGCCGTCCATCTCCGGCATCATGATGTCCATCAGGACCAGGTTCACGTCCGGGTTCTTCTCCAGCGCCTCCAGCCCGGCGCGGCCGTTTTCCGCGAACACCACTTTCATGCCCTGGCTTTCCAGGACGCTGGTGAGCGCAAAGACATTGCGCATATCGTCGTCCACGATCAGAATCTTCTTGCCCGCCAGGGAGGCGTCCCGCTCCTGCATCCGGCGCAGCAGCCGCCGCTTGTCGGCGGGCAGCTTCTCGGCCACCCGGTGCAGGAACAGCGCCGTCTCGTCCAGCAGCCGGCCCTGGCTTTCCGGACCCTTCAGAACCACGGTGTGGACGTATTTCTCCAGCGCCATCTCCTCCTGCTCGGTCAGATCCTTGGCGGTGTAGACGATCACTGGAAGCCCGCGCAACCCGTGCTCGCTTTCCATCCGTTCCAGCAGATCGAGGCCGGTTGTGTCCGGCAACTGGAGGTCCAGAATCATGCAATCGAACGGCTGGCCGCGGACCGCGGCCAGAGCCTCGGCGCCCGTGCCCGCTTGGGTGATGGCCACGTCGCCATTGCCGATCATGCGGACAATCTCCTCCCGCTCCAGTTCGTTGTCCTCCACCACCAGCAGGCGCCGGACCGCCGCCTTGAGAAAACCCGCCAGCCGCGCGAAGACGTCGTCCAGCGCTTCCTTGGTCACCGGCTTGGTCAGGTATCCGAACGCGCCCGCCCGCAATCCCCGCTGGCGCTCGCTCAGCGCCGAGATGATGTGCACGGGGATGTGCATCAGCTCCGGCTGCGCCTTCAGCTTCTCCAGCACCGTCCAGCCGTCCATCACCGGCAGGAGCACGTCCAGCAGAACGGCGTCCGGCTTGAACTCGTTGGCCAGACTCAAGCCGGTGTCGCCGCGCGCCGCCACCAGCGTCTTGAATCCCTGCGCGCGCGCCTGATCCGCCAGGACCCCGGCAAAGGGGGCGTCGTCTTCGACGATCAGCAGCACGCGGTCGCCGGTCTTCAGATCGTACCGGTCGTCGGTCGCCTCCATCGCGGCCGGCGGCGTGGGCAAGGCCTGTGCCGGAGCTGCCTGCGGCGGCGTCTGAAGCGCCGGCCCGCCGCTCTGCGGCAGGTAGAACGTGAACACGCTCCCCTGGCCTTCCTCGCTCTGAAGCTGAATCTCGCCGCCCAGCAGGCTCGCGATCTCCCGGCTGATGGTCAACCCCAGGCCCGTTCCGCCGTATTTCCGGGTGGTGCCCGCATCGGCTTGCTGGAAAGCTTCCCACACCAGCTTCTGCTTGTCCTTGGGGATGCCCACGCCCGTGTCCTGGACCACAAAGGCGATCACCCGTTCGGCGCGCCGCAGCGCCTCGCTCGCAAACCGCGCGCCCGGCTGGGCGGCCTGGATCGTCAGGGTGATCGCGCCCTGAGGGGTGAACTTGAAGGCGTTGGAGAGCAGGTTGCGCAGAATCTGCTCCAGCCGCTGCCGGTCGGTCCGGATGCGGGCCGGCAGCCCTTCGCGCAGCGCGATCTGGAACTGCAGCCCTTTCTGCTCGGCCAACTGCCGGAAGCCCCGTTCCGCGAAGGTCTCCACCGCGGTCAGCGGGAACTCGGTCTCATCCGTTTTCATCTTGCCGGCCTCGATCTTGGCCAGGTCCAGAATCTCGTTAATCAGGTTGAGCAGGTCGCTGCCGCCGGTGTGGATAGAGTGGAGGTACTCCAGTTGCTTCGCGGAGAGATTTCCCTCCTTGTTCTCGCCCAGGAGCTGGGAGAGCAGCAACATGCTGTTGAGCGGCGTGCGCAGCTCGTGCGACATGTTGGCCAGGAACTCCGACTTGTACTTGGAGGAGATGGCCAGTTGCTCGGCGCGATCGGCCAGGGAGGCTTGGGTCATCTCCAGCTCGCGGTTCTTCACTTCCACCGTCTTCCGCTGCTGCTCCAACTGGTTGGCCTTCTCTTCCAGCTCCTCGTTGGCCTGCTGCAGCTCCCCTTGCTGCCGGTTGAGCAGCGCCTGCGATTCCCGCAGCGCCTTGGTCTGCCCTTCCAGCTCCTGGTTGGACTTTCTGAGCTCGTCCTGCTGGCTTTGCAGCTCCTCGGCCAGCGCTTGCGACTGCTTGAGCAGCTCCTCGGTGCGGGTGTTGGCCAGGATCATGTTCAGGACCACGCCCAGGCTCTCCATGAGCTGCTGGAGGAAGGTCATGTAGGTCTCGTTGAAGCGCTGGAAGGAGGCCAGCTCCACAACGGCGGTGACCTTGCCCTCGAACAGCACCGGCAGCACCACGATGTTGAGCGGCTTGCCGTCGCCCAGCCCGGAGGTGATGCGCACGTAATCCGCGGGAACGTCGGTGAGCAGGATGGGCTTCTTCTCGTGGGCGCACTGGCCCACCAGGCCTTCGCCCACCAGCCAGCGGCTGGCCACGTGTTTCCGCTCCACATACCCGTAGGAGCTCAGCAGCCGCAGGCTGGGGCGATCCTGATCGCTCTCGGCCCCATAGAACACCCCGTGATGAGCGTTGACCAGCGGGGTCAGCTCCGACATGATCAGGTTGGCCACCGTGGCCTGTTCGCGCTGGCCCTGCAACTGGCGCGTGAACCGCGCCAGGTTGGTCTTGAGCCAGTCCTGCTCCTGGTTGCTCTGGGTGGTCTCCTTGAGCGCCGCGATCATGCGGTTGAGATTGTCTTTCAGATCGGCCACCTCGCCCCGGGCCTCCACCGCGATGGCGCGCGTGAGGTCGCCCCGGGTGACGGCCGTGGCCACCTCGGCGATGGCCCGGACCTGGGTGGTGAGATTGGCCGCCATGGCGTTGACATTGTCGGTCAGGTCCTCCCAGACGCCGGAAACGCCCTTCACCTCGGCCTGGCCCCCCCGCTTGCCTTCCGTGCCCACCTCGCGGGCCACGCGGGTGACCTCGGAGGCGAAGGCGTTGAGCTGATCCACCATCTGTTGATGGTGTTCTTCAGCTCCTGGAACTCGCCCAGGGCCTCCACCGTGATCTTCTGCGACAGATCGCCGTTGGCCACCGCCGTGGTCACCACGGCGATATTGCGCACCTGGTCGGTGAGGTTGCTGGCCATCCGGTTGACGCCGTTGGTCAGGTTCATCCAGGTGCCGGAGACGCCGGCCACCTCGGCCTGGCCGCCCAGCCGGCCGTCCGTGCCCACTTCCCGCGCCACCCGCGTGACCTCGGCGGCGAAGGCGTTGAGCTGATCCACCATCCGGTTGATGGTGTTCTTCAATTCCAGGATCTCGCCTCGGGCCACGACGTGAGACGTCGTGCATCCTCATCTTTCTCGAAGGTGGGCCGAGCCAGCTGGAGATGTTCGATCCGAAGCCCAGCGCCCCGAATGATATTCGGGGGCCCTACGGCGTCATCCCGACCAGCGTACCCGGATTGCAGATCGGCGAGTTGCTGCCAATGATGGTTGACCGAATGAACAAGTGCGCCCTCATCCGCTCCTTCACGGGCTTCACGGGCGAGCACATGGCCCGGCCTGCCCTCACGGGTTCGCGCGACAGCCTCACCACCTACGGCGCCGTCGTCACGCGGCTCAAGGGCGACAACGGCATCATGCCGCCCTACATCCATCTGGGCGGACGCATCTTCAATACGCCCGGCATTGGCGGCGGCGTCTTCGGCTCCGCCTGCGATCCGGTCATGATTCTCAACCCCATGGCCCAGCAGGCACAGCTGCCACAGTTCACGCTAAACGCCGACGTCCCGGCCGAGCGCTTCGCACACCGTCGGGCGCTGCTGGCGTCGGTCGATCAGGCCCGTTCCAGCGGCGATGCCGCCGTCGAACGCATGGACACATTTCACCAGCGTGCCGCCAATATTCTGACCTCCACGAGAGTTCGCGATGCCTTCGACCTGTCGCAAGAACGCGAAGCCCTGCGCAGCCGTTACGGCGCCAACATGTTCGGCCAATCGCTCTTGATGGCGCGTCGGCTCGTCGAAGCAGGGACGCGCTTCGTCCAGGTCAAGTGGTACGACTGGGATGGCGCCTGGGACATTCACGGCTTCAACTCGACCGGCATCGAACGCATGGAGGAAGAGCTGTGCCCGCGCTTCGATCAAGGCCTCGCCGCGCTGCTCGACGACCTGCACGAGCGCGGCCGGCTCGCCTCGACGCTGGTCGTGGTGTTCGGCGAGATGGGCCGCACGCCGCGCATCAATCACTGGGGCGGCCGCGATCACTGGGGCCACTGCCTGTTCGCACTTTTGGCAGGCGGCGGCATCCCCGGCGGCGCCGTCATCGGCTCCAGCGACG
>JACOSH010000374.1 GCA_016178945.1 Acidobacteriota bacterium
CCGTCCTTCTGGAAATCCTCTTCGAGCTCGTGTATGCACCATGAACCGTGGCTGACCGAGTTGTTCAACGACCATCTGGCCGGCCTGGCCAGCAGTGTCCTGGCACTGGTGGGCGTTCATGCCGAAAACCCCCAACGCCCCGGGACCACGCCGATGGCCATGCAAATTCTGGTGATGGTCATCATTGTGGCGCTGTTCGCCGTGCTGCGGCCGCGCCTCTCGATGGACCGCCCCGGCAAGCTCCAGCACGTCTTCGAGGTCATCTACACCTTCCTGCACGACACCGCCGAAGAACAGGTTGGCCATCACGGGAGCCACTATCTGGCGTTGTTCGGCACGATTTTCATCTTCATCCTGTTCGCCAACCTGCTGGGCGTGATCCCCACCTTCGAGTCGCCGACCATGTTTCCCGAGGTGCCCCTGGGACTGGCCCTGGTCGCCTTCGTCTATTACAACCTGATGGGCATCATGGCCCACGGCGTGGGCAAGTATCTGGCTCATTTCGCCGGCCCCGTGCCCTGGATGGCGCCCTTGATGATTCCTATCGAGCTGATCAGCCATTTGGCGCGCCCGCTCTCGCTCACCATCCGTCTATTCGCCAACATGTACGCCGGCGAGCAGGTGACCGTGGTCTTCCTGAGACTCACGTTCCTGCTGGCGCCGGCGCTGTTCATGGGATTGCACGTCTTTGTCTCGCTCTTGCAGGCTTATATCTTTACCTTGTTGACTATGGTGTACGTGGCCAGCGCCACGGCGCACGACCACTAATGTTCCGGCTTGATGCCGCTTCCAGCGTGAACCCGGCTGCACGAGGATGACGGGGACCACCTCCTGGGAGCGAACTTAATAGAAGGAGTACCTGACGATGAATACGAAACTGTTTCTCCTGGCGATGGCGTTGTTCGTTTTTGCCAGCCCGACCTTCGCCCAGACCAACGGCGGCACTAACTGGGTGGCCATCACTTCCGGCTTCTCCATGGCGATCGCTTCGGGCCTGTGCGGTCTGGCGCAGGCGAGGGCCGTGGCCGCGGCGGCCGAAGGCATGGCGCGGAATCCCGGGGCGTCGGCGGCCATCCGCTTCGCCCTGCTGCTGGGCCTGGTTCTGATCGAATCGCTGGCGCTGTATACCCTGGTCATCATCGTCGCCAAAGTGAAGTAAGCTAGGCGAGGGGCAGACCGGCTGGCCTGCCCCTCGTGATCCATGTCGAACGAACTCTTCTATTACCTCAGTCCCGATGACGACGACTTCGGCGACTGGGACGATTCCGGCGGCGGCGACGATTCCTCGGACGACGAAGAGGAGGAAGAAGAACCCGAAGAGTACGAAGTAGAAGAGTCGACCGAAGAAGAAGAGCCCGAAGAAGAGGACGACGAGGAACAGGAGCCCGAAGAGGAAGAACAGCGGGAGTTCGAAGAAGACCTTCCCGAGGTCGATGACGAGGTCTTCGCTTCGGCGCAAGACTTCCCCGACGCCGGCCCGGAAGATTTTGAACCCGACCAGGGCGACTGGTCCGTCGAGGACTACCAAGAATCCGCCCAGAACCTCTTCGGGGGCCACGAGTTCTTCGGCGACGACCTGATCCGGCAGCGCTCCGGCGAAGGCTATCAGTTCTTCGACAACCCGCAGTTTGCCCAGGCCTTCGATCAACTGGCTCCCGGCACTTCCGATACGGTGCGGCTGTTCGAGCGGGACGGCCGCCTGTCGGCCTTCGGCTTCGTGACGCCTCTGGTGCTGGAAATGCTCATGGCCCGTTACACGGGCCTGGACCTGAGCAACCTCGAGGTCGCGCTCCCCGACAGGGGCGAGCGCACGCCGCCCCAGCCGCTGCCGCCGGCCTTCGCCTCCGTAGTCGAAAAGGACGCAGTGGACCTGCGGAAGTACGCCACGCGCGTCGGCGACCAGGGGCAGACCTCGCGCTGCTCGGCTTTCGCTTGGACGCACGCGCTGGAATTGTCGCGCAACCTGCAGCAACAGGAGGGCGAGCGTCTCTCTCCCAACTTCACGATGCTCGAGTTCCAGCGGATGCAGGGCGACGCCCGCGATTACGGCTACGCCTACAAGGGGGGCGAGGGCACGGTGGGCGGCCCCGATCCGGGACAGGTGCTGGTCGAGAACGGCACGTGCAGCCGGTCGTTGTGGCCGGACGATGCGTCCAGTCCCGTGGCCCGCGAAAACATGCTGGTATCCGACGCCCAGCGCCACAAGCTGGAGGGGACGCCGCTCCCCGTCTCGATAGAAGACGTGCGCAAGGTGCTGAGCGCCGGATGCCCTGTGCACCTGGCGATGAACACCGGGCCCGCCTTCTCCGAGGTCGGACGCGACGGCCTGTTCAGCGCCGCAGAGCCGCCCAGCGGCCGTCACGGACGCCACGCCATGCTCATCGCCGGCTACATCGGCAACTTCTTCATTGTCAAGAATTCCTGGGGCGAGGATTGGGGGGACAAGGGCTATTGCTACATCCCGCGCAACGTGCTGGAGCAGTCGGACCCGGAGTTTGTGGCGGTGCTGCTGAAAGGCAGGAGTCAATAGCCAAGAGTCAGGAGCCGGAATCATGCGACGGCGACAATTCATGAGCACATCGGTTTCCGCCGGTCTGATGCAGGCGGGACCACAGGTGGACCGCGAGTTCGAGGCCGGCGGCACGGGAAGCACGTCATTTACGGTTCCGGTCACGGTGGAACGGCGGCAGCCGGGCAAGCCGCACCGGGGTAAAGTCCTGGCGGCGATTCAGCCTCACTGCGACGACATCCCCATCTTCGCGGGAGGAACCATTCTCAAGCTCCTCGACGAAGGCTACACCGGGATTCTGATCACCATGTCCAACGACTCAATGGCCGGCGCGGGCTCCTCGATCGGCGACATCGTCCTGAAGAACGAACGGGACACTGTGGAGATGTCGAAGCGCCTGGGACTGAAGGAAACTTTCTTCCTGAACTATCCCAACCATAACATGGATGGCTGGCCGATCCTGGAAATGCGGGCGCGGCTGGTCTTTCTGTTCCGCGCCATGAAGGTGGACACCGTTTTCGTGTACGACCCGTCGGCGCTCTATGAGCGCAACCCGGATCACTACGTGACGGCACGCGCCGTCGAGTCGGCCTGCTGGATGGCCGCCTCCGAGTGGGACTATCCGGAGCACTTCAAGGTGGGGCTGACCGCGCACGGACCCAAGGAAAAGTACTACTTCGCCCGAGGCCCGCAACTGGTGAACCGGGTGGTGGACATCGGCGGCTTCATCGACCAGAAGGTCTGGGCCAACATGGCCAACGTCACCCAGGGTCCGGCCGGCAACAACGGCGCGGCGCTGCGCCGGAAGCTGGCCGCGCGCGGCCGCAAGCTGCCGCTGCTGGGCGACAACGACGACACCGCCAACCGGCAATACACCAAACACTTCGCCCTGGGGCGCGACCGCTCGCGCGGCCAGGCGCACAAGCTGGAATACGCCGAATACTTCCACTACATCCCGCCCGATGAATCGGACGTGGACAGCTACGCGGACAAGAACTCGGTGCCGCTGTAGCCCGGGTGCTTAATCCGGCTGCTGGTCCCCGCTCACCTTCAGGACCGCCAGGAAGGCCTCCTGGGGGATGTCCACGCGGCCCACGCGCTTCATGCGCTTCTTGCCTTCCTTCTGCTTCTCCAGCAGCTTGCGCTTGCGGGTGATATCGCCGCCGTAGCACTTGGCAAGCACGTTCTTGCGGATCGCCGGGATGGTCTCGCGGGAGATGATTTTGTTGCCGATGGCCGCCTGCAGGGCCACTTCGAACATCTGGCGCGGGATCAGCTTGCGCATCCGTTCGATCAGCGACTTGCCGCGCTCGTAGGCGAAATCCCTGTGGATGATGATCGACAGGGCGTCGACCGGCTCGCCCGCCACCAGCACATCCAGCCGGACCATGGGCGAGGCCCGGTAGCCCGCCAGGTGGTAGTCCAGCGAGGCGTAGCCGCGCGAGACCGATTTCAGCCGGTCGTAGAAATCCAGTACGATCTCGTTGAGGGGCAGCTCGTAGAGCAACAGCACGCGGCCCGCGCCGAGGTGCTCGAATTTCTTCTGCACGCCGCGCTTCTCCTCCAGAAGCTGGAGGATGCCGCCCAGATACTCCTCCCGGGTGATCACGGTGGCGTCCAGGATCGGCTCCTCAATCTGCTTGATCTGGCTCGGATTGGGGAAGCGCGTAGGATTGTCGACCTCGATCACCTCGCCGCCGGTCTGGGTGATGCGGTAGCGCACGCCGGGCGCCGTGGTGATCAGGTTGATGTCGAACTCGCGCTCCAGACGCTCCTGCACGATCTCCAGGTGCAGCAGCCCCAGGAAGCCGCAGCGGAAGCCGAACCCCAGGGCCACCGAGTTCTCCGGCTCGAAGTTGAAGGCGCTGTCGTTGAGGCGCAGCTTTTCCAGCGCCTCCCGCAGCAGGCCGTGCTCGTGCGACTCCACCGGATAGAGGCCGGCGAACACCATCGGCTTGATCTCTTCGAAGCCGGGCAGCGGCTCGGCGGCGGGATTGTCGTGGTCCGTGATCGTGTCGCCGATCTTGGCGTCGGAAACGGTCTTGATGTTGGCGTTCAGGAAGCCAACCTCTCCGGCGGTCAGCTCATCGCAGGGAGTGGCCTTGGGCGCCTGGTAGCCCAAGCCCTCCACTTCGTACACCTGGCCGTTGGACCACAGCCGGATTTTCTGTCCCAGGCGCAGCCGCCCGTCCACCACGCGCACCAGGATGATTACCCCACGGTAGGTGTCGAACCAGGAATCGAAGATCAGGGCGCGCAGCGGGCCATCGTCGGATCCCCTGGGCGGCGGGCCGAGCGCCACCACCGCCTCCAGCACTTCGTCGATGCCCAAGCCCTGTTTGGCGCTCACCAGCAGCGCCCCGCTTGAGTCCAATCCGATCACCTGCTCGATCTGCTCGCGAATCCGTTCCGGCTCGGCGGCGGGCAAATCGATCTTGTTGATCACCGGGATGATCTCCAGGTTGTGATGGAGCGCCAGGTAGGTGTTGGCCAGCGTCTGGGCCTCCACGCCCTGCGAGGCGTCGACCACCAGCAGCGCCGCCTCGCAGGCCTGCAGGCTGCGGGACACCTCGTAGCTAAAATCCACGTGGCCGGGCGTGTCGATCAGGTTCAACTGGTAGCGCCGGCCGTCCTGGGCCGTATAACTGAGCCGCACGGCGTGGGCCTTGATGGTGATGCCGCGCTCGCGCTCCAGGTCCATGGTGTCCAGGACCTGCTCCATCATCTCGCGCTGCGAGAGCGCGCCGGTGTGCTCCAGCAGGCGGTCGGCCAGCGTGGACTTGCCGTGGTCGATGTGCGCGATGATAGAAAAATTCCGGATGAAAGCGCGGTCCATACGCTGTGCTGGAAGTGGATGCTGTATGATGAAGCTTACGCTCATTATCCCATATGTCCTACGGCAACATACTGTTCGACGTGGATAACGGTGTAGCCACCGTGACGCTGAACCGGCCGGATAAGCTGAACGCGCTGAATGCAGCCACCATCGGGGATCTGGATGCCGTCTTTGAGGTAGCCGCCAGGGATGACGAGATCAAGGCGCTCATCGTGACCGGCGCGGGCGGCAAAGCGTTCGCCGCCGGCGCGGACATCGGGGAGCTGGCGTCGGCGTCGCCAGTGGAGGCCTGGGCCATCGCGACGCGCGGGCAAAACGTGTTTCGGCGGCTGGAGAGCATGCGCAAAGTCTCGGTGGCGGCCATCAGCGGCATCGCGTTTGGCGGAGGGCTGGAGCTGGCCATGTGCTGCACGGTGCGCTTCGCCGCCTCCAACGCCAAGCTCGGGCAGCCGGAAGTCCGCCTGGGCATCCCCCCCGGTTACGGCGGCACGCAGCGGCTGCCCCGGTTGGTGGGACGCGGGCGCGCGCTGGAAATGCTGCTCACGGGCGACTCCATCGACGCCCAGCGCGCCCTGGAGATCGGCCTGGTCAACCTCGTGTTCGCCCCTGGGGAGTTGATGGACGAAAGCCGGGCCTGGGTGGACAAGGTGCTGGCCAACGCGCCGGTGGCGCTCTCGCTGGTGGTGGAGGCGGTCGACGCCGGTCTGAATCTGGGCCTGGAGGACGGGCTTCGATTTGAGGCCGCCGCCTTCGGCCTGGCCTTTTCCACGCACGACCGCGCCGAGGGCACCCGCGCCTTCCTGGAGAAGCGCAAACCCAACTTTACGGGAAATTGAATCCATGCCGATCCGTCTGACCGAAGGGCAACTGAACGCCAAGGGCCTGGCCTTCGCCATCGTGGTGGGGCGCTTTAACAGCTTCATCACCGAGCGGCTCTTGAGCGGCGCGCTGGACGCGCTGGCGCGCCACGGCTGCGCCGAGGAGGATATCGAGATCGTGCGCGTGCCCGGGTCCTGGGAGATGCCGGTGGTGGTGCGGGAATTGATCCAACTGGAGAAGCACGACGCCATCATCTGCCTGGGAGCGGTGATTCGCGGAGACACCCCGCACTTCGACTACGTGGCCGGCGAAGCCGCCAAGGGCATCGGCCAGGCCGCGGCCGAGAGCGGCGTGCCGGTAGCCTTCGGCGTCCTGACCTGCAATACCCTGGAGCAGGCCATTGACCGCGCCGGAGGCAAGAGCGGGAATAAAGGGACGGATGCGGCGGTCACCGCCATTGAGATGGCGGACCTGATGCGGAGGATGCGCGAAGGAACCAGCTAAAAAGAAGCAATGACGTTCCCATGCCCTCCCGTCATCGAGCCCGGCAGCGCGCCTTGCAGATCCTGTTCCAGTGGGATGCGCGGCGGCTGCCCGTCGAGGAGGCCATTGCCGCCTATTACGAGACCCTGTACTCGGAAGAGAGCCAGAGCCGGCCGCCGCAAGATCCCTTTGTCGACACCCTGGTGAAGGGCGTGGTCGAGAAGATCGAGGAGATCGACCAGTGCATCAAGCGGCACGCCGAGCATTGGCGGATGGAGCGCATGCCCGCCGTCGATCGGAACGTGCTGCGGCTGGCGGTCTACGA
>JACOSH010000375.1 GCA_016178945.1 Acidobacteriota bacterium
AGCGACCGCATCTTCTTCAAGTACAGCTACGACGACACCAACCTGATCTCTCCGGGCAACCTGCCCTCGCCGGCCAACGCCCCGATCCCCCTCGGCCCGTATCTTTCGGCCGACGGGACCAACAGCGCGATCACCGTGCCGTTGAAAAACTGGTCGGCGACGCTGAACTTCACCAAGGTGGTGCGCCCCACGGTGGTCAACGAGACCCGGATCGGCGCGGTTCGCTGGAATCAGAACATCTCGCCCCTGGGCGGTCCGTTCAACAGCGCGCAGGCGATCGGTATTCCCGGAATCAACATCAACGACAAGTCCGGCGGGCTGCCCTCGTTCAGCATCACCGGGTTTCAGGTTCTGGGCGACAACTCCACCTATCCGGAAAACAGCCAGACCATCTCCTTTCAGTACGAAGACATCCTCACGGTGGTCCGGAATTCGCACACACTGAAGTTCGGAGGGATGTACGTCCGCCACCGCTTCAACGGCTTTTCGGCCTTTCCCACCCGCGGCGACTTCGGGTTCAACGGCCAGTTCACCCGGCAGATCGGCGGCGCGGGCGCGGCCGGCGCGCTGGCCGACTTCGCGCTGGGCGCGACCAGCGGCATCACCCGCAACATCCTGGTGGGGACGTTCGGGCTGCGCATCTGGAACCTGGCCGCCTTTGCCGACGACACCTGGCGGGTCAGCCGCCGCCTGACCTGGAATTACGGCCTGCGCTACGAGCTGCTCGCTCCACCCTACGAGGTCCATGACCGCTGGTCCAACTTCCGGGTGGATACGGCGCGCCTGGAGATTGCGGGCGCCGGCGGCGCCTCCCGCCGCCTCCGCAACCTCGACACCAACAACCTGGCCCCGCGCATGGGCCTCAACTACCTGTTGACCTCCGACAGCAAGACCGTGCTGCGCGCCGGCGCAGGCATTTCCTATGTCGAGGCGGGCCAGGGCGGCGGGCAGCTCTACAAGAACCTGCCGTTCTTCTTCTCCCAGGTCGTCGCCACGGACCAGAACGGCCGCCCGCCTTCCCGGCTCTCCGGCGGCCTGCCCGCGCCGGTGGCGCCCAGCGACAGCGCGACGCTCTCCGGCGGCAATCCCAATGCCTGGGACTACAACCTGCAGTCGACCCGCGCCATGCAGTGGTCCATCGGCGTCCAGCGCGAGCTGCGCTCCAATCTCCTGGCCGATGTCTCGTACGTGGGCACGCGGACCATCGGCCTGGTCGCCAACGTGAATCTGAATCAATCCGCGCCGGGACCGGGCGCTCAGGGTCCGCGGCGTCCGTTCTTCGCCATCAACCCGGGTGTCACCAATGTGACCTATCGCACCAATTACGGCGGGGCCAAGTATCATTCGCTCCAGACGCGCGTCGAGAAGCGCGCCTCGGGCGGCCTGACGCTGTCGCTGGCCTACACCTGGTCGCACTACCTGGCCAATGCCGCCAACATCAACGGCGGCGGCAACGGACCGCCTCAGGACAACCGCTGCTACCGCTGCGAATGGGGCCCGACGCCGGACGACCGCCGGCATGTGTGGGTGCTCAACCATGTGTACGAGCTGCCGTTTGGCCGCGGCCGGCAGTGGGGCGGCGCGGGGCCGCTGTCCCACCTCATTGGAAACTGGAACCTTTCTGGAATCTGGTCGCTGGCCTCGGGCGAGCATTTCTCGCCGGGCCTGGCGGCCGCCACGTCCAACTCCGCCGGCGGAGGCGGGGACCGGCCGAACCGGGTCCGCGACGGCAATCTGCCGTCCTCCGAGCGCACCATCGACCGCTGGTTCGATCTGGGCGCCTTCGCGGCGCCCGCCCAATTCCAGTACGGCAATGCCGGACGCGGCATCCTGACCGGTCCCGGAAACTTCAACCTGGACCTGGGCGTTCACCGCAACTTCCGCTTTTCCGAGCGCTGGCGTCTGAGCTTCCGCTGGGAGATGTTCAATGCCCTGAACCGCGCCAACTTCGCGGTTCCCAACGCGGCGATCGGCAATGCCACGGTCGGCCAGATCAGCGGCACCGCGCCCGCGCGCATCATGCAGCTCGCGCTGAAGCTGACATTCTGAGTTGGCCGTTCGCCCGTACGAGTCCCGCCGGAGAACTTTGATACACTTCTCGTGGTATGGAGGCGGATCGGAATCTCGTCGTACGGGAGCCGGCCGCATAGATGCGCGTCGCCCTCGCCGCTGTTGTTGTCCTTGCCTCTCTGCTGATCCAAGCTCCGGACGCGGTCCGATTCGTGGACGTCGCGGCGGAGGCCGGAATCAAGGACCTCTTCTATTGTGGCGCGGAGCGGACCAAGAACTACATCGTCGAGACTCTCGGGGCCGGGGTGGCGTTCATCGACTATGATAACGACGGTCGCCTGGATCTCTTTGTCGTCACCGCATCCCGGCTGGAGGGATTCCCTCGGGGACAGGAGCCAACCAACCATCTCTACCGCAATGAAGGAGGCGGCAAATTCAAGGACGTATCCCGCGAAGCGGGGGTGGCGCGGTCGGGCTGGGGGCAGGGCGTGTGCGCCGGCGACTTCGATAATGACGGATACATCGATCTGTTCGTCACCTATTGGGGCCACGACGTGCTTTACCGGAACACCGGGAAGGGCGGCTTTGAGGATGTCACCGAGGCGGCGGGATTATCGGACAAGGACGTCCGCTGGGGAACCGGCTGCGCCTTCGTCGACTACAACCGGGACGGCAAGCTGGACCTTTTCGTGGCGAACTACGTGCAATTCGACCGGAAGAACACTCCGGCGCCCGGCATGCCGAACGCCTGCACCTGGAAGGGCATGCCGGTCATGTGCGGCCCGCGGGGCTTGAAGGGCGGGATCAACCGGCTGTGGCGGAACGACTCCGTGCCGGGCCGGATCAAGTTCACGGACGTGTCCGGGTCTTCCGGGATCACGGCGCCGGGTGAGCGCTACTCGCTGTCGGTGACGACTCTCGACTACGACCATGACGGCTGGCCCGATCTCTACGTGGCCGTGGACTCGCAAGCCAGCATCCTCTACCACAACAACCGCGACGGCAGTTTCACGGACACCGGAGTGGAGGCGGGCGTCGCCTACAGCGAAGACGGCCGCGAGCAGGCCGGCATGGGGACCAGCGCCGCCGACTACGACGGCGACGGGCTGCTGGATCTGGCCAAGACGAACTTCACCGACGACGCGCCTAACATTTACCGGAACAATGGCGACGGTAGTTTCACCGAGGCGGCCGCGGCCACGGGGCTCGGGTCCGTGACGCGGTTTCTGGGCTGGGGCGCCGTGTTTATCGATTACGACAACGACACCTGGCCGGACCTGTTTCTGGTGAATGGCCACGTCTATCCGAACGCCAAGGACGCCGCTTTCGACCAGCGCCGGCTCTTGTTCCGAAACCTGGCCGGCCGGCGCTTCCAGGATGTCTCGCTCCAGAGCGGCGACGGCGTGAGCGCGGAGCATTCGGGCCGGGGCCTTGCCGCCGGGGACTACGATAACGACGGCGACGTCGATCTGGCGATTATGAACATGAACCAGCCTCCCAGCCTGCTGCGCAACGAGGGCGGAAACCGCAACCGGTTCCTGAACCTGCGGCTGGTGGGAACGAAGTCCAATCGAAGCGCCATCGGAGCGCGGGTGGTGGTGACCGTGGGAGGCCGGACTCTGGTGAACGAGGTCCGGTCCGGATCTTCGTTCATGTCGCACAGCGACCTGCGGATGCACTTTGGGCTGGGGCAATCGCAGACCGTGGACCGTGTGGAAATCGAATGGCCCAGCGGCGCGAAGGAGACGGTGCCGGGGGTCAAGGCGAATATTTTCATCACGGTGACCGAGGGCAAGGGGATTTCGCGGTAGACAGTCGCCGGTTGAGCGGTTCGGGCTACTTCTTCACCGCCGGGTTCCAGTTCTGGATGAGCGTGATCGGCGCGGCGGC
Source organism: Acidobacteriota bacterium (assembly GCA_016178945.1). Taxonomy (GTDB): domain Bacteria; phylum Acidobacteriota; class Terriglobia; order Bryobacterales; family Bryobacteraceae; genus JACOSH01. The sequence goes on from JACOSH010000375.1 coordinate 3,901, forward strand.
GCTGCCCAGTTCCATGTTGATGAGGAAGCGCCCGTCGGGGGCAACGTCGTACTGCCGGCCCTGTTGCCCGTCCACGCCTCCACCGAAGATGCGCGTGGGAAAGAGCACGACCGGCGCGCCCGGTTCCAGCGTGGCGCCGGAGACGGCGATCGGCGCCGCCATCATCGCGCCCGCCGGGTTGAGGTAGTACAGCTCCTTGCCGTCGGGCCGCCAGGCGGGCGTGATCCCGCCCGCCGTGGACACCTGCCATTGGCTCCCGGTCGCCGCCGCGGCCGTGCCCGCCGCCCCGGGCGGGACAAAGGGCCGCACGTAGATCTCCGGCCGCCCCGATTCGTTCGACTGGTAGGCCACCCAGCGGGCATCCGGGGAGAACGCGCCATAGCCCTCGCGGAAGGGGGTCTTCAGGAACACCGACGGTGTGCGATCGCCCGCCATCGGCACGACCCAGAGGTCGACGTCTCCATTCAAGTCGAGGATGCTATACAGCAGGAAGCGGCCGTCAGCGGACCAACTGTAGGCGGTCTTGATTTGGTCGGAGGCCACCAGCGGCTCCTCCACGCCCGCGCCGCTGGTGAGCTTCTGGTAGAGGTCACCGGAGCCCGACCGGTGTGAGCGGAACACGATCCGAGCGCCGTCGGGCGACCAGACGGGACGGGTGTCCCAAGCCGGATCGAACGTGAACCGGCTCATGCGCGCGCCGTCCAGCAGCCAGAGGTCCACGTTGCCCTGCACATCGCGCCCGACAATCACACGATGCCCGTCGGGGGACACTCGGGGAGCGTCGAGAGTGGCGTCCGGGGCGCCAACGGTTCCCCGCGCCGTGCCCGACCGGTCCACCCAGGTCAGTTGCCGCTGGCTGCCCCCGCCCGTCCGGTAGGCCACCAACCCGGTCGCCGCGGCCGAGACGGCGCTCCGGGAGAGCGTGATATCAACGGGCACGCCCTCGGCCACCGTAACCGGCTCGCCCGTGAGCGCGGCCTTCGTCCCATCCAGCCGCTGGGCGCGCCCGGCATGTAGAACAGGAGCCGGCGGCCGTCGGGCAGAAAGAACGGCGCGTGGTGGCCCCGTTGCTGCGGGCCGAGCGTGGTCACCGCCACGGCCGTGCCGCCCGTCGCGGGCACGCGCATCAGGGGGGTTGAAAGGCTCGGCGCAAACACGATGACCCCGTCCGCGTTCCACGTCCCGCCGCGGCCTGCGACCGCCGGAGCCAGGGTCTGCGGCGCGCCGCCGCCGAGATCAAGCCGCTTCAGCGCATTTCCGGCGAAGAAGCCGATGGAGCGGCTGTCGGGCGACCAGAACGGGACCGTGGCGCCTTCGGTGCCCGCCAGCGGCTGCGCCGCCGTCGTTGCCAGCGACCGCAGCCACAGGCGGGACGCGCCATCGCCCCAGGCCCCGAAGACGATCTTGCGGCCGTCGGGCGAGAGCGCAAACGACGCGGGACTGTCGGTGGCGGGCGTGACGATGTCCACGCGCGTCTCGGGCGGCGGTGTCTCGCGCAGATGCCGCGCCGCGGGAATGGCGAGCGCGATCAGCGCCACGGCGGCGGCGATCCAGGGCAAACTTACGTATCGCGACGCGGCCGTGAAGGAAGCCGGAGCCGGGCTTCCAGATTCGGGAGCGCCGGCGATCCACCCCAACTCCCGCTTCAGGTCGCGGGCCGTTTGCCAGCGATCGTCGGGATCTTTTGCCAGGCAGGTCTTCGTCACGCGATCGAGCGCGGGCGGCGTCAGCGGTTGCAGCGTGGAGATCGGCGGCGGGTCGTGCTCCAAAATCGCGGCCATCACGCTGGCCTGTGACTTCCCCTCAAAAGCCCTTCGCCCGGCCAGCATCTCGTAGATCACCGCTCCGAACGCGAAGATGTCGCTGCGGGCGTCGGCTTCCTTGCCTTCCAGTTGCTCCGGCGCCATGTAGGGCAGCGTCCCCAGCAGCGTGCCCTTCGCCGTCAGATCGGCCGACACCGTGGGTTGGTCGGCGCCCGGCGCCGCCTCCGCGCGCGCCAGTTTCGCCAGGCCGAAGTCGAGCAGCTTCGCCCCGGTCTTGGTCAGCATGATGTTCCCCGGCTTCAGGTCGCGGTGGAACACGTCCTGCTTGTGGGCCTCCGCCAGGGCCATCGTGATCTGGACCCCGTACTCGAGCGCCTGCGGCGCCGGCAGCGGACCTTTGCGGAGCCGCGCCGCCAGCGTCTCGCCTTCCAGATACTCCATTACCAGGTAGTCGCTGCCGTCCTGGCGGCCGACGTCATAGAGCGTGCAGATGTGCGGATGGTTCAGGCTCGAGACGGCCTGCGCTTCCCGCTCGAAGCGCTGCCGCGCCTCGGCGTTGCTGGCGAGGTGCTCGGGCAGGACTTTGATGGCGACCATGCGGCTGAGCCGGGTGTCGCGGGCTTTGTACACTTCGCCCATACCCCCGGCTCCGATCGCGGAGAGGATTTCGTAGGGGCCGAGTTTTTCGCCCATTGAAAGCGGCATGCCAACGATTCAGCTAAGTTTAGCCGATCGAGAAGTGGGTTGGGCGTGGATTACCTCCTGGCAGGAACAGCATGACGATGTCGAGCATCTTGCCTGGGCGCCGCGTGTCACCGGCCGGAAGCACCATCTGCGCCCCGGCATCGGCGGCGCTCTACACCGGATCTGCTGTTCGAGATCGAGAACCCATTCGACCGGAACTATCGCGGCATGGGATGGGGGATCGTACGCCGTTTCGTCAGCACCAGAGAAGGCCCGGGGGCATGTGTCATGCGCGGCCTTGCGGCGCCTGATATAATCGTGCGCCAGATTGAGCACGTGGCTAACAATCCGCTCCCTCACGTTCGCGGCTTGGGACTGAGCCGCGCGCGTTAGGAAGCGGCCTTGACCGCGGGCAGGAGGTTGGTTCCATGAACTCGCGATTCGTTTCTCTCACGATTCTGGGCTTCCTCGGTTTGACCCTCGCACTGCCGCCGGCGCGGGCGCAACTCACTTCCGCGGGCGCCATCTCCGGGCAGGTGATCGATCAGCAGGAAGCCAGTATTCAAGGCGCGGCGATTTCGCTCCGCGACACATCCACGGGCGTAACGCGCACGGCCCTTACCAATGAGAACGGGCGTTACGTCTTCCTGAACGTTCCCTCGGGCGCGTACGACGTCACGGTGAGCCGCGAGGGATTCAAGCAGACCAAGCTCAGCGCGCAGCGCACGCTCGTGGGCAGCACGCTGACCCTGAACGTCACGCTGGAAGTGGGCTCGACTGCGACCTCGGTAGATGTGCAGGCCAGTCCGGCGGCGGAGCTGCAAACCACCGCCGTCTCGGCCGGGACCACCATCACCGGCCGCGCGCTGGCCATCCTGCCGAACCTCGGCCGCGACGCCAACGCCTTCGTCACGCTGCAGCCGGGAGTGGCCCCGGGCGGCGAGGTCGCGGGCAAGGCCAACGACCAGAACGTATTCTCGCTCGACGGCGGAAATATCTCGAGCGATCAGGACGGCAACTACCGCAACTACACCCTGTCCAGCGGCTCCACGGCGCGCACCTCGGGCGGCGATCCCTCCGGGGTTGTGCCCACGCCGGTGGAAAGCATCGAGGAGTTCCGGGTCAGCATCAATAACCAGACGGCCGATTTCAACGGCGCCGCCGGAGGCCAGGTCCAGATGGTGACCAAACGCGGGACGAACGACTTTCACGGCGCGGCGTATGAGTACTATTTCGGCACCAATTTCAGCGCCAACTCGTGGATCAACAACCGCACCAATCAGCCCCGGCCCAAGACCCATGAACACCGCTTCGGGGCGGCGCTGGGCGGTCCGCTGACCCCCAGCCTGGGCGGGCACAAGACCTATTTCTTCTTCGACTACGAGGGCCGCCGGTTTCCGCAGGTGATCACCTATCAGCGCGCGGCGCCCACCAAGCTGATGCGGGCCGGCGTGATCCAGGTGCCGGACAGCTCGGGCGCCTGGCGCGCTTACAATCTGAACCCCCGCCCGGTGACCGTGGACGGAACCACCTACCAGCCCGCCATGTGCGGCACAAACACCTGCGATCCGCGCGCGATCGGCCTGAACCCGGTGGTGTCGCAGATCTGGAACAAGTACATGCCGCTGCCC
>JACOSH010000376.1 GCA_016178945.1 Acidobacteriota bacterium
CAACCCTATCGTTTTCCATGCTGATACGTCATAGTAGGCGTAGGGAAATATGGCCCAGCAGACGGCCGCGATGGTAGGCGCCAGAGTGGCCCCGCGACTGGACGAAGCAGACCTTATTCGGGCTATACAACGAGGGGACCAGGACGCCTTTGAGACTCTGGTCCGGTCGTATGATCAGAGTGTGCTTGGACTTGCCATGAACCTGCTGCGCTCGCCGGACGATGCGCGGGATGTCTACCAGGAAGCTTTCCTGAGGGTTTTCAAGAACATACACTCCTTCCGCTTCGACTGTAGCTTCCATACCTGGCTGTACCGGATCGTCACCAACATCTGCTTCGACTACCTGCGCAAGCGCAAGATCCGCAAGGAGGAGCCGCCGGTGATCGAAACCGGCGAGGGGTGGGTCGACCGGACCTATACTGTGGAAGAGGACCGGGCGGAAGGCGACCCCGAGCGGAATCTGCATAACCAGCAGTTGGGCGCCCGGATTGGCCAGGCGCTGACCGGGCTGACGCCCCGGGAGCGGATGGTATTCGAGTTGCGGCACTACCAGGGGATGCGGTTGAAGGCGATCGGCGAGGTGCTGGGGACCAGCGAGGAGGCCGCCAAGAACTGCCTGTTTCGGGCCACCCAGAAGATGCGAGTGGAATTGGGAGAGTTTGCATGAAGTGCGAATCCATTACTGAGTTGATCCCGCTGTACCTGTACGGAGAATTGACGTCCCAGCAGGAAGAGGACCTGGAAGAGCACGTTCATGGCTGCGTCTCCTGCCGGCGCGAATTGGAAGCGCATCGCCGGTTCCAGGCCGCGGCCGATGGCGCGCACCTGGCGCCTTCTTCCCTGCTGCTGACCGAATGCCGTTATGGGTTGTTCCAGGCGGTGGACCGGCAGCAGGAGCAGCCCCGCAGCGGCTGGAGGGCGCTGATTTCCTCCTTCCTGGCCGGATGGCGCATTCCCACCACGGTGCGGCCAGTGGGAGCGGTGGCGCTGATCGCCCTGGGCTTCTTCTCCTCGCGCCTGATCCCGCGGGAATCGGGTTCGATCGGCGCCCAGGCCGGGTTGGCCACCGAGCCGGTCGTCTCGACCATCCGCTCGGTGCAGCCGGACCCGGCCGGGGGCGTGCAAATCCTGCTCGATGAGACGCGCCGGCGGCAGATTTCCGGAAAGCTGAGCGACGGCCAGATCGAGCGCATGCTGCTGGCCGGCGCGCGGGACGAAGCCAATGCCGGGGTGCGAGTGGAATCGATCGAGTTCTTGAAAGCCTTGCCGGCCTCCGACGAGGTGCGGGGCGCCCTGATGCACGCCTTGACGCACGATGCCAATCCAGGAGTGCGGCTCAAGGCCCTGGAGGGTTTGAAAGGCCTGACCGGGCGGCCGGAAGTGCGCCAGACGCTGGCCCGTGTCCTGCAATCCGACGACAATGCCGGGGTGCGGATTCAGGCCATCGATCTGCTGGTGCAGGAGCGCGACGACGCGCTGGTGGGGATCCTGCAGGGCCTGGTGCGTAAGGAAAACAACAATTACGTGCGCTTGAAGTGCAAGAATGCTTTGGAGGAAATGAATGCGTCGGTGGGTACTTTCTAGGCGTCTGGCGGCGGCGCTGCTGGCGGCCTCGGGCAGTTTGCCGGCCTGGCAGGAGACGCTTACCCGCGAGGGCGTCTATTGGGTGCAGACCGTGAGCGGGTCCGAATCGGTCCTGCCCTCTGGCCGGCTGCGGGTCTCGACTCAGGGCCGCGTCGCTGTCACCGGCGGCGACGAGGGCCAGGTCCGCTATACCTTCGTCAAGAGAGTCAAGGCCAAGAGCGAAGCCCAGGCGCGAACCCTGCTGGGACAGTTCGTGGTGAAAAGCAACCGGCAGGGCGACCTGACCTCGATCCAGATGGCGCACTCCAGCGACGGCGCCGGCAGCGCTGAGATGCAGGTCACCGCGCCGCGCACTCTGCGCGACGTGATCGTGGAAACCCACGGCGGGGCCGTGGACGCTTCCGGACTGCAGGGCGCTCTGCAGGCCTTCACCGGAGGGGGGCGGATCAAGCTGGACCGGATCGGCGGCGCGGTGTTGGCCCGGACGGCCGGCGGCGAGATCTCCCTGGGCGCCATCGGGGGTTCCGTGCGGTGCACCTCGGCGGGTGGACCGATCCGCGCCGGCAGTATCGGCGGAGAGGCCCGCTTCGAGACGGCCGGCGGCGACATCGTGGCGCGGGAAGTCAGCGGACCGGTGCAGGCGGCTACGGCCGGCGGGGCCATCCAGATCGGCCGCGCCGGCTCCACCGTGTCGGTGAACACCGCGGGCGGGTCCATTAGCGTGGGCAGCTCCGAGGGGATGGTGACGGCGGAGACCTCCGGCGGCCCCATTCAGGTGGGCAAGGCGCCCGGCGTGCGCTGTGAAACCGGCGCGGGCGCCATCCGGCTCTCCAATGTCTCGGGCAGCTTGCGGGCCACCACCGCGGTGGGCAGCATCATCGCCCAGTTGATGCTCGGCGGCGTGCCGGCCGAATCGCTGCTCAGCACCGGGGCAGGTGACATTACCGTATACCTGCCGTCCAATCTGGGGATCACGATTCAGGCGCAGAATGAATCGGCCTACAACCTGCGGCGCATCGTCTGCGACTTTCCCAGCGTGCAGGTGCGGAGACAGGGCTCGGCGGTGCTGGCCGAGGGCGCCATCAACGGTGGCGGCCCCGTTCTGCGGCTGGCCAGTACGGGGGGGACGATCTACATCAAGAAGGTGTCAGGTGAGAGGTGAGGCAAGCAGGTGCCAGGTGTTAGTAGCGTACAGAGCCGCGCACGTGAGTAAGCGGTGTTTTTGGAGTTAGGAGATTGGGTATGAGGAAGCTGACGGTGGTTTTGATGACGGCGAGTCTGGTGATGCCGGCGGTGTGGGCGCAGGGAACGGCCCGGACGGCGCCTAAGGCGCGCACGGTGGCACGGGGCGTGCTGTTTGGGTCGAGCGGGAGTTTCCTGGGGGTGGGCGTCACCGACGTCAACGCCGATCGGGCCAAGGCTCTGGGGTTGAGGGACGAGCATGGCGTCGAGATTACCAGCGTCGAGGCGGATAGCCCGGCCTCCAAGGCCGGTCTCAAGGACAACGACGTGGTGCTGGAATACAACGGCCAGCGCGTGGAAGGCCAGGAGCAGTTCATCCGCATGGTGCGGGAGACGCCCGCCGGCCGGCAGGCGAAACTGACGGTCTGGCGCGGCGGCTCCAGCCAGGTCCTGACCGCCACCATCGGCCAGCGCGAAGGAGTTTTCCGCGGCGAGCCCATGGTGGTGGAGGTTCCGCGCATCCCCGAATTCCGGATGCCGGACATGCCGCGCGTATTCACGTCCTGGCGCAGCGCGACGCTGGGAATCGAGAGCGAGTCGCTGGGCTCGCAACTGGCGGAGTTTTTCGGCGTCAAGGACGGCGTGCTGGTGCGGTCGGTGACCAAAGGGAGCGCCGCGGAGAAGGCCGGCATCAAGGCCGGCGACGTCATCGTGAAGGTGGATGACAAGAAAGTGAGCGGCCCTCGCGAATTGTCGAACCAGTTGCGCGGGACGCAGTCGAAGAAGAGCTTCTCGCTGACCGTGGTTCGCGAGCGCCGGGAGATGACCCTGAGCGTCACGCTGGACGACGAGGGGTCCTACCGCGTGCGGCCCCGCGTCCGGAGCGCGGAATTCCGGCTGGAGCGCCTGGAGCTGTAGGTCAGACCTTCGACAGCAGAATGCGCTGCACCTTCACCAGCAGCTCCACCTCATTGCGGGGCACGCCCAGCAGAGCTGCGATCTCAGCGGGTGTCTGACCCCGGCGGTGCATCTCGAGCGCTTGGCTGCGTTTGCCCGGGCTGAGGCCGGAGCGGGGCGTCTCCACCGGCGGTTCCGGCTTTTCTGCCAGCTCCCGATGGCGGCGGTCGATCGTCTCCAGCGCTTCCTCGATCTTGACTTGGCGATTTCCCGCGCGGCTCAACTCGCGCTTCAGCGAGAAAAACAGAAGTAGGACGGCGCCAAAGCCGATGGCCAGCGCCGCGCCGGCGGTCACGGGAAGAAAGAGCTCGTTCATCGGCATCGGCTAGTTCAAGGTTCGAAGCCGTTCCTCGCGGCTCACCACGTGCTTGATCCGCACGCCGTAGTTGCCGTCCACCACCACCACCTCGCCGCGGGCGACCACGCAGTTGTTGACGATCAATTCCACCGGGTCGTTGATGGTGCGGTTGAGCTCGACGATCGAGCCGGAGTTCAGTTTCAAGACATCGCGCAGGGGGAGCTGGGCGCGCCCGAACGAGACGCTGACCGGCAGCTCCACCTCCATCAGCAGATCCAGGGTCTTGGAATTCTGTGGCGGCGGCGTGACTCCCGGCGCGCGAGTGATGGCCAGCGCTTCGATGAGAGCGGGGCCGGGGGCGGCCAGAAGGGTCACCGAGACCCAATCGGAGAGCTGGATCTGGTAGACCGCCAGGTCCTCGGCCGCGGCCACGACCGGATCGGGCGCGCCGGCGTCACGAACCGATCCGGACAGCTCCGGCCTGCCGAGCGCCGCGCCTAGGGACTGAGCCAGTCGTGCGCCCGTCTGCTCGAGAAGCTCGCGCGCGGCGCCCGGAGCGTCTTCCGGCGCGGCTGGATCGATTCCAGCGGCGTGCAGCACCGCGGCGCCCAAACTGAGCCAGTCGGCCTGCGTTGCGCCGGCCCGCATCACGGCTTCCGGGCCGAGACGGAAAGACAGCTCGTGCCAGACGGGCTGCCCCAGGCCGCCGCCGGCCGGAGGCGCGGGCGCGCCCAGTTGGATCAGAGGACGCTTCCCGGTGGCGGCCGCGATGGCGGAAATCAGGGCGGAGATCCACTCCTGGAGCAACCAGCTCCGCGCCGCGGCGTGATCGGCCGAACCCGTCACGCGCTGCTCCCGCGCCGGCTGGGCCAGCGCCGCTCCATGTAAGAGCGCAGGCGCAACACGGCCTGCGATTTCAACTGCGAGACCCGCGACTCGTGAAACCCCATGACCTCGGCGATCTCGCGCAGGGTGAGCTCCTCGTGATAGTAGAGACCGAGCACGGTCCGCTCGATATGCGGCATCTTCTCGATGGCCGACGTCAGCAACCGTTCCAGTTCGCCGCGCTCCAGGATCTGCGAAGGCCAGTCCTCCTCGCGGTCTGCGACATACTCCAGCAGATCCCGTCCTTCGTCGTCGGCCGAGGCATGCTCGATGCTCCCGATGTTGACCCCCCGGATCTCCACCAGCCACTGGTGATACTCCTCCAGGCTGAGCTTGAGCTCCTGAGCGATATCCTCCTCGGTGGGAATCCGCTGGACTCGCTGCTCGACGACGCTGATGGCGGATTCGATCTGTTTGGCCTTCTTGCGCTTCTGGCGCGGCGCCCAATCCAGATCCCGCAGGCTGTCCAGGATGGCGCCGCGGATCTTGTACTCGGCGTAGGTCTTGAGCTTGACGTTGTGACCGGGATCGAAGTGGTCGATGGCCGTGATCAGGCCGATGATCCCGGTCGAAATCAGATCCTCCAGGTTGACGCTCTCGGGCAGTCTCTCATGGATCCGGCGGGCGATCAGCTTGACTTGCGGAAGGTTCTCGAGAATCAGGCGCTCGCGCTCATCGGTGGCGGTTTCGGCGGCCGCGGCGTAGGTTTGCAATAGGTTCTCGTACATCGCCCCGTCACGCCGTCGCGGCGCGCTCCAGCGCCCCCCGCTCCCCCCTCAGGACCAGTTGGATGATGCGCTCCCGGGTGGCCGGCTCGAGATCCTCGGGGATGCGCGGGCCCGAACTCAGGAACGAGACCGGCCATCGTGTCCGAGACGCTTGATTGAGAATGCCACCGTACCGCTCGGTTTCGTCCAAGTGCGTGAAAATCAGCTTCGACGGTTGAAACACGGCAAACCGGTCGGCCATATTGGAAAGATCGGAAGATTTCGTGGAGCTCGATAGGACCAGATGCTTGTCGATTTCCCGGTGATCCGCCAGGTAATGCGCCAGGTCTAAATCCAGACCTCCTGGTGAATATCCCGGCGTATCAATGAGGATTAGCTCCTTTTGGGAATATCGAGCCAAGCCTTGCGTCAGAGTGTTTACCGATTCGAACGCTTCGAAGCCCACGCCCAGGATGGCCGCGTAACAGCGCAACTGATCGGCGGCGGCGATGCGCTGGGTGTCGAGGGAGAGAAGGTGAGTGGGGCGGCGGGTGGGGAGACCGTAACGGGCGGCCAGCTTCACCAACAGGGTGGTCTTTCCGTCGCCGGGCGGCCCCAGCAGGGCGACGATCGACGGGGCGGCGGCGGGCGATTCCAAGCTGGGTTCCACGCCGAAGCAGGCGGCCAGCTCTTGGGCCAGCATCTGCTGGGTGCGGTCGGGATCGCCGGCCAGGGGGTGTGGCTGGAGCTTACCCGCAATGGCGGCGATGAGCTCGTCGTCCAGGCCGGCCGCCGCCAGCTCATCGGCGACCTCTTCGATCCAGGGGTCGAACCGGTTGATCCTGCGCCAGCGAGCCGACATCCGGTGGAGCTGGCGGCGAAGCTGGGCCAGCTCGGCGGCCAGCGCGCGGCCATCGATTGCGGGAGGCGGGTCGCGCTCGACGGCAAAGACCACCTCATGCAGCCCCAAGTGGCGGGCCTCGGGCGGCGCGGGCCGGGAATTCATGAGCAGGGCCTCCTCGCCCAGTTCCTGGCGAGCCAGGCTCATGGCAGCCTCCACGGTCCCGGCGTAGTAGCTCTTCAGTCGCATAGAAATCAAATGGCGCCCAGCGACCCCACCTTGACGCCAGGGGGAATCTCGCTGTGCGACAGGACCATCACATTCTTGATCGACGGTTCCAGAATTTGCCTAAGGAAGTAGCGCGCGCCGCTGGCCGCCAGGATGACGGCGGCGCCGTCGAGTCCCCCCACTTTGGCGGCGACGCGGTCGACGACCTCCCGGATCTTGGACGGGGGCAGGCGCAACTGGCTGGTGGATTCGCCATGCTCGACGGCCGCCTCGAAGGTCTGCTCCAAAGCCGGCTCCAGGAAGAAGGCCTGCAAATCGCCGCCCGGCCCCAGGTAGGGCCGCACGATGGAGCGGCCCAGTTGCTGGCGGACGAACTCGGTCAGCAGCACCGGGTTCCGGGTCATGTGGGCGGCCTCTCCCAGGGTTTCCAGAATGGTCACGGCGTCGCGAATCGAGACGCGCTCGCGCAGCAGATTCTGCAAGACCTTGTGCGCCTGAGCCAGAGAGAGCAGCTTGGGGACAAGGTCCTCGACCACTTTGGGGTGCTCTTCGGCCACCCGGTCCAGCAGTTTTTTCGCCTCCTGGCGGGAAAGCAGCTCGTGGGCATGGCGGCGTACGACCTCGATCAGGTGGGTTCCCAGCACGTTGGCGGCGTCGACCACGGTGAAGCCGGCGGCGCGCGCGGTCTCGGCCTGTTCGGAGCGGACCCAGAAGGCGGGGATGCCGAAGGCCGGATCGCGGGTGGGAATGCCTTCGAACGGCAACTGGCCCAAGGCGGGGGTGGCGCCGGGCTGGATGGCCAGGTCGCAGCCAGCCGGCAGCTCGAAGCGCGCGACTTCCGCGCCCTTGAGCAGGATCAGGTACTCGCGGGCGCGCAGGGAGAGGTTGTCGGTGACGCGCACCGGGGGAAGCAGAAAGCCCAGCTCGCCGGCCAGTTGCTTGCGGATGGCGCTGATGCGGCGCAGCAGCGGCGAAGCCGGCCCGCCCTCGACCAGCTTGACCAGGCCGAGGCCGACTTCGACGGCCAGCGGGTCGACCCGCAGCAGATGCTCCAGGCTCTCCCGGGCCGCCGCCCGTTCGCCGGGGAGCGGCGGAGGCAGTGTGGCGGCCGCGCGTTTCAGGCGCCAGGCCACGGCGCCGACTCCAGCGCCCAGCAGCAGGAAGGGCAGCTTGGGAAGACCGGGAAAGCCGGCCACCGCCACCAGCACGCCGGCCGCCAGCATCAGGGGCTGCGGCTCGCCGAACAACTGGCGGCGGAAATCCACGCCGATGCGCGATTCCGAGCTGGCGCGGGTGACAATCAGGCCGCCCGAGACCGAGATCATGAGGGCCGGGATCACGGTGACGAGGCCGTCGCCGATGGTCAGCACGGTGTAGGTCTGGATGGCCTGGGGCAGCGCCATGCCGTGCTGCAGCACTCCGATCAGGAAGCCGGCCACGATGTTGATGACGGTGATCAGGATGCTCGCCACCGCGTCGCGCTGGGTGAAGCGGGAGGCCCCGTCCATGGCGCCGTAGAATTCGGCCTCGGCGGCGATCTGGCGGCGTCGGCGGCGGGCCTCATTCTCGTCGATCAGGCCGGCGTTGAGGTCCGAGTCGATCGACATCTGCTTGCCGGGCATGGCGTCCAGGGTGAAGCGCGCGGTGACCTCGGAGATGCGCACCGCCCCGTGGTTGATGACCACGTACTGGATGGCGATCAAGACCAGGAAGATCACCGCCCCCACCACGTAGCTGCCGCCCACCACGAAGCTGCCGAAGGCCTGGATCACCTGGCCCGCCGCCGCCGTACCGGTATTGCCGCCCAGCAGGATGGCGCGCGAGGAGGAGACGTTCAGCGCCAGCCGGAACAGCGTCATCAAAAGCAGTGTGGTGGGGAAGACGTTGAATTCCACCGGCCGGGTGATATACATCGACACCAGCAGCACGATCACCGACAGCGTGATGTTGGCCGAGATCAGCATGTCCAGCAGCAGCGGCGGGACCGGCGTGATCATCACCAGCACAATCCCCAAGACTGCGAGAGGGACGGCGAGGTCGGCAAATCGGGAGGCGGGGCTTGGCATTCAGGCGGGGCCTTTCGAGGCGGCAGGGAGCGGGGAAAAGGCAAAAGGCAAAAGGCAAAAATCAAAAGGCAAAAGGAATAAGGAAGATTCCTTAATTCCTTTTTTCTGGCGCCTTCTTGTTCTTGCAACGCCGCCGGAATCCCGCCGCCGGTACAGGTCCCTGGCAGTCCCCCGGAGGCGGGCGGGGCGTGCGGCAGGCGCCGAAGAAGAGGCAAGAGGCAAGAGAAATAAAGAAAACTTCCTAATTCCTTTTGCCTTTTGATTTTTGCTTTTTGCCTTTTGCCTTTTTGTCTTCACTTCTTCCCTCGCAGCCTAAAGATATACGCCAATATCTCCGCCACCGCCCGGTAAAGCCCCGCCGGAATCTCCTGCCCCACCTCCACCCCCTGGTACAGCGTCTGGGCCAAGGGCGGGTTTTCCACGATGGGGACCTGGTGCTCGATCGCCAGGGCGCGAATGCGGAGCGCCAGGTAGTTCTTGCCTTTGGCCACCACTACCGGCGCGGCCATGGATTCGAGCTGGTAGCGGAGGGCCACCGCGTAATGGGTGGGATTGACCACCACGGCCGTGGCCTTGGGCACCTGGTGCATCATGCGGCGGCGCAGCAGGTCGCGCATCAGGCGGCGCACGCGCGCCCGGATCTGGGGATCGCCCTGCGCTTCCTTGGCTTCGTCGCGCACTTCCTGCTTGGTCATGCGCAGGTCGTGATGGAAGCGCCGCTTCTGGCGCGCCAGGTCGACCATCCCCCACAGCAGAATGGCGGCGGCGGCCTTCCACAGCAGGCCGTCAATCGAACCGGCGACCACGCGCAGGCCGGCCGGCAGGCTCTGAAACGGGAGTCGCAGGAAGGCGGGCGCATGCGTGGCCCCGGCCAGCCAGACCACCGCGCCGAAAATCGGCAGCAGCACCACCGCCTGGAGGAATTGCGGCACATTCTGCCGCCAGACCTCTTTGATCTTCTTGAGCGGGTTGAGCCGGGAGAGATCCGGAACCAGGTATTTGGGAGCAAAGCCCAGGCGGGTGACCGCCAGGTGCGTGGCGGCGGTCGCGCCGACCAGACCCGTACCCGCGCCCAGCAGCGGCAGAAACGCTCCCTGGGCCACCAGCCCGAACAGACGCCGGCATTCCATCGGCGTCAGAGGGCGCTGGGAGAAGGCGTCCTCGATCAGCCGGCGCGCCAGCCGCACAAGGCCGGATAGCGCCTCGACTCCGAATACCCCGAGGATGGCCACAAACACGGCGAACTGCACGGCCGCGACAAACTCCCGGCTGACGGCGAACTGTCCTTCCTTGCGCGCCTTCTCGCGGCGCCGCGCGGTGGGCTGTTCGGTGCGCTGAGCGGAGTCGGCCATGGCGATCAGATTCCGGCCAGCCGCTCGAGCGCCCGCACCGTGTGGGCGGCCAGCGCGGCATACACCCGCGCAAAGACCGGGAAGCCGGCGGCCAGCAGGCCGAGCGCCGCCAGCATCTTAATGGGAAAGGCCAGCGCCAGCAGTTGGAGCTGCGCGTGCAACTTGCCGAAAACCGCAAAGGCGATATCCACCAGCAGCAGTAGGGCCACCACCGGCAGGGCCAGCCGCAGTGCGGTCGAGAACATTTCGGCCCCCAATCCGAGCACGGCGGCCCGGGACTCGGAGGAGAGCGCAAACGCCCCGGCCGGGTAGACCTCCAGGCTCCGGGCCAGCGCGCGAATCACCTGCCGGTCCATACCGAAAGACAGGAACAGCAGCCAGGCCGCCAACTGGGCCAGCACCAGCAGCACGCCCGAATCGGCCTCCGAGCCGGGATCGATGGTGGAGGCGTAGCTGTAACCGGCCTGGAGTCCCAGGATCTGGCAGGCCAGCAGGAAGCACTCCCCCAGAAGCGCCACCGCCAGCCCCATGGCCGCCCCCAGAGAAATCTCGCCGGCCAAGCGTCCCAGCAGGCGCCAGGATTCGAGCGGCAGGTTCGACCAGTTGACCGGGATCGACGGCCAGAACCCGGCCAGCATGAAGGTGACGGTGAGCGATAGCAGAATGCGCGCCGCGGCCGGAGAGTTGCGGCCGATGGGCAGCGCGCCGAAAGCGAACACGCCGGCCACGCGGGTTAGGACCAGGACGAAGCCGTAGAGGGTCGCGACGTTGAAGGTCATCAGGGTTATCTGGCAAACTTCGCCAGGTCCCCCAGGATCGAGGTGGTATAGGCCATGAGCTTCATGAGCATCCAGGGCAGGAACAGCAGGAAGGCCACCAGGAAGGCCGCCAATCGGGGCACGGTGCTGAAGGCGGTGTCCTGGATCGAGGTCACGATCTGGAGCAGGCTCACGCCGATCCCCACCAGGAATCCGAGGGCCAACAGCGGCGCGCTCAGCCAGAGGGTGGCCAGCAGGCACTGGCGCAGGGTCTCGACCACGAAGTCAGGCGTCACGATGGCCTCCTAGAAACTCTTGAGCAGCGAGCCCACCAGCAGGTTCCAGCCGTCCACCAGTACGAACAGCAGAATCTTGAAGGGCGCCGACAGCATCACCGGCGGCAGTTGCACCATGCCGATCGACAGGGTGACCGAGGCCACCACGATGTCGATCACCAGGAAGGGCAGAAACAGCACCGCGCCGATTTGGAATCCGGTCTTGAGCTCCGACAGGATATAGGCCGGAACCAGGATCTTCAGATCGAGGTCGGCGGGCGAGGCCGGGGCCGGGGCGCGCGCAATCTCGACGAACAGCCGCACGTCCTTCTCGCGGGCGTAGCGGCCAAGGAAGCGGGCGAGCGGTTTGGCGGCCGCTTCGAGCGCCTGGGACTGCGTGAGGACTCCCTGTTCCATGGGGACCCAGGCGGTCGAGTGGATTTCCCGGGCGACGGGTGAAACGATGAGCAGCGTCAGGAACAGCGCCAGGCCGATCAGGACCTGGTTGGAGGGGGTGGTCTGGGTGCCCAGGGCTTGCCGCAGGAAGTGCAGCACGATGGTGATGCGCAGAAAGGGCGTCACCGACATCAGCAGGGGCGGCAACAGCGTCAGCAGGGTGAGCAGCACCGCGATCTGCACGGGCACGGAGAGCGCGCCCACGCCGGGGGACGGATTCAGCGAGATGCCGAACATGCGGGAAGAGTCTCCACGGGTTGGTTGTCGAGCAGCGCGCAGCCGGCCGGATGCGTGGCCACCAGCAGAGTGCGCTGACGGACCCGCACCAGGTGCAGCGTGTGGCCGGGCGCCAGCGGGCGCGAATCGAGGACCTCGATCGCCGAAGGGCGGCGCGGGCCCAGCGCCCCGCTCCGGCGGAGCCAACCTAGCGTTACGGCCCAGAGCGCGGTCATTCACTCCTCCAGCAGGAAATCGGTGATGCGGATTCCCATGGCTTCCTCGATGATGACGATCTCGCCGAAGCCGATGAGCGTGCCCTCGATGAGAATGTCGACGTTCTCGCCCGCCGAGCGGGTCATCTGGACCACGCCGCCCGGCTCCATCTCCAGAATCTGGCGCACGGTGAGGAAGCGGCGATCGAGCTCGACTTCCAGATCGATGGCGGTGTCGGCAAGTGTGCCCAGCTCTTCGAGGGGAGTCATCGGCGGCCTTGGTCTAGCGTTTCAGATTGATGGTCTCCTGGCTGATCTCGTCAGCCGTGGTGACCACCCGGGAGTTGGCCTGATAGCCGCGCTGGAGAATGATCAGGTTGGTGAAGTCCCGCGCGATATCCACGTTGGAGCCCGCCAGGGCGCCGCCCAGGATGCTGCCGCGCCCGCCCGTGTCGGCCACCCCCACCGCCGGCAGCGCCGAGTCCGGGCCGATCTGGAACTGGTTGTTGCCGATGGCCAGCAGCGACTCCGGGTTGCGGAGCGCGGCCAGCCCC
>JACOSH010000377.1 GCA_016178945.1 Acidobacteriota bacterium
ACAGCGCCGCGGCCACTCGCAGCCAGATTGCGCTCATCTCCGCCATCAGATTTCAGTATATCGTGCCAGTGAGCGGCCACCGCTCCGTAAACCGTCGCGGCGCGGAAGGCTCGGTAGGCGTTTGTATGAGTTTACCGAGCCGCGACGGTTACGGAGCGGTGTCTGACTAGCGGGAACGCCCCGCCTGTAAAGCGGCTTCCCTCGCCGGCAGAAACTCGTCGCCCGGATTCCAGGCCGGCAGTCCGCGCATGTTGGCTGTCTCCAGCCCCAGCACAAACCCGAACCGGGCCATCTCTTCCAGGCCCGTGAAGTCCCACTCCTCCTGATACTCATCCGAGGGCTGGTGATAGTGCCGGCTGTTGTACTCCCGGAACTTCTCGTCGCCGTAGCCCGGCGGCTTGCCCGCGAACTCGTTGCCGTTGTGGATCGAAAACGCCGGGATGCCGTAGCGGGCAAAGGAAAAATGATCCGACCGGTAGTAGCTGCCCTGCTCGGGACGCGGATCCGGCTTGATGGTCAGGCGGAAGCGTTTGGCGACTTGCTCCACCAGCGGCCACAGCGTGGTCCGCTCGGCCCCGGACACCACCACGTCCGTGGTCCTGCCGAAGGGCTTCAGCGCGTCGTAGTTGAAGGCCGCCGCGGTCTTGCCGGGAGGAATCAGCGGATGCTGCCCGTAGTACTCCGAGCCCCGCAGGCCGCCCTCTTCGGCCGTCACCGCCAGAAACAGCGCCGACCGGCGCGGCTTGTGCGGCAGCGCGGCCCATTCCCGGGCGATCTCCAGCAGGATGCCGCAACCTGTGGCGTTGTCGATCGCGCCGTTGTAGATCACGTCCCCGTTCACCGGCGTTCCAACGCCCAGATGATCCCAATGGGCGCTGAAGACCACCGCTTCTCCCGGCTCGACGCCCGGAACCATCGCCGCCACGTTGCGGGTGTCCAGGACACGCACCCCGGACCGGATCGAGGCGGCCAGGCGCACCCCGAGAGGAATCGGCCGGAAAGACCGGGATTCGGAAGCCTTCAACAGCTCCTCCAGCGAGTGTCCCGACAGGGCCAGAAGCCGCCCTCCGGCGCTCTGAGAGAGCCAGCCCGCGAACGCCAGCTCCGGCTCCCCAGGCGCCAGCTTCACGTAGGGATCCTCCCGGCTCCAGGAGTTCCGCACCACCTCCCAGCCGTAGCCGGCGGTGGGAGCCGTGTGGATGATGAAAGCGCCCAGCGCCCCCAGCCGCAGCGCCTGTTCGTACTTGTAGGTCCAGCGTCCGTAATAGGTGAGGGTCCGTCCCTTAAACAGGTTGGGATCGGCGGTAGGCTCGTTTGTGAACAGGATCAGGATCTTGCCCTTGACGTCGGCGCCCTTGAAGTCGTCCCACTGGTACTCCGGCGCGACGATGCCGTGCCCTACAAAGACCGCCTCGGCCTCGAACTGCCCCGCAGGACGCTGGCGCCGGTCCGCCCCCACGAAGTCGTCCAGCCAGCGGAACGAAAACGTCTTCCCGGCGCCGGTTGCGGTCAGCCGTGCGTCGGCCTGGGTTGTCACACCCACCAGAGGCACCTTCTGAAAATAGCCGCCGTTGTCGCCCGCCGGCTTGGCCCCGGCCAGCTCGAACTGCGTGGCGATGTACTGAGTGGCCAGGTCGCCCCCACGCACGCCCACGCCCCTGCCCTCCAACAGGTCGCTGGAGAGAAACTTGACGTGCGCCCGAATGCGCTCTCCGGAAACGGTCTGGGCCGGGGCGGGGAGCCAGGACAGAAGGCAAAGCAGTGTCGCAATCCTCACCACCCCACTCTATCAGGAGCCGACTGCGGGCTGAAAACCGCGCATCGCGGCCTCCAGTTAACGTTGCCTGAGGGGCCGGAAAGCCGCTGCGTGAAAACACCCGAAAAGGTTGTTGCAACGGTCCCCTCATTTGATGCACAATCTTAGTGCTTCCCAATTTGCGCCGAAGCTCTATGGGTCTGTCCAGCACCAAGCAGGATACCGGCAAGATGATTGAGGCCTACCGGTCCTATGCCCATGCCGTGGCGGCCGAAGTCATCCGCAAGATGCCCTCCAGCGTGGAGAAGTCCGACCTGCTTGGCGCTGCCGAGCTGGGTTTGGTGGAAGCCGCCAACGCCTTCGATCCGGGGCGCGGCGTGCTCTTTAAGACCTTCTCTTACTATCGGATAAAAGGCGCGGTCTACGACTGCCTGCGCAAGATGGGCTGGTTCTCCAAGTCGCAATACGATCAGTACCGCTTTGAGATCGCGGCCAACGAGTACATGAAGGACTATTCCAGCGCGGCCCCGCCGGGAGGTACCCCGGCCGAGGACTTCGAGGAACTCAAGAACGTCAGCAGCACCGTGGTCAGTTGCTACTTGCTCTCCCTGGACAGCATGGCGCAGGAAGGCGGTCCGCACGACATCCCCGAAGCGCCTGGCAACTCCCCGGAAGACCAATACGGCGCGGTCGAGGAGCAGGAGCGCCTGCGCCGGGCTGTGTCCGAGCTTCCTGAGAAGAACCGTCAGATCCTAGAAGGTTATTATTATCAAGATCTTAGTCTTGAAGAGATCGGCCAGAGGATGGGGTTGTCCAAGTCCTGGGTCTCGCGCATGCACGCCAAGAGCCTGGAGATGCTTCGAGCTATAATGGAGCAGATGCCGGCAAGCCACACAACTCTGGCTACCCCAGCCCGATAACCTGTTTTAAGGACGGTGGAAGAATGGCCAACCCAATCGTAAACAAGAGCGTCAGTCAGATCGTCACGCCCCAGCGAGACCTGGGCCTGGACAAGATTGACAAGCAGGTCGACAAAACCGGCGCCAGCAAGTTCGACCAGGTTCGCGACAAGAAGCTGCAGGAAACTCAGTCGGCCTCCGCCGTGGAGTTGCCTCCCGAAATCACCAAGGTCAACGCCACCGAGCAGAGGAAGCTGGAAGGCGATCTGCGCAAGCGGCTGGCGGCCAATCGCACCGGCAGCCCCCAGGACATGTTCCGGGTCGATATGAAGAACACCCGCACCTCGCTGGACAACCTGCGGGGCCGCGTCGCTCAGTTGCCCAAGAGCTCGGCCATGGAGCCGGTGCGGGCGCGGCTGGCCAAGATCGAATCTCAGTTCGACAACTCCGGCAAGTTCCTCAACAGCCTCCCGAACAAGAGCCTGGACAACCCGAAAGAACTGCTGCAGGTTCAGGTGCAGATGTATCAGATGACCCAGAACATCGAAATCATGTCCAAGGTTGTGGAACAGGTCAACACCGGCGTAAAATCAATCCTACAGACGCAAGTGTAATCCATACAGGCAAATCGATGGCAAAACTGCTAGTGATCCTATCGGCGCTCGTCGTCCTGAGCGGCTGTTTGAGCAAGCATCTTCAGGGTGGCCTCTCCGAACAGGAAGCGCAAGAGATTGTCGTGGTGCTGAAGGAGAACGGCCTGGACGCCAGCGCCGAACCGGAAGTCGGCGAGAAGAAGGAAGGCGCCGGGAATTGGACCGTGAAGGTCAAGGGTGGCGATCAGAACCTGGTCCTGGCCTGGCGGGTGCTGCGGGAGAACGGGCTGCCGCACGAGAAATCCAAAGGGCTCAGCGACGTGTTCGCGGGAGGCGGCATGATTCCCACGGCCGGCGAAGAGAAGGCGCGCTTGCTGGTAGGGCTGGCCGGGGAGCTTTCGCGCACCCTGAAGTCGGTGGCCGGCGTCACCGATGCTCGCGTCCACGTGGTGCTTCCCGAGAACAGCCCGTTGGTGGACAAGAGCCAGTGGAGTCCCACCACGGCTTCGGTGCTGCTCAAGTATCAGGCGGCCCAGCCTCCGCTCAAGGAAGAAGAAGTCAAGTCGCTGGTAGCCAAGGGCGTGGAAGGGCTGCAGCCGGACAACGTCGCCGTGGTGTACAAGAAGATGGAAGTGAAAAACCAGCCGCCGCGCGACGTGGCCTGGCATCTGGGCAACCAGCAGTTCCTGATGGTGTCGCTGGGCCTGCTGGCCGTCACCGCGCTCGGCTCCTTGTTGCTGGCGGTCCAGGGCCGGCAGCAGCGGGTGAAGATCGGACGGCTGGAGAGGCAGTTGCAGTCGGGCAAGTAGCCCATGAAGACGGACGCTTTTTGTTACTTCGGGGCATTGAAAGCGCCGAAGCTGATGCCGCAACTGACGGCGCTGCTTCCGGAGAAGGAACGCGGCGAGGTGGCCGCCGTGTGGGAGCAGTTGAAGGCCTTGCCCGCGGGCGAGTTGAAAAGCCGCTGGCAGAAGCTGCGGGAGTCTGAGAACGCGGCCGCGCGGCAGTTGGCCGATCTCAAGGCGCGCGGCAAGCTGGAGCTGCTGCCGCCCATGTGGCGGCGCCGGATCTACGAGCTGGTGCGGGATGGCGAGCGAAGATAAAATCATCAAGTCCTCGGTGGCGGCGCCCGAGCTCGGAGTGAAGAAGGTCCTCAAGGCCGAAGTGTTCTCGGCTTCCCAGGAGGCCGATGAATTGCGCGCTGCCGCTCGCCGCGACGCTCAGGCCATTATCGATCGCTCCTATGAAGAAGCCAAGAAGATCCTGGAAACCTGCCGCCATCAGGGCTATGAGGAAGGCCTGAAGCAGTGGAACCAGGCGGTGGCCGCCGCCTACGCCGCCCACGAGAAGATGCTCCAGGATTCCGAGCCCGAGCTGGTCAAGCTGGCCCTGCGCATCGCCAAGAAGATCGTGGGCGACCAGCTTCTGTCCGATCCGGAAACCATCGTGGGGATCGTGCGCGAGGCCTTGAAGAGCGTCGGGCGCGAAAAATCTCTCACCATCCGGGTGCATCCCGAGCATTTGCCCGTGCTCCGCGCGCGGATCGCCGATCTGCAGGAAGCGGTGGGCGCCTCGCGCGAGATCCAGATCGTGGAGAGCGGCCTGGTCGCGCGGGGCGGCTGCATCGTGGAAAGTGAGCTGGGCAAGATCGACGCCCAACTCGAGACCCAGTTGAAGTGTCTGGAAGACCTGCTGGTCAAAGGGGCCCACGCATGACGGCCGCCGCGCTCGGCGATTTCACCAAGTATTTCGACCGCCTGGACCGGGCCCGCCCGGTGGAGGTCAAGGGACGGGTCAAGGAAGTGATCGGCCTGGTGATCCGGGCCAGCATCCCGGAGGCCTGGATCGGCGAGTTGTGCCTCATCTACAGCTCCCGCACCAAGACGCCTTTGAAGGCCGAAGTGGTGGGCTTCCAGGACGGCGACGTGCTGCTGATGCCGCTGGGCGACTTGCAGAACATCGGCCCCCAGAGTGACGTGGTCCCCACCGGCAACTGTCTCACCGTGAAAGTCGGGGATAACCTGCTGGGACGCGTGCTGAGCGGCCTGGGCGAGCCCATGGACTTCGACTTCAAGGGGCCGCTCAACTGCACCGAGGAGTACCCGGTCTACGGCCATGCGCCCGATCCCATGCGGCGGCAGCGCGTCACCAAGGCCATCTCCATCGGCGTGCGCGCCATCGACTCGCTGCTGGCCTGCGGGGAGGGCCAGCGCGTGGGGCTGTTCGCCGCGGCGGGCGTCGGCAAGTCCACGCTGCTGGGCATGATCGCCCGCGGCACCGAGGCCGACATCAACATCATCACGCTGGTCGGCGAGCGCGGCCGCGAAGTGAAGGACTTCCT
Source organism: Acidobacteriota bacterium (assembly GCA_016178945.1). Classification (GTDB taxonomy): domain Bacteria; phylum Acidobacteriota; class Terriglobia; order Bryobacterales; family Bryobacteraceae; genus JACOSH01. The sequence goes on from JACOSH010000377.1 coordinate 5,590, forward strand.
CGAGCACGACCTCGGCCCGGAGGGCTTGAAGCGCTCGGTGATCGTCTGCGCCACTTCCGATCAGCCCTCCCTGGTGCGCCTCAAGGCGGCCTACGTCGGGACGGCGATCGGCGAGTATTTCCGCAATCGCGGCCTGCGGGTCGTGCTCATGATGGATTCGGTGACCCGTTTCGCGCGCGCCCAGCGCGAGGTGGGGCTGGCCTGCGGCGAGCCGCCGGCGCGCGCCGGATACACGCCCTCGGTGTTCGCCGAGCTCCCCAAACTGCTGGAGCGCGCCGGCAACTCCGACAAGGGATCCATCACCGCGTTCTACACCGTGCTGGTGGCCGGCGACGACATGAACGAGCCGGTGGCCGACGAAGTGCGCTCCATCCTGGACGGCCATATCATCATGTCCCGCGACCTGGCCGCGGCCAACCACTACCCGGCGGTTTCGGTCCTGGACAGCGTCAGCCGCGTCATGAGCGCGGTGTCCGACAAGGAGCACCGCCGCTGCGCCGGCAAGATGCGCGAGGTCCTGGCCACCTACGAGAAGAACAAGGACCTGATCATCCTGGGAGCTTACCAGAAGGGCAGCGACCCGCGCGTCGACTACGCCATCGACCGGATTGAAGAGGTAATCGGGTTTCTCAAGCAGTCCACCGACGAGAGGGTGGAAGCCAAGGACACCATCGCGCGCTTGAAGAAGATGTTCAAGGACGCCTAGAATGGCCGCCTTCAAGTACCGGTTGCAGCCGCTGCTGGAGCAGAAGATCCGGTTACAGGAGGCGGCCGAGGAAGAGGTCAAAGAGCGGAAGAAGGAGCTCAGGGCCGCCGAGCAGCGGATGGAGGACTTGAAGCGGCGCGTCCAGGAGTTGATCGCCAAGCGCGAAGATCTGCGGCGCAACATCATGGTCGTGGCGGAGGGCGAGACGCTCAGCGGGGATCTGATCAAGAAGCGGACCGAGTACGTGAAGGCCATGGCCCACGATATCGACGCCGCCAAGGACGATGTCTTCTCCCAGAAGATGGTGATCGACGCGTGCCAGGAGAAGGTGGACGAAGCCGAGAAAGTGCTGAAGGAGCGCCAGAAGGACGTCGAGATCCTCACCAAGTACCGGGAGAAGCTGGAAACGCGCTTCCGGCGCGAGGAAGCGCGCAAGGAAGAGCTGGAGCTGGATGAAATCGGTAGTACACTGTACACGAACAAAAGGCGGGGACAATGAAAGTCGGTGATCAGGCGCCCGCGAACGTCAATACCGGGCTGGACGCGCCGCGGCCCCAGGAAACGCCGGTCGATACGGAAAAGAGCAAGTTCGCCGGGGTGATGGCCAAGAAGGGCGACGAGGCCGGCCAGGCCGAGGGAAAGTCAAAGCCCGAGGGCGCCGCCGGGGAGGCGGCCGAACCGGGAGCCGAGGGCATGGGCATGGGCATGGGCCATCAGGCTACCCTCAAAGACCCCACCGGGAAATTTCTCAAAGCCGCGGCCGGCAAGCCGCTCCCTGGCGCCGCCGGCAAGCCGCTCAAAGACCCGGCCGGCAAGGTGGTCAAAGACCCGGCCGCCCAGATGGCCAAGGATGGACCCGCCGCCGACCCGGCCTCCAAGCTGCAATCCAAGCGGGAAGCCAAAGAGGCCGACGGCAAGGAAGTGGACGGCCCGTCTGCCGGCGAGCGAGCCGAGGAAGAACCGAAGATCGCCAAGGACGAAGCCGAACAGGCCGCGGCGGCGCCGTCTTCGCAGCCGGGCTACGTCGCCCCGCTCGAAGCCCGGGCCCAGCAGGTGGAATCGCCGCGGCCGGTCTATGAGGCCCGGCAGATCAAGGGCATCGTGCAGGAAATCCAGACCGTGGTCCATCCGGGCGGCAAGACCCAGGTGGACATCCAGCTCAACTCCCAGACCCTGGACGGTCTGCAGATCCGTATCACCCGGGACGACACGGGCAAGATCGCGATTCAGTTCTCGACCCAGTCCGACGACGTCTCGCAACTGCTCGACCGCAACATGGGCAACCTGACGCAGTCGCTGGCCGGCCGCGGCCTTCAGGTGGCCGGCATTCAAATCGTGAATCCGGCCCTGGCCACGCCGCAAGCCCAGATGCAGGCGCAGGCCCAGGGGCAGGCGCAAGCGCCCAATCCAGTCTTCCAGTCCTCCGAATCCCGTCGCGACGAGCGCGAATCGGACCGTGACCGTGGCGGCGAAGGACGCGGCGACGGCGGCCAGGAAGGGCGTGAACAGCAGCAACGAGGGCAAAGGTGATCGCTCCCTTTGCCTTCAAGACTCTGGAGACTTATACTCGCGAGCAGGTCGACCTGCTGAACTGGTACAACCGGGCGATCCCTGGACAAGACGACTGGCGCGCCTGGACGGTCGAGATCTTCAGCTCATTGTTGGAAAAACCGGCGGGCCGCGACGTCAAGATCATTCAGACCCACTGCCTGGAAGCCGACCAACCGCCGCAGGACTATCTGCTCACCGGCTCGCAACTGCTGATCGGACGCGGCGAAGAGTGTGAAGTGGTGCTGCCGGCGCGCGCCGTCGGCAAGCAGCACGCCCGCATCGTCGAGCGCGAGACCAACTACTACCTCGAGGACCTGGGCAGCACGCTGGGCACCTTCATCGAACAGCGCAAGCTGGCGCCGCACCAGGCGCAACTGATGCGCAGCGGCGACACGTTCACCATCTTTCCCTACCGCTTCGAGCTCAAGGTGGAACGGAAGTGGAGCCCGGAGACGCGGGTCGAAATCTCCTCGCCGCGGGTCGAGCCGCTGTCCTGGGCGGCCTTCGGCATCACCTCGCGGCCCGGCTACCGGCGCTGCGCGGTGGAGGTCCATCCCGGAGGCGGCATGGCTTGTCTCGAGGTTGGGCGCACCTTTCTGGAGGGTGTGCTGGGACGCGCCATCGATTCGATGCTGCTGGCCTCGATCCCGATCCTGGCCGCCGACGACGGCGTCTTCGAGTTTCTGCTGCTGGCCCTGATCGAGCGCGCCAACCGGAAACTGGCCTTTCCCTTACAGTTCCTGCCCCAGTTTGGCGCGGCCTTCGAGGCCCCCCCCGACGCCAACGGGCTGGAGGTCTCCTTCACGGCCGGCCTCACCGACCTGGCCGGCGCGATCCGGCTGTGGATTCCCTACCGGCTGCTCCAGAAGGTTCGCGATCTGGTGCCCCCGCCGCCGGACTTCGCTGTCCCGGCCGGGGTGACCTGGACCTTTTTGGTCTCCGCCGGCCACGTCGATCTGTCCTTGGAAGAGATCTCGCGGCTGGAGCCCAGCGACATCCTGCTGTTCACCTTCGAGGCCGAAATTCACTTTCCCGGCGGCGCCAGACGCGGCTGGCAGTCCACGCTCCTGGCCGAGGAGCCCTGGCAGGTCCAGGCCGGAACCTACTTCGAAAGGAACACGCCGATGCCCGACAGCGCGGCCGATCTGAGCCACATCCCTTTGCGCCTGCACGTGGTGCTGGGCGAAAAAGAGCTGACCCTCGCCGAAGCCGGCGGATTGGCCGGCGGCACGGTCATCGCCTTGGACGCTGGGAAGAACGATCCCGTGCGCCTGGCCATCAACGGCCGCGTGGTCGGCGAGGGCCAGCTCGTCGAGATCGACGGCAAGATGGGCGTCAAGATCCTGAGCTGGAGCGGGGGGTAGAGATTCGCGCCTGTCTAACGCTCGGAATCTACCGAGCCGCGCACGTCAGTAAGCGTTAGGCGGCTTCGCGCCTGCGGACTGACTTGGCGATCTCCTCGCCGGCCTTCCTGACTGCGATGCGCAGATCGTACTCCGATTGCAGGTTCAGCCACGTTTCCGGCGTCACCCCGAAGTAGGTCCCCAGGCGTAATGCGGTGTCCGCGGTAATGGCGCGGGTCCCGTGTACGATGCTGTGAATCCGGTTGGGCGGAACATGCAGATCACGGGAGAGCCGGTTGATGCTGATGCCGAGCGGCTTCATGAAGTCTTCGATCAGTATCTCGCCCGGATGAATAGGTTCGAGCTGTTTTGTTCGCTTGGCCATACGTCCTTCAGTGATAGTCCACTATCTCAACGTCATGCGCCTCGCCTTCACGCCAGACGAAGCAAGTTCTCCATTGATCATTGATCCGAATGCTGTGCTGTCCAGCCCGATCTCCCTTGAGTGCTTCGAGATGGTTGCCCGGCGGAACACGAAGATCCTCCAGCCTCCTGCCGGCATCGAGGTAGAGCAGCTTGCGCCTCGCCACGCGTTCGATTGTCCGAAAACGGGGTACGGTCCGATCTTGGAACAGCGCCTCGGTGTCGCGGCATCGAAACGATCGGATCAAGAATCCATTGTATGACGTGCTGGGTATTCCGTCAACCAGAATAGTCGCCGGACAAGAGGGCGCCCGGCAGGGCCTCACCGAGCTGGCTACAATGGCTCATGAACCCGTGGCGAGGGCTGGGCGGCCTGTCCATTGAAGTGTGGGCGCTGTGCGTGGCGACTCTGATCAACCGCGCCGGGACCATGGCGCTCCCCTTCCTGGCCCTCTACCTCACCGGGCGGCGCGGCCTTTCCGAGACGCAGGCCGGCCTGGTGATGGCCTGCTACGGCGCGGGCTCCCTGCTCTCGGCGCCCTTCGCCGGACGCCTCTCGGATCGGGTGGGCCCGCTGTTCGTGATGCGAGGCTCGCTGCTGGTTTCGGGGGGACTGCTCCTGCTGTTTCCTCTCGCGGCGAACCCTGTTCTCATCGCTTCCCTGACTCTGCTCTGGTCCGCTACGGGCGAGGCCTACCGCGCCCCAACCCTGGCGCTGCTGGCGGACCTGGCCGGGCCCCAGCAGCGCAAGGCCGCCATGTCGCTCAACCGCCTGGCGATCAACCTGGGGATGAGCATCGGGCCGGCGGCGGGCGGCCTGCTGGCGGTCGTCTCTTTCACCGCGGTGTTCGCCGTGGATGGCGCGACGTCGATCCTGGCCGGCCTGTTCCTCATCCTGGCTCCGCCGTTCCGCGGCCGCAAGCCGCCCGAGGCCGCGCCCAGCCAGTCCCGAGCTCAGGCGCTCGCGATCGATCGCCGCCTGGCCTATTTCCTCGCCGCCATGCTTCCGGTGGTGATCGTTTTCTTTCAGCATGCCTCCGCGTTGCCGCTGTTCATGGTGCGAAACCTGGGCCTGTCTCCCGCCGCCTTCGGCTTGCTCCTCCCGGTCAACACGCTGTTGATTGTGCTCCTGGAAGTGCCGCTCAACCTGGCGATGGCGCGATGGCCGCACCGCCAGTCGCTGGCGCTGGGCGCGCTGCTGACCGCGCTGGGATTCGGCGCGCTGGCCCTGGTCCGCGGGCCCGTGGGAGTCGCCACGACGATCGTGGTCTGGACCTTGGGAGAGATGATCCTGTTCCCTTCCGCGGCGGCGTACGTGGCGGACATCTCTCCTTCGGGCCGCTCGGGCGAGTTCATGGGACTCTACCAGATGATGAGCGGCGCCGCGCTGACCTTGGCCCCTTGGCTGGGCGCCGCGACTCTGGAGACGCATGGCCCCGTCGCGCTGTGGTCCGGGACGTTCCTGGCCGCCTGCGCCTCCGCCGCGCTGCTGGCGCGAGTGCGCTGATCCGGGCGCACATCAGTGGCGGGTGTGACGTTTGACCAGCGCCACGCCGGCGAAGATGATGGCCATGGCTACGGCTTCGCGCGGGCCGAAGGGTTCGCGATACACCAGCCAGCCCAGGGTGACGGCCACCACCGAATTGACATACGGGTAGACTGAGACGATAGCCACGGGCAGCTTGTCCAGCGCGTAGACGTAGGCGCTGTAGCCCACGATGGACCCGAAGGTGACCAGGTAAAGCAGGGCGCCGGTCCCGCGCACGCTCCAGTTCACGGGGTGTTCGCGCACCAGCAGGGCCAGCGGAAGAAAGGCCAGCCCGGTGGCGAGCTGGTGTACGCCGCCGACCACGATCGGGTGCGCGTCCACGTTCTGGCGGAGCTGGAATATGGAGCCGAACGACCAACTGGCCATGCCGATTTGTAGGATCAGGAAGCCGTACAGCACGTTGCGGTCGATGCTCTGGCCCAGCAGGCCGGGGGCCACCAGCAGCGCCGCGCCGGCCAGCCCCACCAGCATGCCGAAGATGGTGGGCGGATGCAGCGCCGCGCCGCCCGGCATCAGGGCCTCCAGTCCCACCATCCAGAACGGCGAGATGGTGATGAACAGCGCGGCGAAACCGCTGGCGATGCGGAGCTCGGCGAAGGTGAGGGCGGCGTTGCCGATGCCCAGGATGAGCAGGCCGCTGACCGAGGCCGTCCAGAGCTGGCGCCCGCGCGGCAGGCGCGACCCGCGCAGCAGGGTCGCCGCCAGCATGATGGACCCGGACAGCAGGAATCGCGCGCAGACCAGCAGGAACGGCGGGAAGGACTCCAACGCCATGCGAATCCCCAGGTAAGTCGTCCCCCAGAAAAAGCAGACGGCCAGGAGCGACACGTAGGCCTTGAACTGGGGATGGCGCCGCAAGGATCAGCGTAACAGAAGACCCGAGTCCGAATCCAAGACAGGCTACAATGAGGGCTTGATCCTCACGCTCACCGTCAATCCGGCCATCGACCGCAATGTGACGGCGGACCGGCTGGTGTTTGAAGACCGGGCGCATATTCTCTCCACCAGCGAGTCGCCGGGCGGGCGGGGAATCAATGCGTCGTGCGTGATCGCCTCCTTCGGCGGACTCACCCGCGCGATCGTGACCTGCGGGGGGGCCTCGGGGAGCCGCTTCGAGGAGCTCCTGGGGTGCTGCCACGTCCCGGTCGACCTGGTGAAGATCAAGAACGACATCCGCACCAATCTGACCATCACCGACAAACGCGGTCTGACCGTGAAGCTGAACGAAGCCGGGCCGCGCATGGACAAGGCCGAGATTGAGCGTCTGGAAGAAGCGGTGCGCGAAAAAATGGAAGGCGCTCAATGGCTGATGCTCTGTGGGAGCCTTCCTCCCGGAGTGCCCGCGGACTTCTACGCCCGGCTGATCGAGAGCGCGCACAAGAAGAAAGTGAAAACGCTGCTGGACACCGATGGCGAGGCCCTGCGCCAGGGTTTGCAGGCGCGCCCCGAGGCAGTGGCGCCCAGCCAGCCGGAAGCCGAGCGCCTGCTGGACACGGCTTTGCTCACCCGGGCGCACTTTCTGGACGCGGCGCGCAAGATCGGGGCCATGGGGGCGCATGCGGTGGTGCTGTCGCTGGGCAGCCGGGGCGCGGTCGGAGTGGACGGCAAGCGGACTTGGGAAGCGTCGCCGCCGCGCATCGACGCGGTCTGCCCGATCGGCGCGGGCGACGCGCTGGCCGCCGCCTTCACCTGGGCGCTCGCCGCCGGCAAGAGCTTCGACGACGCGTTGCGCTGGGGAGTCGCCGCGGGTTCGGCGTCGGCCAAGCTGCCGGGGGTGACCTTCGCTTCGCTGGCGCAGACCCGGGAGGTGTATGAGCGGGTCGAAGTCCGGGAGGCCTGAAGGCGCCGGCAGTCTGCTGCGCTCGGCCGGCGTGGTCTCCGCCGCCGTTCTGCTCAGCCGGCTGACCGGCCTGGCGCGCGAGATCGCCATGGCGCGGCTGTTCGGAGCCGGGATCGCCAAGGACGCCTTTGACGTTGGCTTCCGCATCCCCAACCTGATGCGCGACTTGTTCGCCGAGGGCGCGCTGTCCTCGGCGTTCGTTCCCACCGTCACCCATTACCTCACGGGCAAGAGCCGGCTGGAGGCGGCGCGGCTGTCCAACCTGGTGGCCACCGCCTTGATCCTGGTGGTCGGAGCGCTGTGCGCGCTGGGGATGCTGTTCAGTCCCGCGCTGGTGGATCTGTTGGCCGGCAAGTTCGGCGAAGTGCCGGGCAAGCGCGAGCTGGCCGTGTCGCTGACCCGCATCATGTTCCCGTTTCTGCTGCTGGTGGCGCTGGCGGCGCAGGCCATGGGCGTGCTGAACGCCGACCGGCAGTTCGGCGTGCCGGCGCTGGCCTCCAGCTTCTTTAACGCCGGATCGCTGGTCTTCGGATTGGGTTTGGGATATTGGCTCGCCCCGCGCCTGGGGCTCGAGCCGATCCACGGCATGGCCTTCGGCGTAGTGGTGGGCGGGGCGATGCAGTTGTTCGTCCAGGCGCCCTCGCTCCGGCGCTCGGGCTTCGCCTTCCGTCCGGCCCTGGACTGGTCGCACCCCGGATTGCGCCAGGTGTTCACGCTGATGGGGCCGGCCATCCTGGGAACCGCGGCGGTCCAGGTCAACGTGATGGTCAACACCAACTTCGCCGCCGGCATCACCGACCCGGCTGGGCGGGTGATCAACGGTCCGGTAAGCTGGCTGGGCTATGCCTTTCGCTTCATGCAACTGCCCCTGGGGCTGTTCGGCGTGGCCATTGCACAGGCCACGCTGCCGGCCATCTCGCGCAGCGCCGCGCAAGCCGACCTGGCGGGATTCCGCGACACGCTGTCGCGCTCCTTGGGGATGGTCTTCCTGCTCACCGTACCCTCCTCGGTGGGGCTGGCCGTGCTGGGCGAAGCCATGATCGGGGTGGTCTACGAGGGCGGACGCTTCCTCATCCACGATACGCGGCAGACGGCGCTGGCGCTGACCTGCTACGCAGTGGGCCTGGCCGGGTACTCGGCGGTAAAGATTCTGGCGCCGGCCTTCTATGCGTTGAACGATTCGCGCACGCCCATGGTGGTGAGCCTGGCGTCGATCGCCGTGAACTACTTCGCCGCGTCGGCCCTGGTGGCGATTCCGGGCCTGCGCCACGCGGGCCTGGCGCTGTCGACCTCGACGGTCGCGCTGTTCTCCGCGGCGGCATTGTTCTGGACGCTGCGCAACCGGATCGGCGGCATTCACGACGCGGCGCTGGCGCGAAGCGTTGGCAAGATCCTGCTGGCGTCGGCGGTGATGGGAGCGGCGTGCCTGGCCTCCAGCCATGCGGTGCGAGGATGGCTGGGCGTTTCGCGTTGGGCGCGGGCGGCGGACCTGGCGCTGTCGCTCCCGCTCGGACTGACGGTGTTCTACGGCGTGGCCCGCTGGGCGCGCGTGGCGGAGCTGGAGGCGGGCGCCCGCGCTCTGGCCGGCCCGCTCGGACGACGCTGGCAGGCGCTACGTGCTAAACTCCAGTAGATAGATGCTGCCCGATCTTTCCTCCGTGGTCCGGTTGCAGGAGCTGGACCAGCGAGCCGCCGAGCTGACCCGGGAAGTTGCCGCGCTGCCCAAGCACATCGCGGAAATCGAAAGGAAGCTCGAGTCTCATCAACGCAAGCTGGAGGCCGATCGCGCGGCCCTGGCGGCCAACCAGAAGGACCGCAAGAAGCTGGAAGGCGAGATCCAGATTCAACAGCAGAAGATCTCCAAGCTCAAGGACCAGATGCGGGAGGCCAAGACCAACGACCAGTTTCGGGCTTTCCAGCACGAGATCGATTTCTGCGAGACCGAGATTCGCAAGTCCGAGGACAAGATCCTGGACCTGATGGCGGAGTCCGAGCCCTTGGAGAAGAACGTGAAGGCTGCGGAAGTGGCGCTCCAGCAGGAGAAGGCCCAGGTGGAGGCGGAGAAGGCGGAGGCCCGGCGGCGCACTGAGGCCGACAAGCAGGAGCTGGAGCAGGTGCGGGTCACCCGCGAAGCCGTGGTCGCGGGGCTGACGCCCGTGGTCTACGTTCTGTACGAGCGCATCCGCAAACATCGCGCGGGCGTGGCGGTGGCAGAGGTGGTCGCCGGCCGCTGCTCGGTCTGCCAGATCGCCCTGCGGCCCCAGGTCTTCCAGGAAATCAAGCGCGCCGAGAAGGTGGTGTCCTGCGAGAGCTGCAGCCGCATCCTCATCTACCATCCTCCGGAGCCGGTGGAAACCGCGGGCGGGGAAGGCACCCGGGTGGCGCTCTCGTGACCGGCAGGCGCGCGATGAAGCGAACTGGTGCTATAGTGGGCAGTTCTTGAGGATCAGGCAGCGTGACACCCGAGCATTCCAGTTCTTCTTCCGGCGCTGAGTTGCGGGCCGGCGACACGTTTGCGGGCCGCTATCAGGTGCTGGAGTCGTTGGGCGCCCCGGCCGCTGCCGCCGTCTATAAGGTTCAGGACATGGTGGCCGGCGACGTCCTCTGCCTCAAGCGCATCAAGCCGCTGCCCGGGCAGGATGCCCGGGCAGTAGCCGGATTCCAACGCGACATGGCGAAAGCCCTCCCGGTCTCCCACCCCAACCTAGTGCGCATTCGCGCCATCGGCGAGGATCCCGACACCGGGCTCCCCTTCCTGCTCACCGACTTCGTCGAGGGCAAGACGCTGGCCCGCGTGATGTCCGAAAGCGCCCGGATGAGCCTGACGCGCTTCCGCCCCGTTTTCCGCCAGGTGTGCGAAGCGCTACAGAGCCTGCACTCCAACGACCTGGTGCACGGGGACGTCTCGCCGGGCAACCTGATGGTGGGCAACGCCGGCGCCGTGACGCTGCTGGACTTCGGACTGACCCGCTACCTGGCTGTCGACCCCGCCTCGCCGCCCCCCTACATGCCGCCGGAGCTGTTGATGCGCCGGCCCTTGACGCCCGCCTCGGACCTCTTCTCGTTTGGGGCCGTGTGTTTTGAGATGCTCACCGGACGAAAGCCGTTCGGCCAACTGACCGTGGAGGAGCGCTGCGCGAGCCGCCCGCCGCAGGTGCAGGCCTCCGGCGTGCCGTCCGAGCTGGCGCTGGCGATCGAGAAGTGCCTGGAGCCGGAGGCGGCCAACCGCTTTCAAAGCGTGAGGGAATTGAAGGAGGCCACCTCTCACGCGCTCAAGCCGGCCGAGGTGAAGCCGACCAAGACCCTGGCCGACGCGTTGCCGGATGACCCGCCCGAACCGCACGAAGTGGTCCCGCTCATCCTGCAGGTCCTGCAATGCATCTCCAAGCTCCACGAGTCCGGCCAGAGCCACACGGAGCTGTGCCCCCGGAATCTGAAGATCGGCGCCAACGGCGAAGTCGAGCTGGAACTGATTTCTTCGGGCGCCGCGCAGGGAACGCTGATGATTCACGAGCCCAAGTATTCGTCGCCGGACGCCTTCATGGGATCGGGCGGCGGCGGCCCGGAAGCCCAGGTCGCCGCCGATATCTATTCGCTGGGCTTCATCTTCTACGAGATGCTGCTGGGGCGGACCCTGTTCGAACAGCAGTTCGCCTCGGTCCTCGCCGAGCAGGGCGCGATTCTGGCCTGGCTGAAGTGGCACGGCGACTTGGAGCACAAGGCGCGCCCGGTCAAGGAGCTGGTCCCCAAGTGTCCCGGTCCGATCTCCGATCTGGTCGCCAAGATGACCGAGAAGAAGGCGGAAAACCGGCTGAAAAGCCTGGCCGAAGTGACCCAGACCCTGCAGCAGTTCGACGCGCGCATGGCCTCCACCCAGATGCTGGACGTCAAGAACTTTCAGCTTCCGCCCAAGGTGGAGGAAATGAAGAAGCCGGCCAGGAAGCCGGCCAAAGAGCCGGCCGCGGCGGAGGAGCCCAGGCGGTTCCCCTATGGCGCCGCGATCCCCGCGGCGCTCCTGGTGGTCGCCGCGGTGATGGCCTGGCTTTACTGGAGCGACATCGCCGAGCTGCTGGGGCTGGCCGGCGGGCGCTGAGCCCCTACTGAATGGATGGGCCTTTGCCGGACTCCCGGCGCACCGCGCCCACCAACCGCTCCGCCTCGTCATGCGTGTGGGTGCCGGGCGCCGTCGCGGCGGCCACCTGCGTGGCCAGTTCCTCGGCCATTTCGTATTTCTTGAGCGTCGCGTAGCACAACGCCAGGTTCAAGGCGGGATCGGGATGGCGCGGAGCCAGGTCCCGCGCCTGCTCCAGAAACGGGCGCGCGCTCTCCGGGTACTGCTCCCGCAGCAGGATCAGACCGTAGGCGTTGACCGGTTCAAACGCCTCCGGCGCCTTGGCCATGGCGATCTGGTATTGCTCTTTGGCGGGGTCGAGGAGGCCGGTATCCTCGTAGAGCTCCCCCAGTTTGAAGTTGCCCCGCCAATCGCCCGCCTCCGACATCTTGAGGAAGGAGTCCTCCGCCAGCTTGTTCTGGGCCAGTTGCGCCGCGCAGTCCCCCAGGCGCAGATAGTCGTCGACGTGGCCGCGCTGTTCGGTCAGCGCCTGGGCGTGCTCGAGGGCGGCCTGCGGATCCTTCTTTTCCAGGTACAGATCCACCAGTTGCTCGCGCAGCACATACGCCGTGGGGTTGTGGCGCAGGCCCTCCTTGTACAGCTCGATGACCGCCCCGCTCTCGCCCGCCTGCCGGTAGAGCGTGCCCAGGAAAATGTAGGCTCGCAGATGCAGGGGGTTGATGCGAAGCGTTTCCAGGGCCTCGTCGATGGCTTCCTTGAGCCGCCCCTCCAGGGCCAGCGCCTGAGTCAGCTCATAGCGATGCTGGGCGCTCTTGGGCTCCAGTTTCACGGCTTTTTGCGCCGCTTCCAGCGCCTCGGGATGCCGCTCCAGATTGCGGTAGCAGGCGGCCAGGTTGCCGTAGACCATGGCCAGGCGCGAGTTGGCCTTTCGGGCCGCTTCCAGGAGACCGATCGCCTCCGGGTACTGCTCGCGCTGCAGGTAGTAGGCGCCCTTGAGGGCCAGCGCCTCGGCGTGGTCCGGCTTCAGACGGAGCGCCTCTTCCAGATACCGGATCCCTTCCTCGGATTGGTCGCCCATCAAGGCCAGGCGTCCCAGCCACACGGTCGCCTCGACGTAGTGTTCCCGCTGGGATCGGAGCTGCTGAAAGTACTCGCGCGCTTCGTCGAAGCGCGCCTCTTCCACCAGTTCCTTGCCGCGCTTAATCGCTCGGGGCGTCCCCCACACGTCTCCATCATAGCGCGGGCAACTCTTCAGAACTGAATCCAACCTGCATGTCCGCCCAGAACCCCGTAGCAGGGTATCGGGAGCATCGGGCCATCGGAGACGCGATACACGACGGTGCGCGCGTAGGCGAAGCAAGGGTGGACGGAATAGTGTCGTTCGACCAGGAGAAGATACTCTCCATCCGGGGACCACGAGGTCACCGGCAGGAAGTTCGAGCTTCGCAATACCGTGACCATCGTCAGAGTATCCGGCTCGATCAGGAACGGCCGGCCGCCGCCGGTGCTCGTTCCCCCCCGGATGAATGCGATCCACGCCCCGGAGGGCGACCAGTGGGCGCTATGGCCCTCTGCGATGGTGCGAGCGGCCCCGGTGGTCGCATCCCATACCTGGATTACGCCGCCATCTGAGTACACGATCCTGTTTCCATCCGGCGCCCAATCGAGACTTCGAGTCTCCTGACTCGCGCCTCGGTGCTCCGGCAAAGGTAGGCTTGCCAGCTTTCGCACGGAGGGCTTCTCCATGCCGGCAACGTACAATCCCTGATCCTGATTTTCAGTCCCCGAGAGCACAGGCCGGCCGAAAAAAGCCAACTGTTTGCGATCCGCCGAGACGGAGTAGAGCCCGCTGATGATCCGAATCGCCGACCGAGCTACGATCTTTCCTTGCGCGTCCAGGACGACGACGGGCTGCCCACGAACCATGTCGAACACCGAATCGCGCCCTTCGGGATCGACTGTGACAATCAACCCGCGAGCCAAGTCGTGCTGAATGTACTTCGAACAACACTCGAGGGCGCGATTCGCGAGCCTCCCATCAAGAAACCTCACGTAAATGTGGGGCTCCTCCATCCCCCGATACACCGCCAGCGCCAAACCATGTTGCGACCTCGCCGCGAGTTCTCGTTCCAGATCCGGGCTCGCCCCAGCGAATCCACAGGCTGCCAAGACGCCGGCGAGCAGTCCCGCGAACGCATACCTCAAGTCGAAGCATGCGCTTCGGCTGCCTGCCACGCCGGCGACGGAGGTTTTGACTGGCCGCATTTAGAATCCTCACCGTATCAATCTTGACTTCGGGCGTGATAGCCACCGCCCACCGGCGAGCAAGAGGAAGGGGAGATCGATCGTCCCCTACACGCCTCGATCATAGCGCGGGGCAAAGGGATTAGACTTGAGGGTGGGAGTCCCCAGAGATTCTGCTATGCGCAACGTCTCGATTCGAAAGGCAGGCGAGCTACCGCAAGCCGTGAAGGATGCGGTCGAGCAGCTACTGGGCCGCCCGATTGCCGCCGACGAAGAGATCAGTATTGTGGCCGTTCCGCCCCAACTGGTTCCACCATCGGAGAATCGGGAAACGGTTGCTCGTAAGCTCGAGGCCTTCCTCGATCGGCGTGCGGAGAAGGTCCAGGATGTTCCCGAAGAACAAATCGACGAGGTGATCGATCAAGCCATTCATCACGCCCGGCACAACCGTACATGAGGATCGTCCTCGATACGAATATCCTTGTTCGAGCCGCTGCCAAAGGCAAGGGTCCAGCCAGCGAACTCCTACGCCTCATCACGGATTCACCGGAGCACGTCCTGCTTCTCTCTCCGTTCCTCCTCCAGGAGTTGGAGCGAGTTTTCTCTTACGACCGTGTTCGCTTTGTAACAAAACTTACAGACCAAGAGATAGCGGAGTACTTGAGCTACCTGCGAGCCGGAGCGGTATCCGAGATCGTCTTTCCCGGACCCGCCCCCATCGTAGTGGCGGCGGATCCCGACGATGATCCAGTTGTGCATACCGCTGTCGCCGGCCAGGCGGATGTGCTGTGTACATTGAACCGGCACTTCTATCACCCTGACGTTGTAAACTACTGCAACGCGCGCGGAGTCTTGCTGGCCAATGATGTTGACGTCCTCAATCTCCTTCGCGGTCTTCCTCACCAACCCTCATAACGCCCCCTCGCCAGGATGCCCGCGGGATCCAGCGTTCGCTTCAGAGCCTCAAAGAAACCCTCCGAATCGTCTACTGCCGCCGGCAGCGATCGCATCGAGTGGATCCCCAGACGATAGGGCAGGTGGCCCTGCTCGATCAGCCGGCGCGCCACTTCGTCATGGCAGGCCATGGCCCGCTCGTCCGCGCCCGATTCGTCGCGATC
>JACOSH010000378.1 GCA_016178945.1 Acidobacteriota bacterium
CGACCACGCTGGAGGTGTTGACCACCTCGTCGTTCAGGCTCTCATGGGCATAGATGTCGATCTGACCCGCGGCGTTTTCAGGAACAAATGCCCGCACGCCGCCGGTGTGATCGCCGTGGTTGTGGGTGTAGATGACGGCCCGGACCGGCAGGTTGGCGATCTTCCGGAACTCGGCCAGGACCTTTTCCCCGGTCTCCCGGTCTTCCGTGGTGTCGACCATAACGATGCCGTCCGAGCCGGCTATCAGGATGCAGTTGGCCAGCGAGAAGCCCACCGCCGAGTAGACCTGATCGGTGACTTTGTAGACCGTGGGAGTGAATTGCTCCTGGTTCAAGCGGTCGAGCAGCGGGTGGACCTTCTGCTGCTGGGCGTGGGCGAGCGAGGCCAGAACCCAGCTTGCCGCGGCGATTCTACCGATAGGGTTCGTGGTCATTCAGCGCGGCCTCCCTCTCAGGTGTCTGTCGGCGAAGTCCAGGAAACGGTCCCAGTCGTAGCCGGTCACGTCGTGTTTGCCGGCGCGGATGTGATAACCGATGGTGCTCATCACGGGCTGATGGAGCGGAGGCATCTGGCTGGCCGCGAGTCCGTCGGTTCCCAGCAGCCGGTAGACCGGATCGGCATTCAGGGCCGAAAGAAACTCTCCGCGCGGGTCGGCCCACAGGTCCTCGGCGGCGCTGGCGACATAGACCGGCCGCGGAGCGATGAGCGCGAGCAGCATGTGCTGGTCCACCGGAAGAGCGTCCTCGTTGTCGTTGAACTTCTTGTAGTTGCCGCAGAACCAATGCGGAAAAGCCGTATTGATGCGCTGGACCGTTTCGCCGAACTTGCGGCGGCTGAGGGCCGCCCCGCCTTCCCCTGAGTCGTTGGAGATCACCAGGGCGAAGCGCGAGTCCTGGGCGCCCGCCCAGAGCGCGGTCTTGCCCAGCCGGGAATGGCCCATGACAGCCACGCGCCGCGAGTCGACGTCCAGGTCGGTTTCCAGGTAATCCAGCGCGCGGCTCAGTCCCCAGGCCCAGGCGCCGATCGAGCCCCACTCGTCGGCCGCCGGGCGGGTTTGGCCGGGCTTGTAGAAGAGCGGGTGCACGCCGTTCTGGAAGCCGTCGTCGAAATCGGGGTCGAGGTCGCCATAGTAGACGGTGGCCAGCCCGTAACCGCGCGCCAGGATCTTGTCCACTTGCCAGCGGCCGGCTTCGCTGCCCCGCGACTTCTCCGTCGCGCGGTGACCAGTGACACCCTGCGCCGGATTGTCCCGCATCCATTGTTTGGAAATCCCGATGCCGGGCTCGGGATGCACGGCCTGGTTGCCGTTGAAGTTCAGGCCGAGAAACAGGGGGACAGGCCTGGCGGCCCGCGCCGGCAGGTAGAGCAGGATGTCCATCCGCGGTCCATCTTTCTTGTCCGAGAAGAAGACCGACACTTCCTTGCGCACCGCACTCCCGGAGAGCGCGCCCCTCTCGATCGAGGTCAGCTCGAAGCTCATCTGCTTGGGCCGCCCCGGGCTGCGCCCGTAGACCTGGGTCTCAAACAGCCGCAAGATCTCCGGACGGCGGCGATCGCGCCAGGAGCCGGCGTCCTTCACGGGCTCGCCGCCCTCCATCACCAGCGGATCGGGCAAGACGTACTTGGGCACTTTGGCTTCGTCGTAATTGGCGTCAGCCGGTTGGGCTTGCGCTCCGAAGCCGGACAGCACGGCGAGAAGAACGAATCTCATGATCCGCTACGTTACAACACCCGGAGGGACCATTTCATCCGGAGTGTCCAGGCCTCACTCGCTCCGCAAACTCTCCAGCAGCGGCGATCTCCGCACCGCGGCAAGCGCGGCCAGCGAAGCCGCCATTCCGGCGATGAAAACCGCCCCCACCAGCAGGACCAGCCCGCCCAGCGGTGCGTGACTGCCGCGCGACGATAGAGCGGGCGCGATCGCCACCGCCGCGCACAGCGTTCCAGTGAGCAGACCTCCGGCGAGCAGGAGCGTGTTCTCCGCCAGCACCATCCGCATTAGATGCGCCGGACGGTAGCCGACAGCGCGCAGCAAGGCCAGCTCCCGCCGGATCTCCAGCACATTCCGCAGCAGCACCGCTGCCAGACCAGCCGTGCCCAGCAACAGGCCCAGCGCGCCGAGGGCCTTGAAAGTCGAAAGATAGGTGTTCTCGACGCGATGGAAGCTGCTCAGGCGCTCCGCCGTGCCCGTGACATCGAATCCGTAATCGGAGAGCGCGTCTTCAAGCTGCGTGGTCACTCGCGGGAGCTTGTCCATGGGCGCCTGGATCAGGAAGAACCGGTATCCCTGCTGCTCCGGGAAAGCCTTCCGGAAATAGCTCTCGGCAATGATGATCTCGCGCTGGAACAGGCTGTCCTGGAGCGCGCCGGCCAGTCTCAACCGGACGCCGTTGTCGAGCTCCGCCACGTCGCCGAGCTTGCGGTGCAGGACGTAGGTCAGGGAATTGGCGTCCATGATGGCGGGGATCGCGCCGCCGGAGAGAGGCGCTTCGAGCGACGACCAGACCGCGTCCTTCCGCTCGCGGATGAACTCGCTGGAGGCCGCCAGAATCCGCGGATTACGGGGTTGATACAGGTTGAGGCAACTGGAGTCGTCGCCCGGCCGCAGGCGGAAGCGGGCGAAGCGTACGCCGTCCAGGGCCGGCAGGTTGAGACTCTGGCGTCCCGCGGCGGTATTGGGGTCGTGGTACAGCGGCAGGATCGATTCGGCCAGCAACGGATAACCGGCCAGCGGCGGGGCGCCCTCGCGCCGGAAGGCGTCGACGGCGGAGATGAGGAACGTGGCGAAGGCGATCAGGGCGATGGACAGCACGCTGCGGCTGGGCCGGTGAGTGGCGGAGCGCACGCCGAGCTGGACCAGCGAACGCAAGACGCGGTGGTGCGGGCCCGCCAGCCAGGCCCACTGAAAGCAGAGCAGCGCAGCCAGGAGCAGGGAGCCGGCGCCGAAGAAGCCCGCGGTCTCGCCGGCCGCCGTCAGCACGGCTCCGGCGATGAGCAGGCACGTCACTCCGGCCAACATGACCCTGCGTGAACGGCGCGGGCGCGCGGCCGGGCTGGTCTTGACGCCGGCCAGCAAGCTGCGCGGGGAGGCCGCGCGCAATCCCCGCAGCGTGAGCGCCACGCAGAGCGCCGCCGTGACCATGCCGCCGGCCGCTCCGGCAGCCAGCGAGGCCGCCGAGACATGCAGCGTGATCAGGCGGGTGCCCACCGCGTCGATCCACCAGGTGCGAAGCCCCAGCAGCACCAGTGCGGCATAGCCGGCCGCGCCGGCCGTTCCCAGGATAGCGCCGGCGGCGGCCAGCAAGGCGCCTTCCGCCAGGAAGAGGGCGCGGATGCGGGCGTTGGAGAAGCCCAGCGCCTGGAGCAACCCGATTTCGCGGAGGCGCTGCTCGACGCCCAGCTTGAAGAACAGGCCGGCCAGCAAGAGCGCGGAGACTACCAGGAAGAAACTGAAGTAGAGGAAGTACTCCCCGAAGTCGGTGGAGCCTTGCGCCGCCTGCAAACCTTCGGCGCGTACGCGCTGGACCGTGACGCCGGCGCGCAGGGGATCGAGCGCTTCGCGCAGACGTTGCGCGAATTCGGGGCGCGGCTCTGCCAGACGGATCGAGGTGAGTTTGCCGAAGCGCGATTGCCAGAGCTGCTGGCCGCGGCTCAACGCGATAAAGGCCTTGGGCGCCGCGCGGTACTGCTTCCAATACTCCTCATCGCGCGGGCGGATGCGGGCGAGGTCGATCGGGAAAGGCGGGTCCCAGTCGTGCAAGCTCTTGGCGTCGGTCATGCCGGGATATTCGGGCGCGAGGTCGCGATCATAACGGTTCACCGCGCCTTGGAAGACGAACTGGGCCGATTCGGTGACCAGGCGTCCGTCCTCCTTCCAAAGGTAGTAGTCGAGCGTCACCGTGTCTCCGGGTTTGGCCTGGAGATCCCGCGCCGCCCACTCATTCAGTAGAATCGACGACTGCTCCGGTTGAGTCGGGCCGGTCGCCGCGACCAGCGAATAGGGGATCGCCCGCTCGCGGATGCGAATGGTGTTGGCGAGGTAGGTGAAGACGGGCGAGACTGCCAGCCC
>JACOSH010000361.1 GCA_016178945.1 Acidobacteriota bacterium
CCCAGCCGTACACGATTTCATCCTCGCCGTAGGGATGAAGCGACTCGATCTGGTATCCGATCGCCGCCGCCAGATCCGCCCCGTCGATCCCGGGCAGCGCCATGCGCCGCACGATCACATCCCGGCGCGGCAGCACCACGGTGGCGCTCAGATGGCCGGCTCCGTGCCGCTTGAGAAACTGGGCATACTCGGCTCCCCACTCCGCCGCGGGCCGCTCGCGAAACGCGTGGATGGTGGCCGCCGCCAGCGCTTCCACTCCGCTGGGGCGCACTTTCGAGAGAGCTACCACCAGGTCGTTGCCGCGAACTTCGATGCCGGCGCCCGTGCCAAAGGCGAAGAGTTTGCGCAGTTCCACCGTCAGGATCTCCAGGCGTTGTCGTACCACCGCAGGATGTGGTAGGTGGCGTCGTAGCCGGGCGGCATGAACTTGACTAACGCGGCTACCGATCGCCGCAGGTCGGACAACTGCCCGTTTTGCAGCCTCACTCGCGCCGTGGCGCGCAAGGTGTAAATCGAGTTGCCACCCACACGAAGGCGTCCGGCGCCGATTCCGGCTACCTCGCCCTCCGCCACGAAGGGCGCCGCTCGCCGCCGCTCCACCAGGTGAGCCGCCGTCTGGGGATCGATCCCCAGCGCCAGCAGCACCGCCGGGTGCGCCGTATTCACGTCGAAGCGCGTGGTCGATCCGTACACCGATACGCAGTCGCGCAGCCCGCCCCGCGGAATCAGACGGCCTTCCGGCGTCGTCTCGTAGGTCCCGTAGAATAGCTCCGGGGTCATCCCTCGCACCACCAGCAATTCCTCAATCTCTTCTAAAGACGCATGCCGCGGGCGAAAAGACGGAGCGAGCCCCAGATAGTAACGGTCGTAGGGCGATTCGGCTACCGGGGTCCGCCAGTCGACGATAGCCTCCGTGATGGCGCCGGCGCGATCCGGCGGCGCCCCCAGCGCCGAAAGGAGCTTGTACAGGTCTTCCGGGGATGCGCTATTGATGTTGAATTTGGCCGCTTCGGGGATAATCTCGACTTCGGCGTCACCGGCGGGAAACGCCATCCGCAGGAGAGGTATCCCCGGCCTGTAGTACGGTTCCCTCCACTGCATGTGCAGAATCGCCCGTTCGACGGCCCCCACAGCCAAATAGTAGGCGCGCACGCCGTCGAGAGCGGTTGCAGTACGTTCCGTCTCGCTGCGCACCGTGCTGGCCACCGAGAACGCAATGGCCGAGAGTCCAGCCGAGACCCACAGGACGGCCAGCAGCGCTCCGCCGCCCGTCCGCTCCCTCGGAAGCGGTGTAGCAGTCGGATTGCGAACCGCTTGCTTACGCGCGCGGCTCTGTAAGTGCAGCGCGAATGGTTCTTGATCCGGGCTGCTAGAAGTCTCCATAGTCGAATACCGGATACCGGTTCACATGCACCGCCGCCGTCACGGTCAGGGGACGCAGGCGGGTTGCATCGTCATCAAGCGAGGTCATCTCCACTCGAATGGCGCGCGGCCACTTGGGGATCCTCCAGTCGGCGCGCCACGGACCACCCTCCCCCGGCGGCGGCAGTGGCTCCTGATAGACGAAGCGGCAGGACTCCAGCCGGTCGGCCAGCACAAACGACTGCGGGCCGACGGCCACGGGCGATCCAGGCCGGCAGAAAGCGGCCAGCGAGACCGGCCCCGCATACAGATGCTCATTGACCACCAGGCGCACTCCGCGGCCCCGATCCACCGGAATCACCTGAAACTCCAGGACACGCGCCCGACCGCGCCAGGCCTCTTCGATCGAATAGCCGGAAACGAAGCGCATCGACTGAGGCTCTCCCTCGAAGAAGGGCCTCCGCTGCCCCGCGCAGGCGGCGACGGCCGGCAGCAGCCCTTGCAATTGCTGCTCGAGGATGCGCTGTGCGCCGGCCATGCGGCGGTTGGCCGTGAGCTTCGCGCTGGTCCGGCCCATGGCGCCGATGCCTACCCGAATCGACATCACCATCCCCACCGACAGCAAGCCCAGCAGCGAGACCGCCAGCAGGACCTCCAGCAGCGTCATTCCGGATTGGGCTCCTCGGTTCATGGCTTCATCAGGGCGCGGCGGAATCCGTCCAGGACGAAGGTGCGGCGCTCGACGCCCGCCATCCACCAGATCTCCAGCTCAATCCGCTCCAGGACCGGCGCGCCCGGGCCGGCATTGGGCGGGCCTTCAAACGTGGTCACGCGCGCGCGCCAGCCGCCGGAGGCCGCCAGGTCCAGCCTTCCTTCCAGCACCGTGTGGAGCGGCAGCTTGGGGTCCGCCAGCAGGGTGTCCATCCGGGCCTTGGCCATTTGTGCGACGCGATCGTAGTTCACCAGGCGACCCGCGTTGCGCACGGAGGTGGACAGGGCCGAGAGCATGCCGACCACCGCGATCCCCATGATGGCAGTGGCCACCAGCACTTCCAGAAGGCTGAATCCTCGCCGGTTTTTCATCGTTCCACGGGCAGGCCGGAGGCCAGCCCCAAGCTGGGATCGATCCGAACCATGCGCCGCGATCCTCGCCGGTTGGTCAGTTCCACGCCGAATCCCGGCGGCGCCCCGCCGGGCAGGATCAGGAAGCGCCGCGGCTCGGGTGACTCGACCGCCACCCGCACTCCCTCCGGCAGCGTCAGCTTCCGGACGAAGCCGGGCTCGGTCGAATGCATCCATACGGTATTCTGAGCGGCATCCAGCGTCACCGCGACCGCCGCCTGGCGGCGCTCGGCGTGGTTGATCGCGGTGTTGAGAAAGGCCGCCAGCGAATCGGAGGCCTGCGAGAGCCGCAGGCTGTCCAGTCCCGACGTCACGCCCGGAAAGGAGATCGTGGCGATCACCCCGGCGATGGCCGCGACAATCACCAGCTCCAGCAACGTCACTCCGCGCTCGGAGCTCATTTCCAGCTCACGATGTCGTCGTTGCCGGGCTGCCCGTCCGGCCCATAGCTGACGATATCGGGCTCGTCGCCATGGTCCCCCGGGTACTTGTAGACGTAGGGCCGCCCCCAGGGATCCATCGGGATGTCCTTCTTCAGATACGGGCCGTCCCAGTTATTGAGGTTGGCCGGCTTGATGCGCAGCGCCTGCAGCCCCTGTTCGGTGGTGGGGAAAAGCCCGGTGGCCAGTTTGTAAGCTCCCAGCGCCGTCTCGAAGTTCTGGATCTGAGTCTGGGCGGCGACGACTCGGGCCTTATCGGTCTGCTTGAACAACTGCGGCCCCACCAGGGCCGCAAACAGCGCGATGATGGTGACCACCACCAGCATCTCAATCAGCGTCAAACCCGCCTGGGCCCTGCGTCTTCGTTCGCTCATGGCACAATACCTTTTCTTCACGCCTAGAAACCGGCGTCGTTGATGCTGGTGATGGCCAGCAGCATGCTTAACACCAATCCCCCGACCACCAGCCCCATTACCAGGATGACCAGCGGCTCAAACAGCGACGTGAACCGCCGGATGGCCGCGCGGGTGTCGGTCTCGTAGATGTCCGCCATGCGGGTGAACATCACATCCAGTTTACCGGTCTCTTCGCCCACGCTCAGCAGATGGCCGGCCAGGGGCGGAAAGACCGCCGCGCGCCGCAGCGGCGCGGCCATCCCCTCGCCGCGCTTGACTCCCTGCGAAATGGATTCCAGCGCGCCGGAAATCTTCCGGTTGTTCAGGATCGCGCCGGCGATGCCGATGGACTGCACCAGGGGCACGCTATTGGCCACCAGCGTGGCCATGGCGCGGGCGAACCGGGCCGTCTCCGCTTTCCGCAGCGCGTCGCCCAGCAGTGGAATCCGCAGCCGTGTCGCGTCCCACCACAACCTTCCGGCCGGAGTTCGGATGTAGGCGCGGGCCGCGAAAACGCCCGCTGCCAGCGCCACGGCCCCGATCCACCAGTAGGCCTGGACCAGCCGGCTGGCTTCCAGCATGATCTGAACCGGCAGCGGCATCTTCATCCGCGATTCCTCAAACACGGAGGCGAATCTCGGCACCACGAAGTTCAGGAGCACGAAGATCGACCCCGTGCCCACCGTGGCCAGCAGCGCCGGATACATCATCGACGAGACGATGAACCCGCGCAGCTCGTCGCGCGACCGCTCGAAATCGGCCAACCGCTCGAAGACGATTCCCAGCGCTCCACTGGCCTCGCCGGCGCGGACCATGTTGACGTACAGATCGCTGAAATGCCTGGGGTAGGCCGCCAGGCTGTCGGCCAGCGGCTTGCCCCCTTTGAGAATCCGCAGCACGTCCAGCACGATGGCGCGAAAGCCGGCCCGCTCGGTCAGCTCGCTGACAATCGACAACGCGCGGTCCAGCGGCACTCCGGCGTTGAGCAGCGTCGACATCTCCTGGGTGAAGAACAGCACCTCCCGCGACCGCCCCTTGCCGAACTCGGGCAGCTCCAGGGAAAACGACTTCTTCCGGCTGACGCCGACATACACCGGCGTCAGCCCTTGCTTGCGCAATTCCCGCGCGACACTCTTCTCCGTATCGCCGCTGAGGCTTCCGGTCCTCACCCGCCCGTCCGCCGCCATCGCTTTGAAGAAGAACGTGGTCACCGGGCTCCTAGAACTCCTGGGTTACTCTCATGACTTCGTCCGCGGTGGTGATGCCCTGGCGCACCTTCATCCACCCGTCCTCGCGCAGGCTGCCCATCCCGTTGCGGCGCGCCGCCTCGGTAATCCGCGAGGCATCCTCGTTGGCCATGATCCGCCGGCGAATCTCGTCGTTCAATTCCATCATCTCGAAGATCCCGATCCGCGAGGTGTAGCCGGCGCCCGCGCACAGCTCGCACCCCGCGCCGCGATAGGATTCCACCGCCGAGCCATCCGGAGCGGTGCATGTCTCGGCCGGAACCGTGCAGTGCGCGCAGATCCGCCGCACCAGCCGCTGCGCCAGCACCGCCACCAGCGACGAGGTGATCAGGTAGTTCTCCACGCCCATGTCGGTGAGCCGCGTGATCGCGCTGGGCGCGTCGTTGGTGTGCAAGGTGGAGAAGACCAGGTGTCCGGTCAGGGCCGCGCGAATGGCGATGTCGGCCGTTTCCCGGTCGCGGATTTCCCCCACCATGATGACGTCCGGATCCTGCCGCACGATGTGCCGCAGCCCCGCCGCGAAGGTCAGGCCGATCTGGGGATTGACGTGAATCTGGTTGATCCCATCCATCTGGTATTCCACCGGGTCCTCAATCGTGATGATCTTCTTGTCAGGGATATTGATGCGCTTCAGCGCCGAATAGAGCGTGGTCGACTTGCCGCTGCCAGTGGGTCCGGTCACCAGAAAAATCCCGTGCGGCAGCGAGGTGAAGTGCTCCATCCGCGTGAACATCCGGTCGTCGAAGCCCAAGCGGCGCAGATCGTAGAAGTCGCCCGCGGAGCGGTCGAGTAGGCGCATCACCACGCGCTCTCCGTAGAGCGTGGGCAGCGTGGAGACGCGCAGATCCACCTCGCGGCCCAACGTCTTAATCTTGATGCGGCCGTCCTGCGGCAGGCGGCGCTCGGCGATGTTCAGCTTGGCCATCAACTTGAGCCGCGAGACGATGGCCGCCTTCATCTCGCGCGGCGGCGGGTCCTGGCTGGAGAGCACTCCGTCCACGCGGAAACGGACCCGGAACTCCTTCTCGAACGGCTCGATGTGGATGTCGCTGGCGCGCCGCTCGACTGCTTGGGCGATCATGGCGTTGACCAGCCGGATCACCGGCGCTTCGCTGGCCATGTCGCGCAGGTGCTCGAGATCCTCCGCGCCCGGCCCCGCCTCGACTTCCGCGCCGCCCGGCTGCTTCTCCGCCTCCCCGTAGTATTTCTCGATAGCGTCCAGGATCTCCTGTTCGGACGCCAGCGCCGCCCGCACTTGCAGACCGCAGAAGCCGCGCACCGCGGCCAGGGTCTCGAAGTCCAGGGGGTCCGCCATGGCGATCGTCAGCGTGGAATCGTCGAGCGCGGCCGGAAACACGCGCCCCTGGCGCAGGAACCTCGCGGGCAAGCCATCGATTTCCGGCGCCGCCGGCGGCGGCTGGTCCAGAGTGAGCCAGCGCACGCCGAGCTGATCGGAAAGGGCGCCCAGCAGGTCCTTCTGGGCGATGAAACCCAGATCGACGAGGATCTTGCCCAGCTTGTCGCCGCGCTCCTTCTGCAACTCGAGCGCGCGCTCCAGATCCTCCGGCTCCAGCAGCCGCCGCTCGATCAACAACTCGCCGAGTCGCATGGCCTTGCCCCTAGAATTCCAGCACCTTGATCACGCTCTCGGCCGCCACGCGCCCCAGCTTGGCCTCGACCAGCTTGGCCCGCTGGCCTTGCATCTGGATGCGCGACGGGAGGCCGCTCAGGTCTTCATACGACTGGGCCAGCAGCTTCACCTCGAAGGCGATCTTCTCCTCGGCCGGAACTTCGTCCAGCGACGCCGCCGCGGCCAGCAGCGTTTCCCGCATGGTCTGGCGCAGTCCGGGAAGCCGCTGCAGCTTGCGGGTGTGCACGCGGACAACCTCCTCTTTGCTTATGGCCTGGCGGAAAGGATTCAACGTGGGACCGGCTACCAGGTTGATTTCAGCGCTGAACACCGCGCCGTATCCTTCCAGGTACAGCCCACGGGCCGGCCCCAGCAAGAGGAAGGGATCCTCCAGCAGCCGCATCACGTGCTGGTCGGCGCTCTTTTCCATGGCCGTCAGGGACGCCGGCTTCACCCGGGGCCGCTGGGCCAGAAGCGCCGCCGCCAGCGCGGCCGCCAGGAGCACGCGTTTCATTGCGACCCTCCGCCGTAGAAGCTGGCGCGGTGAATGTTCTTCACCGTCCGGTCCACCGTGTCGAACGCCGCGGCCACCGCTTCCAGGTCGGCCTTGCGCTGTTGATCGAACCGCTCTTCGACCTGGGCCACGGCCTTCGCCACGGCCTGTTCGATTCTGCGCTCGGGCGGCTGTTGCACCGCCGCCACCAGCATCGCCACCGACAGCATGGCCGCCGAGGCGAAGATCAGACGCGGTCCCGAGTCCCACAAAGCGCGCCACCAGCGCCGCACCGGAGAGGGCTCATAGACCTTGTCGGACACAAAGGCGATCCGCTGTGGGATCTCCTGGTCGGGCAGCGAAAGCAGCGCCGTTCGGGTCGCCCGCAGGTTCTCCAGCTCCTCGCGGCAGCCGGCGCACGACGCAGCGTGGGTTTCCACCTGGCGGCGCTGGTCCTCCGCCAGCTCCCCCAGAATGTAATCTCGCAAATCGAATGGCGAACAACTCATATCATGCCTCTCGTCCTGTTGGGAGCCAGATCCGCCTTCAACAGTTCCAGCGCCGTGTACAACCTTGACTTGACCGTCGACACCGGACACTCCAGGATCTCGGCCATTTCCTCAAACTTGAACCCTTGGTAGATCTTCAGAATCACCGCCTCGCGCTGCTCGCCGCTCAACCGCTCCAGAGCCGTCGACACGGCCAACGCCAGCTCCACCGGGAAAACGCCGGTTCCGCCCGCGCGCACCGCCATCCCGGACGCTTCCCCACGCGGCTCCTCCGCCGCCTCCGGCTTCCGCTTGCGGAACAGCGAGTGCGCCTCGTTGTGAGCGATGCGGAACAACCACGAGGCAAACCGCGCCGGATCGTCCAGCTTGCGCAAATTCTGGTACGCCTTCAGGAAGACGTCCTGGCTGATGTCCAGGGCATCCTCCCGGTTA
Source organism: Acidobacteriota bacterium (assembly GCA_016178945.1). GTDB lineage: Bacteria > Acidobacteriota > Terriglobia > Bryobacterales > Bryobacteraceae > JACOSH01. The sequence goes on from JACOSH010000361.1 coordinate 7,631, forward strand.
CCCAAGATCCGCAGCAGGTAGTTGAAGACACGCTTCTCCCAGCGTGAAACCAAGAGGTTAAAAGCCTCCACGTCTCCCCGGCCGGCTCGCCGAATCAGGTCGGTGTCCTCGACCGCCCGAAAGATCAAATTCTGGCTCCTTGTGAAAAGACGCGCGGCAGACCCAAAAAGTCTGCCTCAGTCTGGGAAAGACTGCCTGGAGATTATGGAACCACAACGCGACCCGGCCGCGCAATTCAGCGGCTACGGGCGACGTGGACACGGACCAGCCTGGCTTCCAGCAGGGATTCAATCTGTTGGAAGACGGCCTCCGGCGGGCGATCGCCATCGATGCGATGGTAGCCGTCGCCGCGATAGTACTCGATCAGCGGACCGGTCATCTCACGGTAGGCGCGGAGGCGGCGCTCGGCCACTGTGGGTCTGTCATCGGCGCGCGGCGCCAGGTCCGTACCGTCGGTGTCGCACGTTCCCGGCTGGCTGTAGATCTGGCCGCAGCGCGGGCACTGGCGGCGGGAGGCCAAGCGCGCGATGAGGGCCTCCGCGGGTACATCCAGGTGAATCACCGTAGGACCCACCAGGTCGCGGCGTTCGATCAGGTCCTGCAGGAACTCGGCTTGAGGCAGGGTGCGCGGGAACCCGTCCAGCAGGAAGCCGTTCCGGCAGTCCGGCCGCGCGATCCGCCGTTCGACCATGACGTTGACCAGGTCATCGTCCACCAGTCCGCCACCGGCCACCAAGGCACAGGCCTCCCCTTGCTGCTCGCCCGCGCTACACGCCGCGCGCAGCATCTCTCCCGTGGAAATCGCGGGGATGTCGAATCGTCGCGCGATTCGCGCCGCCTGCGTCCCTTTGCCGCACCCCGGCGGTCCAAATAGCAGGATCACCACATCACCCTCCCAGAACTCGCGCTCCCGTTACGAGCCTGTTACAGACTAGCTGACACCGCACGATTGGTCAAGATCTCCTAGTTTCGGTACTGCTATCCCCTTATCGGCGATGTAGGCCGCCAACTCCAGGCTGACGTAATTCGGGGGACTGACGGCAAACCGGGGTTTCGACTGCCACAGGGCCGGCGAGACCCCCCGCCAGGCCGGTTTGGCCTCCGGATGGACGACCACCAGCGCATCGGCGCGATCCAGGTACCGGCGCGTCGATTCCTTGAAGTCGGCTACCGAGAAGTCCAGTACCACCAGGTAGAGATCCGGCTTCCAGAATTGCAGAAGACTGTTGGATTCGACGATGGTGTTTCCGCTCGAGTTCACCAGCTCCCGCAGAACGGGAAGCGCGTGTCCAAGCTGACCCATCCCCGTGCGCAGCCAGTAGGCCCGTTTGGCGCCGGCTAGCAGGAACCGCGCCGAGTCTGAGCGGTTCCGCGGGTTGGTCTCTTCGCTGATCGCGTAGGGATGGTCGTACTCGGTGGAACACTCGCAAGGTTCGCCCACCTCCGAGCAGATTCCGTGGCCATGCTGGGTGATCTTGATCGCCGTCCAGTCCCGTTCGCGCAGGGCCGCGATGATCCCAGCCATCACCGAGGTCTTGCCGATATTGCGCGAGTGCCCGCCCACCACAACCAGCATCTTCATAGTGTACCCCCGCACCCGGCACCCGATGTGTGCTACGCTAAGTGTTTCTTTTTCATGAGAACAGTCGACTTAATTCACCGCAAGCGGGACGGAGAAGAACTGTCCCCCGAAGAGATCACCTATCTGGTGGAGTCCTACACCCGAGGGGAGATCCCGGACTACCAGATTTCGGCGTTCCTCATGGCGGTCTATTTCGCGGGCATGACCGACCGCGAGGTGAGCGCCCTCACTGACGCCATGCTCAACTCCGGGGAGACCGTGGATCTGTCGTCGATCCCCGGCGTCAAGGTGGACAAGCACTCCACCGGCGGAGTGGGTGACAAGACCAGCCTTATCTGCGCGCCGCTGGCCGCCGCCGCGGGCGTGGTGGTGCCCATGATCTCGGGCCGCGCGCTGGGCCACACCGGGGGCACGCTCGACAAGCTGGAGTCGATTCCCGGCTTCCGCACGGATTTGTCCATCGACCAGTTTCGCGCGCAGTTGCAGGAGCTCGGCTTGAGTTTCATCGGGCAAACCGCCCAGGTGGCCCCGGCCGACGGCAAGCTGTACGGATTGCGCGACGTAACCGCGACCATCGAATCCATTCCGCTGATCGCCTCCTCCATCATGTCCAAGAAGCTGGCCGAGGGCCTGGACGCCATCGTCCTGGACGTCAAGGTCGGCTCCGGCGCCTTCATGAAGAAGCAGATCGACGCGCGCCGGCTGGCCCAGGCCATGGTCGGGATCGGACGCCGCAAGGACAAGCGCGTCCAGGCGCTCATCACCGATATGAGCCAGCCGCTGGGATTCGCCGTCGGCAACGCCCTGGAAGTGATGGAGGTCTCGCAGGTCCTGCACAACGAGGGTCCGGACGATCTCAAGCGGCTCTCGCTCGAGCTGGCGGCGCGCATGATCTTCCTGGCCAAGATCACCCCGACCCTGGACGATGCGCGCGAGCTGGCGCTCAACAAGCTGGTCGACGGATCGGCCTACAACAAATTCAGACAGGTCATTGAGGCCCAGGGCGGCGACCCGAAAGCGCTCGACAAGTTCGAGTTGTTGCCCAACGCCACCGGTGTCCGGGAGATCGCCTCGCCGCGCGCCGGTTACATCACCGCCATCAACGCCGAGGACATCGGCCGGGCCTCCTCCATGATCGGCGCCGGGCGCGACCAGAAGGACGATCCTATCGACCCCGCCGTCGGAGTCATCCTCGAAGTCAAGCGCGGCGACCGCGTCGACGCCGGGTCGGTGCTGTGCCGCGTCTACTACACCAAGGAAGACCACGTCGAAGAGGCTGCCGAAATGGTCGAGGATGCCTTCCGCATCTCCGGCCAGCGGCCCGACTCGCCCGAAGTCATTCTGGAAGTCGTGTAGGCCAAGCCAAATGGGCCGCTTCACCGGGCTGGTGGGTTTAGCCGCGATTCTGTCGGTGGCTTGGCTCATGTCCAGCCATAAGCGGCAGATCAAGCTGCGCATCCTGCTCTGGGGCCTCGGCCTGCAATTCAGCTTCGCCATCCTGGTCCTCAAGACCGATTTCGGCAGGATATTTCAGGTCATCGGGGCCGGCGTCAACGCTATGCTGGAGTATGCCGAGGTCGGCAGCCAGTTTCTGTTTGGCCCGCTAGGCGTCAAGTCCGGGCCACACGGCGTGTTGTTCGCCTTCCAGGTACTGCCCATCGTTATTTTTATCGCTTCTTTTTTCTCGATTCTGTATTACCTCGGGATCATGCAGGCCATCGTCCGCGGGATGGCCATCGGGATGCAGAAAGTGATGGGCGCCAGCGGCGCCGAATCGCTCAACGTCGCGGCCAGCATCTTCATGGGCCAGACCGAGGCCCCGCTCACCATCCGGCCCTTCATCGCCGGCATGACGCAGTCCGAGCTGTTCACCATCATGACCAGCGGCATGGCTCACGTCTCGGGCGCGGTGATGGCGGCCTACGTCAAGATCGCGGGCGTCGAGATCATCCACCTTCTAACAGCCGTCATCATGACCGCGCCCGCCACCATCATGCTGGCCAAGATCATCATGCCCGAGGTCGACACACCGGCCACGGCGGGCAAGGTGGAGGTCAAGGTCGAGAAAACGGCGGTGAATCTTATCGACGCCGCCGCTCACGGGGCCGGCGAAGGGCTGCATTTGGCGCTGAATATCGGAGCCATGCTCATCGCTTTTCTGGCCTTGATCGCCATGGGCAACGGAATCCTGGGATGGCTGCACACCCTGCCGGGCATGGGCTGGCTCCCGGAGTCGCTGCAGAGGATCTTCGGCATCGTGTTTGCTCCGGTGGCCTGGCTGATGGGCGTCACTTGGAAGGATTCCACCGCCATCGGCAATCTGCTGGGCACCCGCCTGGTCCTGAACGAATTCGTGGCTTTCCTGCAACTGGCCCCGCTCAAACCGCAGCTCGATCCCAAGTCGTTCACCATAGCCACTTATGCGCTGTGCGGTTTCGCCAACTTCAGCTCCATCGCCATCCAGATCGGCGGAATCGGCGCGCTGGCCCCCAGCCGCAAGCCCGACCTGGCGCGGTTGGGACTCAGGGCCGTGGCCGCCGGCTCGATGGCCAACTTCATGTCGGCCTGTATCGCGGGAATGCTGCTGTGATCGCGGAGGCGAAAGCGCATATCGAGTCGCGGGCCGGCCGACGGGAGCCGCGCGTGGCGGTGGTGCTCGGCAGCGGGCTGGGCGCCTTCGCCGCCGAACTCTCCGACCGCCTGGAGATCCCGTATGGGGAGATCCCGGGTTGGCCCTCCTCCACCGCCGTGGGACACGCCGGACGCCTGATCCTGGGCAAACTGGGTCCGCTCGAAGTGGCTGTCATGGCCGGACGCGTCCACCTCTACGAGGGCTACACCCCGCGACAGGTCGCTTTCGGCGTCCGGGTGCTGGGCTTGCTCGGCGTGCGCTCGATCGTGTTCACCAACGCGGCCGGCGGCATCAACCTCTCGCTCCAGCGCGGCGGCCTGGTCCTGATCTCCGATCACCTGAACCTCCAGGGCTCCAATCCCCTGGCCGGACCCAATGACGACCAACTGGGCCCCCGCTTCCCCGACATGTCCGAGGCCTACTCGAAGGAGTACCGCCGCATCGCTCTGGAAACGGCGCGGGAGCTGGGCATCGGCCTGACCGAAGGCGTGTATGCCGCGCTGCTGGGTCCCAGCTACGAGACGCCGGCCGAGATCCGCTATCTCCGCGCCATTGGCGCGGACGTGGTGGGCATGAGCACCGTGCCCGAGGTGATTGCCGCCAATCACATGGGAATTCGCGTCCTGGGTATCTCCTGCGTCACCAACATGGCGGCGGGCGTGCTGCCTCAAAAAATTCACCACGAGGAAGTGCTGGAGACCGGCGCGATGGTGCGCGACACACTGGTCCGCTTTCTCACGACGCTGCTGCCGAGGCTCTGATGGACCCGCTCATCGCCGCCGCGCTCGAAGTCCGCGAGAACGCTCACGCGCCGTTCTCCAAATTCAAGGTGGGAGCGGCGGTCGAGGACGGCACCGGCCGCATCCACACCGGCTGCAACGTCGAGAACGCCACCTATGGTCTCACCGTGTGCGCCGAGCGCGTGGCCATCTTCAAGGCCATCTCCGAGGGCGCGCGCCGCTTCCGCCGCGTGGCTGTCGCCGCCGATACCGGCGTGCTCACGCCGCCCTGCGGCGCCTGCCGCCAGATTCTCTGGGAGTTCTGCGGCGACGTCGAGATCGTCCTCAGCAACCTGCACGGCAAGACCGAAACCTTCCGCCTGGCTGAGCTTTTCCCAAGGCCCTTCGATGCGTCCTTCCTCTAGCAGCCAAGAAGCGCTTGCTCACGCGCGCGGCTCTGACGACACGCGCAACCGTTACCGAGCCGCGACCGTGAGAAGCTGTGAAAGAATCGAACTTTGCACCGCTTGCTCACGCGCGCGGCTCTGTAAGGGCATTCGTCTCAGCACGAATGGTACCGAGCCGCGACCGTCAGGGAGCGGTTGCGGATATTTTTCACAGCTCTTGAGGGAGCGGATTCTTCCACGAGCAGCCATCTTCCTCCTGCTGCTCTCCGCCTGCCTCCAGGCCGAGCCCGCCGACTGGATCTGGTCGGGCCGCTGGGTCATCACCATGGACCCGCAGCGCCGTGTCATCGAGAACGGCGCCGTGGCCATCCGCGCCGGCCGTATCCTCGCCGCGGGAGCCAAGGCCGAAATAGATCGC
>JACOSH010000362.1 GCA_016178945.1 Acidobacteriota bacterium
CGCTGGCGGACCATTCAGGTGTCGGTGAGCGGCCTGAAAGACTACAAGGTGCGAGCCAAGGAAGGCTACTCTCCACAGTAGGTGGCCTATTTCTCATCGCCCGGCAGCGGCGGTTTTCCTTTGCCGGCTCGCTTGAGAATCTGTTTCGCCTTCTTGATATCGGCCCGAGCCGCGCGCTCGCGGAAGTACTCGTCGGTGCGCAAGGCGGACAGCTTCTCCGCTACCGCGACGTTGATCAGTTGATTCAGGGCCACGCCTTCCTGGCCAGCCAGACGCCGAGCTTCCCCAAGCAGCGATGGCTGAAGCCGAAGCGCCACATTACTTCTTCTCATGTCCCCTCCTTGAACTCACGCCAGGCTTCACCCGGAGTAATGGCTCGAATCCCCAACCCCCGGGCGGCCTCGCCCAGATGCCTCAGGTTGAAAGTCACCAGGCGATCAGCGCCCCCGTTGATCGCCGTCTCCAGCACCATTTCATCGCCAGGATCCTTCAGCATCGGCCTCCAGAGGAACAACAGCCGGACAGGCTCAAGGACTGCCGCGAGGGCATCGAGGATTGCATGAACATCAGGGAGTGTGACGCCGACTGCCGCCAAGTGTTCGGCCCGGGTCAGCACTGCTTCGTACTCGAGCATCAGCGGAACCGAAACCAGCATGACGAACCGTCGATCCAACGCCGCCAACAGCAGTTGTCGTGAGGCGCCGTGGTCACTGCGGAGCGCGGCGACTAACACGTCGGTATCCAAGACGACCCTCATCCGACCGCCTCCTAAATGATATCACATGCAATAGCACGGCGGACGCCTCGCGCATCGATCTGAAGCTCAGAACTTTTCGATCGCCTTCGCCGCGGCCGCCAGCAGCGCCTCCGGGCCCACCGGTGCGCCGGTGGCTTGCTTCATCCACACGTCGGGGGCCACCGCTCCCAACCTCGCCATGCGCTCGAACTCCGGGCCGATCCTCCCGGCCTTCTCCATATGCTGCTCGATCTGCAAGGCGATCATGTGACCGACGGCGTAGTCCGGCAGATACAAGGGCGCCTCGATCATGTGCGAGTAGATGCCCAGCAGCACCACGTCGCGCATTCCAAAGACCGGGGAGAAATGGCGGTTCCACACGTCCTTCGCGATGCGAAGGGTTGCCTCCTTCAGTTGCTCGGGTGTCGCTTCGGGATGGTCGTACATCCAGTGCCAAACGCCCATGTCCACAAGCGAGACGCCGGAGATCTCCATCGTCTGCCAGAACTCGTCCAGGGCGTGCAGCGCCCGGCTGCTCGGGTCCGGTTTGGCCAAGCCCAGCAGCTCCAGGTCGTGGCCCTGGAAGACCATGGCCAGCGCCTCAGTAAAGGCCGTGTTGGGAACACCCGCCAGCAGCGTGTGGTCGATGAACTGGAGTGAGAAGGTCTGCTCGACGTTGTGACCCATCTCATGGATGGCAATGTTGTAGCCCTTGTAGTTCATGCCGCCCTTCTCGACGCGCGTGCGCAAGTGGGCCTTCTCCGAGCGCATCGCCGCGCCCCAGGCATGGCCCGACCCGCGCGCCGGGTCGACCACGATCGAACCGGCCACTGCCTTGGCCCGTTCCGGCGAAAAGCCCAGCTCGCGCAGCAGGCGGGGAATATCGTTCTGGAAGGCGTCGGCGCTGGGGTAGCGTTTGGCGACAATCTGATCCAGTTGCGCCTCCGGATAGGGTCCCCGCTGGCGGAAGCCGTCGTACCAGATGTCGAAAGGCTCCAGCTTCCTGCCCAGACGGGATTCGATGAGCCTGGCGGCGCGGGGCGCCAGCGGGGAGGACAGCACCTGCTCCAGCATCGCGCGGAAACGCGCTTCGGGAATCTCCCGATCTTCGTCGAAACGGCGCGCAATGAACGTGGGAGCGGTGGGCGAGTGCGGGTCGGCCTGCCGGACCGCGCGATACACGCTCAGCAGCTTGGCGTAGCGGGTGTCCGGCGGGGAAGCCGGCGTCTCGGGTTTCACTTCGTTGGTGTAAGGGTTCCAGTCGAGACGCGGATTGTTGATCACCGAGGCCGGGATGGTCTGGGTGACGATCCGTTCCATTACCTGCTGGATCATCCGCTGCTTAGCCAAACCCTGCGCCGGATCGCGGTAGTCGGCCTTGATCTCGTCGCGCAGGTTCCAATGCGAGAGCAGCCGCAGCTTGGGCGGGAACAGGCGTTTCCCCTCGCGGTCCACGAGACGATCCATCCAGATGTTGTACTCGGCAATGTAGCGCTCGGCCTCGGCAGTGGCCTGGGAGATGGCTAGGGCGACACTTCCTGGGATCCGTTTGGCGAATCGCTGAGCCAGGCGCGCCTCCGCCCACTGCTGCCGCGACCACTTCTCCCCTTCCGTCAGACGCTGCTCCAGGGTGGTCAGCGGAAAGTTCAGCAGGACCGCAAAGGCCAGCTTGTTGTGGAAGAAATCGTCCAGCAGGTGAGCCGACGGATCGTAGCCGGAAAAGATCTCGTCGAACGGGAGAATGGGGCCCCGATCCAGGTCCACGTGAGCGCGCAGCTCGCGGCTGATCTCCTGCATGTGACCGGAGAGCTGCTCGAGGTGGTGCTCGAAGCGGGCGAACAGCACTTCCAACGCGGCGGAATCGCCCGCAAATTGCGTCAGCGCGAAATCCTGGAAGGCCTTGTCATCGCCGTCCTCCGCGCGCCAGAAGGAAGCCGCCTGGCGTAGTCCGCGCTGGATGCGGGCGCGTTGCGCCTCCCCGTAGCTGGACACGAGATCGCGTTCGGGAGTCGCGGTGGTCTGGGCGCTCAACATGCCTGCAACAAGGGCCGCGCCCAGCATGGGAAAGGTTCGCACGGAAGATTGCCTCCAGTCATGAATCGAGTCTAGCGCAATGAGGGAGCGGCCCACGTTATGCTACTAGTGGTAAGGTGCGGCACTTCTTCACGCGGCGGATCCCTCCTGTGACCCGCATCCTCCTGGTGGAGAGCGGGTCGCGATATTTGCTGGAGGGGCTGATTTCCGGCATCCGCGAATCCTACGGGGAGCGCATCTTCGTCGACCTGGTGACCTGTTACCCCGGCCTGCCCGCCGGATTCCAGCCCGAGACCACGCGCGTGTATCGCGTGACCGACTACCGCGAGAACCGGTCGCGGCTGGTCGACGACCTGAAGACCAACCGCTATTCGATCCTGGGGATGATCTGCTCGGCGGAGCCGATCATGACCAAGTGGAAGTGGCTGCTGGCGGCGCGCCTGCCGGTAAAGGTTTTCGTTCTCAACGAGAACGGCGATTATTTCTGGCTGGACTGGGGTCACTGGGCTTCGATCCGCCACTTCGTGCTCTACCGCGCCGGCCTGGCCGGAGCCGGAGCCGTCCACACGCTGGCGCGGTTGATTCTGTTTCCATTCACTCTTCTTTATCTGTTGCTGTATGCGGCGACCGTCCACTTCGCCCGGTTCGCCCGGAGGACTATTCGATGAAAGCCATCCAAGCCAAATCCTGCGGCTCGCCGGATGTCATGCAGTTGGTGGAGACGCCGATGCCCTCGCCGGGGCCGGGACAGGCCTTGGTGAAAATCGCCGCGATCGGCGTCAACTACATCGACGTTTATTTCCGCACCGGACTCTACAAGGCCGACCTGCCGCTCTCCCTGGGGATGGAGGCGTCCGGGGTGGTGGAGGCCGTGGGAGAAGGCGTCACCGTCCTGGCGCCGGGCGATCGCGTGGCCTACGCCATGTGCCGCGGTTCCTACGCCGAATACGCCGTGGCGCCGGTCTGGCAATTGGTGAAGACCCCGGACAATATTTCGCACGAAACAGCGGCCGCGGCCATGCTGCAAGGAATGACGGCGCACTATCTGACCCATTCGACCTTTGCGCTGGGCAAGGGCAACGTGGCCCTGGTGCACGCCGCGGCCGGGGGCGCCGGGCTGATCATCGTGCAGATGGCCAAGGCGCTGGGCGCTACGGTCATCGGCACCGTCTCCACACCGGCCAAGGCGGCGCTGGCGCGCCAGGCCGGAGCCGACGAGGTGATCCTCTACACCGAACAGGACTTTGAGAGCGAAGTCAAGCGCCTCACCTTAGGGATCGGCGTCGATGTGGTGTACGACTCGGTGGGGCAGGCGACTTTCCTGAAGGGCCTGAACTGCCTGCGGCCGCGCGGCATGATGGCGTTGTTCGGGCAGTCCAGCGGCCCCGTGTCTCCCATCGACCCAACCATCCTCAACACCAAGGGATCGCTCTTGTTGACGCGTCCCAGCCTGGCTCACTACGCCGCCAACAAGGGCGACGTCGCCTGGAGAGCCGGCGGCGTATACCGGATGATCGGCGACGGCCGCCTCAAGATTCGGATCGAGAAAACCTACCGGTTGGCCGAAGCGGCCCAAGCACATCGGGACCTGGAAGGGCGGCGGACGGCGGGGAAGCTGTTGTTGATGCCGTGACGGCTGAGGCAAGAAAAAGGCAAAAGGAATTTGGAAGAACACCTTTATAAGAGGACGCTACGGGCCGACGTGATCTGGAGGCGCCAAGGGAGCCCCCCCCTCGCGAAGCGCCACGCGGCGCGCCGTGACCGAAGGCAAGAGGGATGTGGAAGAACTCCTTTATGAGACGGCATCGATTTGAAGGCGCCGGGCTAGTAGGCCGCCTTACCCCAACAAAGGACGCCATTCAAAAACGGCGCGAAGCGCCACCGAATCCCTTTTGCCTTTTGATTTTTGCCTTTTGCCCTTTGCCTTTTTGTCTTTCTGTCTAACCCATGACCCGCCGCGCCCGCCTCACCCTCTCCTCAGTCCTCCTGGCGGCGCTTTTAGCCGGCTCGCTCTCGGCCCTGTACCTGCGCGGTCAGATCAACAAGCAGTTTCAGATCGTGCTCGAACGCTCGGAGGTGCTGATCCAACTGGCGGCCGACGCCGTGGTGCGCAGCATCGACAACCAGCTCTCTCTGCCGGTGCGCGAGGCTCTGATCGGAGACGTAGACTTGGCCGATCGCCTGCTGAAGATCATGACCACCTCGCGCAACCTGCTGGAAATCGCCATTTGCGATCCCCGTGGCCTGGTCTTGACCAGCACCGATCCCACGCGCCGCCGCGGCGAGCCGTTCCCCGACAGTTACGGCGACTATCGCCGGCTGGCGGGCGAGGCTGGGGTCTGGGAGCGAGTCCGCGTGTTGCGCGCCGAAAGCAAGCCCAGTTACTACCAGCTTTCACAGGTGCTGGAGGACGAAGGCGAGGGCGCCGTCGTGTCGTTGCGCGTAGTGGTCTACCCCGGATTGATTCGCCGCGACCTGCTTCCCGACTTGAATCAGGCGATTCTCCTGTCCCTGCTCTCGGTGCTGGTGGCTGCGATCGGTGCGCTGCTGTTTTCGGGCTACGCCTTCAAGCCGCTTGGCCAGGTGAGCCAGATGCTCGAC
>JACOSH010000363.1 GCA_016178945.1 Acidobacteriota bacterium
CCTGCAACTCGGTCTCGCCCTGCTGGATCCGCTGCTCGATCGCGCCGGACTGCCGGGCCTGGTATTCGAGGCGTCCCCGCGTGCGCTCGACTTCGACGTTCAGCTCCGCCAGTTGCCTCCGGGCCTCGGTCAGCCGCGCTTCGGTCTCATAGGCGGTGGTTTGCAGGCGCGCGTGCTCCTGCTCGCGGCCCGCCACCTGCGCGGACAGATCCTTCAGCTCCTCGGAGGCCTGGTGCAGGTCCTGGGTCGCGGCGGCGGCCTGGCGTTCCAGGTGCACGCAGCGGGCGGCCAGCAGCACGCGCAGCTTGGCGTCCAGCTCGCCCTTCAACTCTTCGTAGCGGCGGGCCTTGGACGCCTGGCGCTTCAGCGAGTTGAGCTGGCGGGTAACCTCTTCCAGGATGTCGAAGACGCGCGCCAGGTTTTGCTTGGCGCCTTCCAGCTTGGCTTCGGCCAAACGGCGTTTGGTTTTGTACTTGGTGACCCCGGCGGCCTCTTCGATCACGGCGCGCCGGTCCTGCGGCTTGGAGCTGAGCAGTTGGCCGATGCGGCCCTGCTCGATGATGGCGTAGCTTTCCGGGCCCAGGCCGGTGCCCAGGAACAGGTCCTGGATGTCGCGCAAGCGGGCCATCCTGCCGTCGATCAGGTATTCGCTCTCCCCGGAGCGGAACAGGCGGCGGGTGATGGTGACCTCGGCCGGATGCCGGGGGTCGGGCTCGGCGTGGCCGTTGGACTTGGGCAGGTCGCTGTGCGCCTGCTGGACGGAGGGATCCACCAGGGTCAGGGTGACCGTGGCCAGGCCCAGCGGCTTGCGGTCGCGAGTGCCGGCAAATATGACGTCTTCCATGCGGGCGCCGCGCAGCGTCTTGGCCGACTGCTCGCCCAGAACCCAGCTAATGGCGTCGCTGAGGTTGGATTTGCCGCACCCGTTCGGCCCCACAATGGCGGCAATGCCGCCGCCATTGAACTTCAGCTCCGTGCGCTCGCAGAAGGACTTGAACCCTTGGAGTTCAACGCGTTTTAGCTTCAGCAAACCGTCACCTCGCCTGCACCAGGGATGTCACTATACTAAACGCGAACGAGCCAAAAGTAAAGCACCACCCTACGGGTAGGGTTCATCGGGCAAATACGACGACATCTTGTACACTCCCTGCAACTGACATACTGACAAACTGACCTACCGACCAACTTATCAGAACACCAGGCGCAGGCCTAACTGGACGCGCCGGCCGGGGCTGGAGCTGGAGACCACGCCGAAGCCGGGGGCGCCCAGAATCCGGCCCGGGCCGCCGAAGTTGGGGTGATTGAAGGCGTTGAAGAACTCGCCTCGGAATTGCAGCTTGCGGCGGTCCCCGGCGGGGAAGTTGCGCAGCAGCGAGAAGTCGAAATTGATGGTTCCATCGGCGCGGAGGATGTTCAGTCCCTGGTTGCCGAAGCGGTAGGGCGCCGGCTGCTGGAAGGCCGAGGTGTCAAACCAGCGCGCGAGCGTTCGCTCGGAGCCGGGCAGGTTGGGATTTCGGAGCACGTCGGCGCGCAGAGCGCCGGCCGAGAAGGCGTTGGTCGAGTTGGTCTGGGTCGAGACGGTGAAGGGCTCGCCGGACTGAAGCGTGGCGAGAGCGCCGATCGACCAGCCGCCGGCCAGGAAGCGCGCCGGGTGACGCGCCAGCCAGCGCCGCCCGCCGCCGAAGGGCAGCTCATAGACCGAGGTCAGGGTGAGGCGATGGCGGACGTCGTTGGCGGAGGGTCCCCAGTCGGCGCGGCGGTTGTAGAGGTCGGAGTAGACGTCGCCCTCCTCGCCCAAGCTGCCGCCCGGTCCCTCCACCGTATTATTCAGGTTCTTCGACCAGGTATAGGTGCCCAGCAGGCTGTACCCGCCGGAGAAGCGCCTTTCGACGCGCAACAGGCCGGCGTGGTAGCTGGCGACGCCAAGGGTGGGATAGAGCGTCGAGACATTGGAGAACTGGGGAAAGGGGCGGTCGCGCTGGGTGGCCGCCGGGCCCAGGCGCTCCGGGCGGATCTGATTGAGCGAGAGATTGGCGCTGGGCAGCTTGCGCGAGAGATTCCCGATGTAGCCGGCCTCGACCATCCATCCGGCGTCCAGCTCGCGCTGCAGGCCGAGATTGAACTGCTGGGAGTAGCCGGTGCGGCGATCGGATTCATAAAAGGTCACGGCGGTGTTGGCCTGCTGGCCCACGCGGACCGCGCCGAAGGAGTCGTTGAGAGCGGGCGCCGACAGGTTCAAGCCGGGCACGCCATCCCGGAGATAGAAGGGCGCGGTGAGGCCATTGTCCGGCGTGTTGAGCGCGGCGGAAATATCAAAGCCCAGCGAGGCCGAATTGGGAGCGCCGGCATCGAAGGGATGGGCGAAAAAGACGCCGAAGCCGCCGCGCAGGACGGTCCGGGTGGCGCCGAAGGGTTTCCAGGCGAAGCCGAAGCGCGGGCCGAAATTGTTCCGGTCGGTGGAGTAGGGCGTGGCCGGCGCGCCGTTGACCCCGGCGAAGCGCACCACGCCGGGCGTTCCCGACACCGGATTGAGGGCGGCGGAATCGAACAGGTTCATGCGGTTGGCGCGATCCGTGATGGGGGTGTCGGTCTCCCAGCGCACTCCGATGTTCAGGGTCAGATCCTTGTGGACGGTCCAGTCGTCCTGGATGAACAGCGCCAGATACCAGCTATAGCGATCCAGCGCCTGCGTTTCGCGAGCCGAGAAGGAGGTGGGAAACCCCAGCAGTAGCGTGGCCAAGCCGTTGCCGCTGGCCGCGACGCCGGGCTGTCCGGTGGGCTGGGTGCTGAAGGTGAAAGCGCCGGAGGCCATGGGCCGGTTCACCTCATAGTTGAACGAAGGCCGCACTTCGCCTCCGAACTTGAGGGTATGGCGCCCGCGAACCCAGGAGGTGTTGTCGATCACCTGAACCTGCTGGATGGGGAACTGACGGCGCTCCTGGTTGTTGGATCCGAAGGCGGTAAATCCGGCGGCGGCGATCTGCGGAAAAGCGCCGTCCGGCACGCCCTTGAGCCCCACCTGGCTGGGCCAAGTGCCGCCCAAGCCGGCGGACTTGGCGTAGTTGATGCGATTGGAGTAGGTGAAGCGGAGATCGTTGAGCAGGGCCGGCGTGAAGGTGTGGATCCAGGCGCCATACCCGTAATTCTGATGGCGGTCGGCGTCGTTGAGCGTGTCGGCGCCGCGCACCGGGAACACGCTGGTGTTGAACATGTCGTCGCTGTTGTAGAGGTAGCGGGCAGTGAGGCGGTCCCGGCTCCCCAGGTTATGGTCGAGCTTGGCGGTGTAGTTGTTGCGGGTGAGCGCGTTGACATAGTTGGCGCGGAAATTGTTGGCCCCGGTCAGATTGTCCGGGGGCCGGTTGGGGAGCGGGTAAAAGGGGATCAGCTTGAGCGCGACCGGATCGAAGCGATCCGCCGGGATGCGGTTGCCGGGATATTGCGTGCGCACCATGCGCCCGCCTTCGGCGCGAGTGGTGGCCGGATCGTAGATGGGGATCAACGCGCCGCGCGCGTCGAGCGTGCCGGAGAAGTCGCCCGATTTCTGCGCGCCGGTGGGCACGGTGAGGGTGCGGATGGCGCCGTCGCGGCGCCGCGAGCCTTCGTAGGCGAAAAAGAAGAAGGTCTTGTCGCGGCGGACGGGACCGCCGATGACGCCGCCGAAGACGTTGTAGCGAAGCGGCGCGCGCTCTTTGCGGCCGCCGGAGATGGGGGCGAAGAAGTTGGGCGCGTCCAGCTTGTCGTTGCGCAGGTACTCGAACAGGCTGCCCGCGAACCGGTTCGTGCCGGACTTCGTGGTGGCGACAATGACGCCGCCGTTGGAGCCCCCGAATTCGGCCGAGACGCTGTTGGACATCACCTTGACTTCCTGGATGGTCTCGACCGGCGGGTCGAGGTCGATCTGCCCGGCGCCCAGGCGCATGTTCTGCCCGGCGCCCCCGTCGATGAAGAACATCTGGCTCTGGGTGCGCCCGCCGGCCAGGCTGAAGTTGGGCTTCTGGCCGCTATCGTAGCCGACGAAGACCGCCGCGCCGGTCATCTGGATGAGGTTCATGGACCGGCGGTCGCCCAGGGGCAGGTCCTCCACGGCCTTGGATTCCACCAACTGGCTGACCTCGGAGGTGCGGGTTTCGAGCGTGGAGGCCGCCGCCGAGACGGTCACGCTTTCGGCGATGGAGCCGACTTCGAGGGCGATGTCCAACTCGAGCGACTGGCCGGTGGTCAAGGTGATGCCGGTGCGGACATAGCGGCGAAACCCGGGGTGCTCGGCGGCGATCTCGTAGGCGCCGACGGCGAGCTGCCGCAGGGAATAGAGACCGAGAGCGCTGGTCTCGACCGAGGCCGTCGCGCCGGTGGCCAGGTTGCGCGCCGAGACGCGGGCCTGGGGTACGGCGGCGCCTTGGGCGTCGCGAACGGCGCCGCCGAGGGTGGCCTGGGGCGATTGTGCCCAGGCCGCGGGAAGGAGCAGCAGGAGTGCGGCGGAGCGGGGCATGGGGGGATTATAGCGGAGCGGGAAGACAAGAAGGCAAAAGGCAAAGGGCAAAAATCAAAAGGCAAAAGGAATTAGGTAGCTGATAGAATATTGAGACTCAGCACACCCGTGTCCGTGAGGCAGGGGGGAAGGACTACACGCCAGCAAGCGCGAGAGAGTCATGAGCGAACTGCACCGTCCGCGACGTGTTGGCCGAAGCATTGGCGCCCTGGTTACGGGCTTCCTGTCGGTGGTCATTCTCTCCATCGGCACCGACGTGGCGATGCGCGCCATCGGTGTGTTCCCGCCGTTGGGCCAGCGAGTGGCCGACGCGCCCCTGCTGCTGGCGACGGCTTATCGCACTCTCTATGGCGTCGCGGGCAGCTATATTGTGGCGCGGCTCGCGCCCGACCGGCCCATGCAACATGCCTTGGCATCGGGCGGCGTGGGCCTGGTCCTGAGCATCGTGGGGGCCGTGGCGACGTGGAACGGAGGCCCGGCCTACGAGCCCAAGTGGTATCCCCTGGCGCTGATCGCCACCGCGATGCCGTGCGCCTGGGCGGGCGGCCGGCTCCACGGGATGCAGGTGCGCGAACACGGAGGCTATCCATGGTCCTGACGAAAGACGAGCTCATTACCGCCCTTCAAAACGAAGTCCGCATCTTGCTCCACCTGGCTTCCAAGGTTGACCCCGCGAAGCTGGACTACCGCCCCACTCCCAAACAGCGCAGCACGCTGGAGTTGCTGCAGTACCTGACGATGATGGGCCCGATCCATCTCCGCGGCGTCATGGCGGACGTGTTCGATAGGGACGCGTGGGGGAATGCGTGGACGACCGCAGAGGCCGCCGCAAAGGCGATGAATCTGGAAGAGGTAAAGGAGGCGATCGGCAAACAGTCCGAGCTGTTCGCGGAGGTGTTGGGCTCCTGTTCCGATGCCTGCCTGCGCGCGGAGATCGAAATGTTCGGACCCAAGGCCAGCCGGGGCTCCATGCTCGCTGGCCTGGTGCTGTGCCACTATGCCGCCTATCGCATGCAGTTGTTCCTGTATCTGAAGGCCAGCGGACGCGAGGAACTCAACACCCTGAATCTGTGGGTCGGGATGGACGGGGCGATGTAGCCGGGGCCATCCTTCAGAAGACATGCACACTTCAGAGGCTCGCCGGTTGCGATAATTGCGATAATGAGGTGAGGCCAGATATGCAGTCGACCAATTTCGAGCGCATCACCGTGAATCCGAACCAGATGGGCGGTGTGCCCTGTATCCGGGGGTTGCGCATCCCGGTTGCCACTGTGCTCCGGATGCTGGCTGGCGGCATGACCGAACAAGAAATCCTGTGTGACTACCCTGACCTCCAGGTGGAGGACGTCCGCGAGTGTCTTCGATTCGCCGCTGCCTGTGCGATGGAGCGTGAACTCGCGGCGCCCCGGCCCGCGTGAGATTTCTGATCGACAGTGCACTCTCGCCGGAAGTCGCACGCCTACTCAAAGGCGCTGGCCACGATGCCGTACACGTTCGCGACTACGGTCTTCATGCCGCAGAGGACCTGTGATTCTGGAGCGAGCCGGGACCGAAGAGCGAGTGGTCGTTTCAGCCGACTCGGACTTTGCCATGCTTCTGGCTCTCTCGCGGCGTCGCAAGCCGTCCTTCATACTCTTCCGCGAGGCTGACATCACCCGTGTCCAGGACTATGCCAGCCGCATTATTGAAAACCTCCCCTTGCTCGAAAGCGAGCTTGATGCTGGCTGTGTGGTTTCATTCCGTCGTGGCCGAATTCGCGTCCGCAGTTTGCCGTTTTCTGGCCCACAGTCGTAGCAGCCCTCGGCAAGCCGGTCTTCATAGATCACCACGTCAAGTCGAAGCCGGGAGGAACAGCGAGTTTCCAGGGAAGGCTATACTGACAAAGGCGGCACGGACTCCGACCCACATGCGCTCCTCGCGCCGGTTCTTTCTTCAATCCCTTTCCCGCAGCGCGCTGGTGCTGCCCTTCGAGGAGCTGATTCGCGGGGCCGGGCTGCCGGTCACGTTCGTCAATGTCGCGCGCGAGGCGGGGCTGAAGGTCAAGATCGTCTTCGGCGGGGAGAAGCGCAACCGCTATCTGCTGGAGACCACCGGCTGCGGGGTCGCCTTTTACGACTACGACAACGACGGCTGGCTGGACCTGTTCTTCGTCAACGGGTCGCGCTTCAACACCAGCTTCCCCAAGGGCAGCGAGCCCACCAACCGGTTGTTCCGGAACAACCGGGACGGCACCTTCACCGACGTGACCGTGAAGGCCGGGCTGGCGCGCGGCGGATGGGGCCAGGGCTGCTGCATCGGCGACTACGACAACGACGGCTTCGACGACCTGTTTGTCTCCTACTGGGGCGACAACGCGCTCTATCACAACAACGGAGACGGAACCTTTAGCGATGTCTCGGCGAAGGCCGGGATCACCGCCGGCGGCGGGAAGCTGAAGCGCTGGAACACGGGCTGCGCCTTTCTCGACTACGACCGGGACGGCAAACTGGATCTGTTCGTCGCCAACTACATCGACTTCGATCCCAAGACCGTGCCCACACCCGAGGGCGGGACCTGCCTGTACAAGGGGCTGCGGGTGGCCTGCGGCCCGCCGGGCCTGCAGGGCGGCCGGAACATCCTGTTCCACAACGACGGGGACGGCGTCTTCACGGATGTCTCGGAGAAGGCCGGGATCTGGAACACGCCGGGCACCTACGGGCTGGGCGTGCTGGTCTCGGACTTCGACAACGACGGCTGGCCCGACATCTACGTGGCCAACGACTCCACCTCCTCGGCGCTCTACAAGAACAATCACGACGGCACCTTCTCGGAGATCGCCATCGAGTCCGGCGTAGCGTACAGTCCGGACGGCAAGCCGCAGGCCGGCATGGGCGTCTCGGCGGCCGACTACGACGGCGACGGGAACCTGGACCTGGTGAAGACGAACTTCGCCGGCGATACTTCCAGCCTGTATCGCAACCTGGGCAACAATGTGTTTGACGACCAGACTTTCCAGGCGGGGCTAGGGCGGAACACGCGCTTTCTGGGGTGGGGTGCCGGCTTCCTGGACTTCGACAACGACGGCTGGCCGGACATTCTGCTGTGTAACGGCCATGTCTATCCGGAAGTCGGGGAGACGGACCTGGAGTCCGGGTACCGCCAGCGCAAGGTGCTGTACCGCAATCTGGGCAACGGCAAGTTCGCGGATGTGTCGCTGGAAGGGGGGCCGGGGATCCTGGAGACCGTTCCGGCGCGGGGCTGCGCGTTCGGCGACTTCGACAACGACGGCGACATAGACGTGGTGGTGAGCACGATCAACGACCTGCCGCAACTGCTGCGCTGCGACGCGGCGGTGAAGAACAACTGGCTGAAAGTGAAGTGCGTGGGGGTCAAGTCGAACCGCTCCGGGATCGGGACGCGGGTCTACTGTACGCCGGCGCGCGGGCGGCGCCTGGTGGAGGAAGTCCGCAGCGGCGGCAGCTATTTATCGCAGAACGATCTCCGGGTGCACTTCGGTCTGGGCGCGGCCCCGGCCGCCGATCTGGAGATCCACTGGACCAGCGGCCAGATCGACCGGCTGAGGGAGGTCAAGGCGAACCAGGTCGTGCGGGTGGTCGAGGGCGGGGCGGGTCCTTGACCGGGCGCGCCTTCCTGGCGCTCTCCACATCCTCGCGGAGCCTGGCGGCGATCTTATCGGCCACGTCGGCGCTGGAGCCGCGGAACTTGCCGCCGCGGCTCTCCTGGATGGTGGACCAGATGACGTCCCCGTCCTTGTTGACCAGCCGCACCGTGGCCAGCGCTTCATGACGCCGGTCCTCGATGCGGCTGGACTCGCCCTCGCCCACCGCGGCCCCGGAATAGGAACGGCTGTCGCCGCGCGTGCCGCGGCCCTTGCCGACCTGCACGCGCGCGCTCACGTTGTCGGAGGTGGCGTGCACCTCCGTGTAGACCAGGTCCTCGGCCGCACCGCGCAGGATGGCGTCGGCGCGCTCCTGGTTCTCGGTGATCACGAACAGCTTGGTGGCTTCCAGGCTGGCGATGAGCAGGTCGCGCATCTGCGCGGCGGTGTCTCCTCCGGTCAGGCGGTCGACGAACACGCGCTCGACCGCCAGCAGCGGCGAGGGGCGCTCCTCGGCGGCGGCCAGCAGCATCCAGAGCAGGATCATCCTTTCCCCGCCTTGCGCGCCTCCTCATCCTGGTACTCGATGCGGCGGCCCGTGCGGGCCTCCAGGCTGGCCAGCACGGCGCGCACGTGGCGCTTGTCCACCTGGAAGACCATGGCCTGCTGCCGGCCTTGCTCGTCCGTGTAGCCCAGCGTCAGGTAGTGCTTGCGCGCCTTGGCCAGCAGCAGGACCGGCGAGATCAGGATGGCCGAGATGTAGCGCCGGTTCACCTTTTGCCCGTACTCGAGCGTGTTCACCTGCCGGTACGGAACGCGAACCGAGGCTTTGTTGGAGCGGAAGAAGAGGACCTCTTCGTCCGTGGTGTTGATGCGACCTTCCGATTGACTGGGAAGGGCGGCGACCGTTCCGCCCACATAGTGGGCCCGGCCGCCAGGGTCACCCGCCAGGAGCAGAGGCGGGAGTGCATCGCCGCTCAGTATGAAGAGCAGCGCCCACGCGCAGGATCGCATGTAGGGCTCCTGGTTAGTTATAGCATAGGTGTCAGGTGTTAGGTGTGAGGTGTCAGGTGTGAGGTGTCAGGTGTGAGGTGCGGGAGAGGGGTAGGACCTGACACCTAACACCTGACACCTCACACCTGACACTAACACCTCACACACCCCTTAACACGGCAGGATCGCTGTAATGGTTGTTCCCTGGCCGTTGGAGTGAATTTCCAGCCGTCCCCCGAGTTGCCGCGCCCGTTCCCGCATTCCGGCAATTCCCA
>JACOSH010000364.1 GCA_016178945.1 Acidobacteriota bacterium
ATCTCCTCCACCTGCGAGCCGTCCGGGTTGGTCTTCACCTTTCCCACCGTACGGGCCGACAGCTCCATCCGCCCCGAGGACCCGGGCTCGTAGCGCGCGGAGTCGGTCTTTTCCAGGTTGCCGCTCTTCTCCACCACCTTCACCTCGCGCGCCGCCGGATAGAGATTCCCGCTGGCGTCGGCGCGGTAAGTGGTGGCTTCGGTCTGGGTGCTGTTCCCCGAGATGCGCTCGACCGATTGCGTGCGTTCGGAGGTTTGCAGCCCGCCGTTGATGCTGGGGCGCTCGACCACCGTAGTGGTCTCGACAGCCGCGCCCTTGCGCGTATCCGTGGTGACGCGTTCCACCACCTGCTTGTTGCCATTGAGGTCGGAACGGTAGGTGACCGCCTGCACGGTGAGGCTGCCGTCGGAATTCCGGCGCTCCTCGATGCGCACGATATCCGGCCGGCCGTCGCCGCCGCCCGGATCGTAACGGCGCACCGTTCGCTCGATGACGCGGCCATTCGAGTCCTGGCGGATGAGCTTGTCTTCGGTGGTTTCGAGCGGCGCCACCCGCCCGTTGATGGACCGGGTGGTCTCCACGCGCCGGCTGCCGGCCCCGTTGCTTAAGCTGGAAAAGGAGGCCGCCTCGACGCGCCGGCCGTTGAGATCGACGGAAGAAACCGTGGTTTGGCGCGAGCTTTCCTGGGATAGCAGGGAAGCCGCCAGGGCAAACGGAACAATGGCGATCCGGGGGGCCATGCTCTTACCATAGCGCAGCCCGCTGAGGGCCGGAATCGGCTGTTCACCTTAGCCGGCGGCGCGCGCAGGTCAGTCTATAGATGCGCGTCGAGCATCTTCTGGACTTCGCTCTTGCCCACCGCGCCCACGCGCTGCTCCACCACATGGCCGTCCTTGAACAGCAACAGCGTGGGGATGCCCCGGATGTTGTAGCGCATCGCCGTGTCGCCGTTGAAGTCCACGTTCAATTTGCCGACTTTGGCCTTCCCGGCGTAGTCGGCGGCGATCGCCTCCAGGGTCGGAGCCATCTGGCGGCACGGACCGCACCATTCCGCCCAGAAGTCCACCAGCACCGGTTCCGGCGATTTCAGAACATCCTGATCGAAGGAGGAGTCCGTGAACTCCAGCGTGTTATGACCTGCCATTGTGTTCTCCACTTCCTTTAAGATGAGTCAGCGGGTGTCCAGGATTCAAAGTTGCCGGTAGAGCTGGGAATATTCCCGGGCCGAAACTCTCCAGGAGAAATCCTTCCGCATGCCGCGTTTCATCCGGGCCGTCCATTCGTCCTGGTCCCGCCAGGCGGCCAAAGCGGCGCTCAGCGCTTCCCAAAGCGCGATCCCCGAATACTCCTGGAACTTGAACCCCGTCCCTTCTTCAATCGTATCATCAAGACCGCCGGTGGCGCGGACCACCGGAATCGTGCCGTAGCGAAGGCTGTAGATCTGGTTCAGACCGCAGGGCTCATAATGGCTGGGCATGAGGAAGATGTCCGAGCCGGCCTCGATCTGGTGCGCCAGCCGGTCGTCGTAACCGATGCGCACCGCTACCGAGGACGGGTGCGCGGCGGCCAGATCGCGGAACAACTCCTCGTAGACGGCTTCGCCGCTGCCCAGCGCCACCAGGCTCAGGTCTCCCGCCGCCAGCGGCTCGGCGATGTCGGCGATCAGGTCCAGCCCTTTCTGCGCGGCGAAGCGCGAAACGATGCCCACCAGCGGTTTCTCCAGCGCCTCGCCGGGCAACCCCATCCGGCGCACCAGATCCTGTTTGCAGCGGCGCTTGCCGGCCAGATCCGAGACCGAGTAGTGCGCCGCGATATAAGGGTCGCTTTCCGGATTCCACAGGCTGTAGTCCACGCCGTTGACGATGCCGTGCAGTACGCGGCTGCGCGACCGCAGCACGTCGTCCAACCCGAAGCCCTGCTCGGAGGTTTGAATCTCGCGCGCGTAGGTACGGCTGACCGTGGACAGGGCGTCGGCGTAAACCAATCCGGCTTTGAGGAAGCTGACATCGCCCAGGAATTCCAGGCCATCGACGTGAAACTGCGCCGGGTCCAGGCCCAACTGCGGCAGCACGGCGCCGGGGCATCGTCCGGGGTAGCCCAGGTTGTGGATGGTGAAGAGCGTTCGCACGCCCAGGAAGGTGGGGTCGTTGGCCAGGGGCCCGCGCAGGTAGGCCGGAACCAGGCCGGCCTGCCAGTCGTGGCAGTGAATCACCCGCGGGCGAAAGACACGGCGGGCCACCTCCAGCGCGGACCGCGCGAGCAGCGCGAAACGGAGATGGTTGTCCGGAAAGTCGCCGTCGGAGTTGCCGTACAATCCGTCGCGCTGATACAAAGGCGGATAATCGAGCAAGTAGAAGGGAACGCCGCGGTCCCGGCGATAGAGGGCCGTGTCGTAGCGCGTACCGCCCAGCCAGATGGGCAGCGGGTCAAAAACCCGGACGGCCCCATCGAGCGGCACTGACCCGTAGCGCGGCAGCAGAACCGCCGCTTCAACCCCAAGCTCAGCCAGCGCCGCGGGCAGCGATCCTACCACGTCGGCCAATCCTCCGCTCTTGGCAAAGGGCGCCGCTTCGGAGGAGACCATCAGGATCTTCAATGGGACGGCTCCAGCCACGCTTCCAGCGTGCCGCTTTCGCGCGTGGAATGCTGACGGATCCGCGCCACCCGCGACATGGGAATGGCCACGATCCGGGTGGCGTCTTCGCGCGACGAGGGGGCCAAGTGGATCTCGGTGGCCGGCTCGGCCTCCGGCGGAAGGTAGCCGATGAGAAACACCTCGCCCCCGGAGTGCTTGTGCACTTCGAAGCTCAGCGGACCTCGCTTTCTGAACAACGGCGTGTCCGGCAGACCGGGCGAGTACGTAAATCCGTACACGCCGCCGGGCAGGCGGTGGAGCCCCCTGCCATCCTCCGAATCGGACACCAGCCGCACGCCGTGCTCCTCTCTCAATCGCTCCCGTTCCTGTTCTTCCTGGGGGACGAATATCTGGTCGCCGGTCCGAGCACTCATCAGAGACGATTTTCTCGCAAGTTGGGCCGCGCTAGCAAAGGGCGCCGGGCGCGCCGGGACCTCAGGCCCGCTCCAGAACCTCTCGCACCTTGACCGCCAGGATGTCCGGGCTGAAGGGTTTCTGCAAGAAATACTCGGGCTCGATCAAATGACGGCGCAGGATGGATTCGTCGGTGTAGCCGGACATGAACAGCACCTTGAGCCCCGGCCGGAGCGCCTGCAAGCTTTCGGCCAGCGCGCGCCCGCTGAGGTCCGGCATCACGACGTCGGTCAGCAGCAGGTGAACCGCCTGGCTGGACTCGCGAAGAAGGCTGTGGGCCGCGGCGCCGTCGGCGGCCTCCAGGACCGTGTAGCCGTGCCGGCTGAGCATGTCGCGCACCATGCGGCGCACGCCGCCTTCGTCCTCCACCAGCAGGACGGTCTCGTCGCCGCCACGAATCCGAAGCTGTTCCGGAGCCGGCCGCCCGGCGCTCTCGCCCGCGGCGCGCGGAAAGTAGATCTTGAAAACCGTTCCTACTCCGGCCTCGCTGTCGCACCAGATGAAGCCGCCGCTCTGCTTGACGATGCCGTAAACGATCGACAGTCCCAGCCCTGTGCCCTTGCCCGCCTCTTTGGTGGTGAAGAACGGCTCGAAGATCCGCGCCCGTGTCTCCGGGTCCATGCCGGTTCCGCTGTCGCTGACGGACAGCATGACGTAGGAACCCGGGTGAGCGCCCAGGTGCGTGCGCGCATACTCGGCGTCCAGATTGGCATTGGCCGTTTCAATCGCGATCCTGCCGCCGTTGGGCATGGCGTCCCGCGCATTCACCACCAGGTTGAGGATCACCAGCTCGACCTGGCC
>JACOSH010000405.1 GCA_016178945.1 Acidobacteriota bacterium
ACCCTGCTGGGCGAACGCCACCAGGGCGCTCCCGGAAGCCAAGAGGAGAAGGCGGATGCGGACAGAAGTCATGACAAGCCCCTTCGGTGAAAGTTGGTTTCAGCCATCTTGCCACAGAAACGCTCCCGGTTCAAGTAAAAAATTTCAGATTTCAGATCTTGCATTCTTCCACCGCTCGTGTATCCTGACAGAAGAATAGGATGGAACTGGCTCGCCTCAACCGCGCCCGCGCAACCGACGAAGTCTATGATGCCCTCCGGCAGGCGGTGCTGTCCCACCTGTTCCAGCCCGGCGAACGCCTACAGGTGGGCGAAATCTCGGCTAAGCTTGGAGTTAGCCCCACGCCGGTGCGCCACGCGATCCAGAGGCTGGCCTCCGAGGGGCTCATCGAGATCCGGCCCCGTAGCGGGACCTTCGTCGCCAGCCTCACCGTGCCCGACATCGAGGAAACCTTCGAGATACGCTGCGCCCTGGAGTGCCTGGCTGCGGAGACGGCGGTCCTGCGGCTGGTTGATACCGACTTGGCCAGGCTCCGGGAGCTGCTGGACGTGTTGCGAGAACCGATCGCCGATGAGGCCTCTCTGCGCCGTCACGAGCAGGCCAACTCCGAGTTCCACGCCGTGCTGCTCCGGGCCTCCGGCAACCGGCGTCTTCAGGAAATACATGAAAGTTTGAAGGCTAACATCCAGATAGCACGCGTCCACGTGGCTGAAGGATACCGTGGCGCGCGATGGCAGCAGGAACAGGCCGAGCACGAGGAGATCTACGCGGCCGCCGCCGCCCGAAACACCCGGGCGCTCCAGGACGCGCTTCGGCGGCATATCCTCAGGGCCAGGCAGTCTCTGGTAGCCACTCTGCGGGGATCTGCCCATGCTTAGGGGCGTGTTCCCTATCGTCGTCACCCCGTTTCAGGAAGATGGCTCGATCGACTACGATTCGCTCGACTGCCTGATCGAGCACCTGCTCGAGCAGGGCGCCCACGGCCTGGGCCTGTTCGGCAACGCCAGCGAGGGCTACACGCTGCTCCCCGGCGAGCGGGTCGAAATGCTGAAACGCATCGCGCGCCGTGTGGGCGGTCGGGTACCCCTGGTGGTCGGCTCCGGGCATACCGGCACCGACGCCGCCGTCGCTCTGAGCCGCGAGGCGGAGGCGCTAGGAGCGTCCGCCCTGATGGTGTTACCGCCCTATTTTCTTCGGCCTGACGGCGATGGTCTGCTGTTTTACTTTAGTACGATCTCCAGCGCCGTGAGCATCCCCATCATGGTGCAGGACGCGCCCTTGATGACGCAGGTGGCGATGCCGGTCGCGCTGCTGGCGCGGATGGCGCGCGAGATCGCGCAGGTCAAATCCGCCAAAGTGGAAGCCCCGCCCACTGGAACCAAGATCGGCGCGCTGAAAGCTGCGCTCGACGGTGCGGCGGACTTCGCCATCTTCGGCGGACTCAACGGGCAGTTCCTGATCGAAGAGTTCGAGCGCGGCGCTGCCGGCGCCATGCCGTCCTCCGACATCACCGCGACCTACGTGGCCATATGGAGCCACCTCAGCCGGTGCGAGACCGCCGAGGCCTGGCGCAAGTTCACCGCCGCGCTCCCTCTGATCCGGTTCGAGTTGCAACCCGGGCTGGGCGTGTCGGCGGCCAAGCACAACCTGCTGGCGCGCGGGGTGATCCGCTGCGCGCGCGTGCGGCATCCCACCCAATCGCTCGACGCCGGGGGGCTCCGGGAGCTGGCCAAGCTGCGAGAGATGCATGAGAATTCGCCGCATTGAGGCGCGCGCCATCAAGCTGCCGCGCGACCTTCAGGCGGCCACCGGAACCGCCGGCTCGCCGGGCGCGCTCGCCCCGGGCGTCTCGCGCTACCGCTGGTCGGCCCTCTATCCCTGTCTCTATTCCACGGAGTTCGAGACCGCGGTGGTGCGCGTGGAAACCAGCGGCGGCCTGACCGGCTGGGGCGAGGCGCAAGCGCCGCTCGCGCCCGAGGTCGCCTGCGCCATCATCGACCGGCTGCTCGCCCCGGTGCTCGAAGGTGAAGAATTCGACGGCGACCCCGCGTCAATCGAGCGTCTCTGGGATCGCATGTACTCGACCATGCGGGTGCGCGGCCAGACCGGCGGCTTTATGCTGGACGCGATCGCCGCCCTCGACATCGCGCTCTGGGATCTGGCCGGTAAACAGGCCGGCCTGCCGGTCTGCCGCCTGCTCTCGGAGTCGCCCAAGCCGCGCGTGCCGGCCTATTTCAGCGGGCTGCCTGCCGCCAACCGGCCGGAAGCCGCGCGCCGCGCGCTGGAGCAGGGCTTCACCGCCTTCAAGCTGTTCTACGACACGTCCGAGCCGGGCGAGTTCTTCCGCGCCATGGACACGCTGCCGCCAGCCCGCTACGCCGTCGATGCGCTCTGGCGTCACTCGCCGCCGGAGGCCCTCGTCTTCGGCCGCGAGCTCGACCGGCGCGGCGCGCTCTGGTTTGAGGCGCCGCTCCCGCCCGAGGACCCCGTGGCGCACGGCGAGCTGGCGCGCGCTCTCGCGACGCCGGTCGCCATCGGAGAGAGCTACCGCACGCGGTTCGAGCTGGCGCCCTTTTTCCGCGAGGGAGGCGTCGGAGTTTTGCAGCCCGACCTCGGCCGCTGCGGGATCACCGAAGCCATGCGCCTGGCGCGCGAGGCCGCCGCGCGGTCGATCCCCGTGGTCCCGCACCTGAGCATCGCGTTTGGGCCGCAGATCGCCGCGGCCCTGCATTTCGCCGCCGCTGCGCCGGGCTGCGAGCTGGCCGAGTACAATGCCCAGGTGCTCGAAATGGCCAACCGGTTCCTGGCCGAGCCGGTTCGCGTCGAGGACGCTCACTGGCTGCCGCCGCGGGGTCCGGGTCTCGGGATCGAGCCGAGGCAGCCGTGAAGAATCTGCGATGGTGGATCGCCGGCCTGCTCTTCCTGGCGACCGTCATCAACTACATCGACCGCCAGACGCTCTCCGTCGTGGCGCCGGTTTTGACGCGCGAGCTGGGAATATCCAGCGTGGAGTACGCCGATATCCTCACCGCGTTTCTGGTCCCCTACACCGTGATGTACATCTTCGCGGGATTGCTGGTCGACCGCTGGGGCACGCGAAAGTCGCTGGCGGTGTTCATGGCGTGGTGGTCGGCGGCCAACGCGCTGCACGCCCTGGCGCGCGGGGCGCTTGGGCTGGGCGTGTTCCGGTTCCTGCTGGGCGCCGGCGAGTCGGGCAGCTTCATGGCGGCCGGCAAGGCCATCTCGGAGTGGTTTCCCGCCCGCGAGCGGGCCGTCGCCAACGGCCTGGTGAACGCGGCCGCGGCGACTGGCGCCGTCATCTCCGCGCCGCTGATCGCCTGGGTGACCGTGCGTTTCGGATGGCGCGCCGCGTTCGTGCTCACCGGATTGACCGGCTACCTGTGGCTGGCGGCCTGGCTCGCCTTCTACCAGCTTCCCCAGCGCCACCGCTGGATCACCGCGGAAGAACGCGCCCTGATTCTCGAGGGTCCGGCCGGTGAGCCGCGCGAGCGGATCGCGTATCTTGATCTCCTGCGATTGCCCGAGGTCTGGGGCCTGCTGGTGTCGCGCATCTTCGCCGACCCGGTATGGTGGTTCTACCTGTTCTGGCTGCCGAAATACTTGCAGGATGTGCGCGGGTTCACGCTGGCCGAAATCGGCCTGACCGCCTGGCTCCCCTACCTGACGGCGGACCTGGGCTCAATCGGCGGCGGCTGGCTCTCCGGCAAGCTGGTGGCGCGCGGCATGCCCGTCCTCGACGCGCGCCGCTGGACCATGATCCCCTTCGCTCTGTTGATGCCCATGGGCGTTCTGGTGGCCTATCTGCCCTCCGCGCCGGCGCTGGCCGTGATCTGCCTGGTGACCTTCGCCCACATGGCCTGGAAGACCAACCTCATGACGATGACCAACGATCTCTTCCCGGCCCGAATAGTGGGATCGGCGGCCGGCCTGGTGGGCCTGGGATCGGGCTTGGCCGGCGTGCTCTCGATGCCGCTGGTCGGCCGAATCGTCGAGGCCTTCGGCTACTCAGGGGTTTTCTGGGTGATGGGCTTCCTGCATCCCGTGGCCATGTGGATCGTGCTGGCCATGGTCCGCCGGCGCGCCCTGGTGCTACCGCGTCAGCGTAATGTAAGGCCACGCGATGTCCTGTGACCCGGTAGACCGCCGCCCGTTAGGGATAGAGACTGCATCGGCAAGTCGAGGACTCCCACCGCGCACTCGACCGGCTCGACGAGCAAGCAGCCCGCGCCGAATGACAGCTTCTCAACGTCCAGGTTCCCTGCGGTGAATGCTTCGGGAAACAATTCTCTGAGCCTCCGCGAGCCTCCCCTCTGTGCCGCAATCTCGGGCGAAGTTGTCGCCACGTTAGTGACTGGCACACCAAACCAGCAACGTGCCGCGACGTCAGGACGTATAATGATCTTCTGAGGCAGCCCAGACTGTGTGACGGAGAAAATGCCTAAAACCAAGAACGAAGTAGCCAGATGCTCATTTGTCAAGGTAAAGCAGAGGAACCGAGAGTTCATCGTCACGAAACTGAAAGCAGGAGCACTTGTCACCATTAGCTATGCCTCTGTTCGAGGTCAGGATGAAGAAGAGGGCGCAGTGCAGCGGATACTCAACCCCAGACGTATCGCCAGCCTGCGTGACTTCACGTTGTCGGGAGGCGACTATGCCGCCTGCGTCGTCCTAAACTGGGTGAACCACGAGAAGACCCTGACGGAGGCGCCTGGCGGACTCAACATTCCAATCGTGTCCCGTGCAGCTCAGATAATTGACGGCCAGCATCGCATCGAGGGACTGAAGGAGGCCATCAAGGCAGAATCATGGGTGCGCACCATCGAAATCCCCGTTGCGATCTATAAGTATCTAGATACGCGCGCCTGTGCTGACCTTTTTCTCTCAATCAACACCGAGCAGAAGCCAGCTCCCCGCAGTCTGGTATACGACTTGTACGGCGAGGCTAGTGTAGCCGTCGTTGACGTGCCCGCAGTTCGTGCCAGAGACATTGCGATGTCATTGAACGAGACTGCCGATTCGCCATACCATGACTTGATCCGATTCCCTGGGGCCGCAAAATCCAAGTTCGGCGTCGACCTATCCACAGTAGTATCTGCCGTCAAGCCACTGGTTGAGGACAAGGGCGTCTTCGACGGCGTCGGTATCCCGGAACTTGAAATGCAGACGCGCGTTCTCTTTAACTACCTTGGTGTGCTACGTGACTGGTACGGGCCAAACTGGAATGAGAAAGACAATGCGTTCTTGTCCGCCGCGGGATTCTCAGGCGCGATCGATTTCTTGAAGAACAAGTTGATTCCATACTGCAATACTAAGCGTTCGTACAAAGCCGACATCATCCGTCAAGCCATGAGCTTGGACCAACACAGCTTAATCACGCGCGGAGAGTTGAAGGGCTTGCAGGGCCGGGCTGCTATCCGTACGGTTTCTGATGGGTTGACATACCGCTTCTTGCCTGTCGCTGATATCGACGAGGCCATCGAAATCTAAGGGGCTACGAATCGATGCATAGGGGCGGGGACTTTGTTCTTAGGCTACTGGGTGGAACCAGCGCATCTAAGGCTGCCGCGGTTTCACGGTCTCTGGTCGTTGCTGAAGCACGGACGTTGAGCTCAGCGCTCGTCCAGGATGCGCATGACTACTACTTTTCCGCATGCGTAACGGTTGCCGATGCTGTTCGCGGGCTCTCAGCGGGGCTGTATTCCTGGGCGACGGTGAAGTTGTACTATGGAGTGTTTTACGGACTCAGAGGCGCACTCGCACTCGACGGAGACTGCCTATTCTACATTAAGAGGTCTTCCTTCCACATCCACGCGGGCGTCGGGGAAGTTGCGTCGGCAATTGGTGAACGCTCCACACACGGAAGTGTGCTCCGTATCTTTGCCAAACGTCGGCCGGCGGACGTGCTGCTGTCCCAGCATATTGGGACCGATCCACCGTTGGACTGGCTACTCCAACGGCGCGAAGAAGCAAACTACATTCAGCCGCGATTCACAGAGCCTGACCCACCAAGCCATTTCCTTAGTGTTGAGCGGGAAGGCTTGCGGAAGCTGCTTAACGCTTATGCTC
Organism: Acidobacteriota bacterium; assembly: GCA_016178945.1. Taxonomy (GTDB): domain Bacteria; phylum Acidobacteriota; class Terriglobia; order Bryobacterales; family Bryobacteraceae; genus JACOSH01. Next base: position 6,088 of record JACOSH010000405.1, read on the forward strand.
GAGACGCGACAAGTGTCTACACGTTCGACGAGGATCACGCGATGTTGGCATTCCCAATAAGACTCTTGTCCTTAGTCGCCAAAACATTTCGTGCCAGGAGTCGCGAACCCCTAACTGCGTCCGATTTGGCCTTCCTGCGACAAAAATGTCGCGACGCTTCAGGCACGATCAGTCATTTGATTCAATTGTTCTCTCAGGGGTGAGCTAAACTGGGAACGACCTTCGCTTTGAGGCTCATCTCGCATTGGACGATTCTGCTTTGACCCACGGACGTGGAGGTGTCGTAGAATTTCAAGGGTGAACAGAGTCTGCGCCTGCGTGCTCCTGTCCTGTGGGCTGATTGCCGGCCCGCAGCCCCCGGCCCGGTTTCCACAAGCCGAAATCTCCAATGGCTTGATCCGGGCCAAGCTCTACCTTCCGGATCCGCAAAACGGTTATTACCGTGGGACTCGATTCGACTGGTCGGGCGTGATCTTCCGGCTCGAATATAAGGGCCACAACTACTTCGGCGAATGGTTCAAGTACGACGCCGCCGTGCATGACGTCGACTTGACGCGCGGCGTTCTCGCCGGAACCAGCAGCGCCATGACCGGTCCCGCCGAGGAGTTTTCAACTGACGGCAAGGCCCTGGGGTATGACCAGGCCAAGACCGGCGGGACGTTTATCAAGATCGGCGTGGGAGTGCTGAGAAAACCGGAAGAGGCGAACTACGACGCGTTCAACCGCTACGCCATCGTGGACCCGGGAGAATGGACCATCGATAAGGGCCCCGATTTTGTCCGCTTCATTCATCGTCTGAGAGGCGCGTCCGGGTACGGATACGTCTAAACAAAGACCGTGCGGCTCTCGAAAGACAAGCCGGAAATGGTGCTCGATCACAGCCTGAGCAACACCGGCGCCAGGGAGATCGAAACCAGCGTGTACGACCACAATTTCCTGGTCATCGACGATCGGCCTACCGGCCCCGATCTGCTCCTGACTTTTCCCTTCGAAGCGCGGGCAACCCGCCCGTTGAAGGATCTGGCCGAAGTCGGCGGCAGGCAGCTCCGGTACCTTCGCGTACTGCGCGATGGCGATGTCGCCTTTACGGGCATCGAAGGCTTCGGCGCGAGCCCGCGAGACTACGACTTCACAGTGGAGAACCGCAAAACCGGCGCCGGTGTGCGGATCGCCGGCGACCACCCGCTTTCCAGACTGATGTTCTGGTCCATACGGACGGTGCTCTCACCGGAGCCCTTCATTCAGATGCGTATTCCGCCGGGCGAAGAGTCGAAGTGGCGGATCGCGTACAACTTCTACACACTGAAGCAATGAATCGCCAGGTCTACGGCGCCAGGAAAACGATCTTTGACGGGTTCCCCACGCCGGTAAATCTTCCGGTGAAGTTAAGGTCGCCCGTTCCGGCGTCCACTCCGAAGGCAGTGATATTGTCGCTCCGCGAGTGGCAAACGTACAGGAACCGCCCGTACGGCTCGATCGCGAAGTGACGCGGATAGCTGCCCCGCGTCCAGAACTGATTGATGTTGTAAGGCACGCCGGAGGCGTCGAGGTAGAACTGCGTGATGGTGTCGTGAAGGCGATTAGCCGCATACACGAACCGTCCATCGTCCGAGACGTGGATTTCCGACGGGTAGTTGGTGCCCTCGTACCCGATGGGCAAGCTCGATACCGAAGCCTGAAGCGTGAGCGCCCCGGTAGCGGAATTGTAGGTCATGAACAGCAGCGTGGAAGCCTCTTCGGTAATGGCATAGACCCACTGTCCGTTGGGATGGAAGTCGAAGTGACGCGGACCGGCGCCGGCAGTGGCCTGCATGAAAGGCTCGGGGGCCGGAGTCAGTTTGCCCGCGGTCTTGTCGAGCCTGAAAACGTAGATACGGTCGGTTCCCAGGTCGGCCACGTAAAGGAAGTTGCCGGCGGGATCGGTCTGCGCCTGGTGAGCATGGGCCGCATCATGGCCGCTGTTCGCGAAGCTCCCAGGAGGCGCGTCCACCGCCGGTTGTACGCCCAGGGGTGCATCCGGGATCTTCTGGACATCGGTGACATCGCCAAGGGATCCGTCCGCCCGGATGGGCAGTACCCCGACGCTTCCGGCGCCATAGTTGGCGGCGAAGACCCACTTACCGGAGGGATCAACGCTCAGGTGCGCCGGGCCACGGCCCCCGGAGTTGACCACGTTCATGATCCTGAGGTCGCCATCGGCGGCCACTGAGATCGCGGTGACCGAGCCACTGTTTGTATCGAAATTCGAAACCTCGTTCACGGCGTACAGGAACTTCTTGTTTGGCGAGAACGCCAGAGAGGAAGGGTTAGGGAGACCTGTCAGAATCTTCCAGGGCAACAGGAATCCATCCGGCTGGACATAGTACATGTGAATGCCTTTACCCCTGTCGGTGTAGGCGCCCACATAGGCAATCACCGGCCCGGCTGCGGCGCGGGCCGGGACTGAAGCTGCCGCCGCCATGGCCGCGGCGCCTTTGACAACGCCGCCGAGCAGACTGCGGCGCGAAACTTCACTCCGGGGGATGCGGGGGGTGAGACTCTTTTTCGGCTCCATGTTGTAGGCTCTCCTTTGATTGGGCTTTTGTCCGGGATTTCCGTTTGGATTCCTGGACAGCGTGTATTGTACATCCAACCGCCCCCGTTGGAGCCATCTTTTTTCCTTGCATTCCGAGCGGCCCCGGCGGGCTTGGGAGATGTTATCGATCATCTGAACCCGTGTTTGTTCTGGACTCTGGCCGAAGGTGGCCGAGGGAGGGCGAGTGCCGTCATCTGCGCCGCAGGCGCTCGCTAGCCCCAATTCTGGTTCAGTGTTTGTGACCTTGGCCAGGGCCTCCGTGCTCATTCCCCAGGGGGCTCTCCGGCGGCTTTTCGCCGCCTTGAGATCCGTAGGTGAGCATGGCTTCGATCCGGCGCACGGCCAGTTCCAACTCGACAAACTTCCGGGCGGCCCTTGCATCGGACGGATCTTCAGTGCCCTCTTCGACCGCGCGTTCGAGCCGATCGAGGATTGCTGGGTCCCAGCGCAGATGTTCGAATAGACGGAAGATTCGTTTCCACCAGTCTGGATCGATCGGCGGTCTACGTCTGCCTCTGCTCCGGCAGATCTGTACGAAGCGGCCCTCCGAGGGCACGTGCTCCTTGGTCAGGATGAACAACAGGTAGCAACCGGGGACAAGCACGGCCGAGTTATCAGGCAGCGTGGCGGCCAGCAGGTTGCCATTCTTCCTCGACCGCGCGAACGGCACGCTGACCAAGCGCTGGTCCGGGTTGAACGCGTGCGTAAAGGAGCCGCAGCGGACCAGCACCACCTCGTCGATCTTTCCCGCATTCGGCGTCTCGATGTTGATCGTCTCTCCGGCGCACGCCCGGGAAGTCGCGCCGGAAATGACAGGCCGCGGCCCGCAGAAATACCACGGCTCGAATATCTCGACCGTGCGATCCCGCCCAGCCGGCCCGGGATCGCAGTTCCGGTTCGAGCCCGAGTGCCACACGGCGCCATTCGGCATCAAGAGAGCCGTCGAGTGGTAGTTGCGGACCCGTGTCATCGCGGGCAGCACGCGCCATTGGTTGATGCGCGGGTCATACATTTCGGCCTGCATCAGCGCGTCGGTGTCTCTGGTCGTCGTCGTGCCGCCGGAAACAAATACCTCGCCCGTCGGCAGCAGCGTGGCCATCGGGTAGATTCTGCGGGGCGTTCCAGCCAACGTCCGGCCCGCGGTCGCCGCCCAGGACGGGCCCACGGCGAGCGGCTGGATCCTGTAGGCGGTCACTCCGCCGCAGACCATGACCTCGGGTGTGTACTGGGTCTGGTGACGAAGCGCCAGCAACACGGACGTATAGGGCTGAGGATTTCCAAGATAAGAGCCCTCGGGAGGAGCGTCCGCCACCCGGGTCCAGTTGAGCGGGTCCGCAGAGGGAGTCCACTTGTGGACATCGCCATCCGCCATGTTGGAGGCAACGAACACCGTTCCGTCCGGCAGGATGTGGGCCCGTGGATATTCCGAGTGGCTGGTCCGTTCGGGCACTTCGCCGGCGCCCGGGATGTTCGTATAGTCCACGGTGCCGACGAAACTCCAGGTCTTGGCCCCGGGATCGTACAACTCCATCGACGTATTTGTGTGCCGGGCGTCGCCTTCCAGCGGGTGGCCGCCGAGGGCGAGCACCCGGCCATCGGGGAGCGTAATCAGCGTCGGATACCAGCGCCCGCCGGAATCGTTCTGGTTGAACCCCGGGCGCACATCGCCGGAGCGCGCCGTGTTCAACAGCCCCTGTGCTTCCCACTGCTCGCTGCCTTCGGGCTCGCCGATGAAGCGCCACGATTCACGAGGGCCAAACCAGTGCCTGCCGTGGTAATTACCGATCGGCGCCCGGTCCGTTCCGCCGCCGGTGAGCACCGTGCCGTCTTCGAGCATGGCATGACCGCAGCAAAACAGGTTCGCGTTCGGCGGCAGGCCCGTCACCGGGCGAACCGCGTACGGTGCCTCCGTGTCCATCAGCCTCGTGTGGTCCACATCCGGCGGGTTGGGGCGCCGTGCAGCGTCGTCATACTGGTCACCGGCGAAGATCACGATTTGGCCGCTGGGCAGCAGCGCGGCATGAACGGCCAGGATCTCGGACTTGTCGTCTGGCCCGACGCGGAACCACCGTCCTTCGAACTTCTGCACGCGCACGGGCGGCTCGCTGGGGTCCGACATCCGGTTGCACAGCGATTGGCGTGCCGTGACCAGATCGTCAACGTCCAGTTTCCCCACCTGGACAGGGACGTCGACTTCCGTCTTGCCCGCTTTCGCGCGGCCGCGCCACTGGCCATTGACGTAGATGTCGACCCAGGCGCCGGGAACCACGCCGGTCACCTTAACGTGCGACTGGCAGGAATAGAGTGGCTCTGCGACCTTGGGCGGGCGCAGCCGCTCCAGACGGCTCACGGTCACCTTGGCGCTGTCCGGGGAGGGCATGCCGCAGCCGATCGCATAGGCGTGGATTTGATCGGGCGGCGGCCCTGCGGTGAGGAGCGGAGCCACCGTCACGTCCTCTTCTGTGTGGAAGACCTGTTTCTGTCCGATCTCGCCCACAAAGTCGGAGACCACATAGACTCGTGAGCCGGGATAAAGGTTTTCCACGTGGACCACGGTGGCGCACTCGAAGAGAGGCTCAGGAATCTTGGGTCTCGGCAGGGAGTCCGGCGCCGGGTCTACTGAAACGACGTTTGAGGGATCGCTCTGCCGGCCGCACAGTTCCTGGGTCGCGTACACGACCGAGTCCCCGGGCAGGCCGGGAGCCGCAAACGCGAAGTCAAAGCAGCCGTCCTCCGGGGCGAACGCCTCGTAAACCGTCCCGCCGACCGGGAACCCACCGTGGTGAGGCGCTGGGGCGACGGTGATGCGGACTCGTGCGCCGGCTCTCAGGCCGCAGACCGTCACATTCGTGCCGCCCTTGCACAAGGGCCCTTTGACCGTGGGAATCGGCACTGGCGAGAGCGGGTCGACGACCACCGGAGGGCTCGACCACGGGCTCACTTGCTCGCAGTCCAAATAGCGCTGTCGGGCGCTGACGGTTTCGCTCACCGCCAGGTGCGGGCTGACGCCAAAGAACAGGCTGGGCAGGTCGAAGCAGGCGGACAGGCTCGGGCCACCGCTGCGGCTGAGCTCGACCGTGGCTCCGGGGAACACGCTTCCAACCGTAACTCGCTGGCTGCATTCAATCAGGGGATCTTCGACCGCTGGGGGCGGCAGGGTGCGCTGCTGTTTGCTGACAGCCGGCGGCAGCGGACCGGGCGGGTGAGTGACTGCGCCTGGCGCACCGCACGCAGTCTGCTGGCCTTCGATGGCGCTGCCCGCCCCGATCGGCTGGCTGAGGTGGACTCTGGCGACTCCGTCGTAGGATAGGCCCGTGCCGATGACCGCTCCGCCGTCGCGAACTTCGACCGTTGCCCCCGGTACCAGGCCTTCCAGCCACAAGCACCGGGCGCATTCCATGAGCGGAGTGAGGAACGAGACCGGTCCCACGGGATTGGGCCGGCGCTGGACTTCGACTGTGTCTGCCGAGAGTCCGCTATTGTCGGCTCCCAGGGTCTGGCGGGCGGCAAGCTTCCGGCCCGGAACCAGCGTCCCCGTCACTGGGAACAGTTCATCGGCCGACGTGGCGGGAGGCCCAGTGGCGACCACTGAGCCCGTGGTGGTGTCTACCACTTCGACGGTTGAACCGGGGAACTGGCTCTGTACCCAGATATGAGTGCTGCACTCGGAGACAGGCCCCTTGATGCGCGGTGGAAGAAGATTAGCCATTATTGTCCTCCATGGAATGCCCAGGGATTTGATGGGGTTTCCACATCTGCTCTGTAATCGGAGTCGTCTATCCTCGTCTCCTTTGGTGGGCAGTTGCTGGAATCGTATCTCAGGCTCGGAGTGAAGTCAACCGTTTTGGACGCGCAAGAGCCGGCAATCAGTCCACTTTGGCGGAACTCGTTTGGCGATTCCACAAACCGCCTGGAGATTCCTCCGGGCAGGCTCTCCTTGACTCTCTAGGAAAGCCGGTGTAATCTTCTCCTGGAGATCCTAGGAATGGGCAAACCAGTCGACCTCCTGCAGGGCACCCTGGACATGCTGATCTTGAAGGCCGTCTCCCTCGGCGGTCTGCATGGCTACGGCGTCCTGCTCCGCCTGGGGCAGCTCACCGGCGGCCGCCTCCAGATCCAGCAAGGGTCGCTCTACCCGGCCTTGTACCGCCTCGAGCGCAAAGGGCTGATCGCCTCCACCTGGGGCGAGAGCGAAAACAAGCGCAAAGCCAGGTTCTACACGCTGACCGCCTCGGGCCGCAAGCACCTCAAGGCGGAAACGGCTCTTTGGAACGACTTCTCATCCGTGGTGGCCGGAGTGCTCAGCGCGATTCCGGGTGAATCATGAGGATCGGGCGCCGCCAGCAGTTCGAAGACGATATGGACGCCGAGTTGCGTTTCCATATCGACTCCTGCGTGGCTGACCTCGTTCGCTCCGGTCTCACCCCTGAGGAAGCCAAGCGTCGCGCGCGGATCGAGTTCGGCTCCCTGGAAGCAAGTAAGGACCAATGCCGCCAGGCCTGGGGCCTTCAGCGCCTGGATGAGCTTCGCGCCGACCTCCGGCTCACCTTCCGGACCATCCGCCGGAGTCCCGGCTTTGCGGCCGTCGCCATTCTTTCGCTGGCCCTCGGCATCGGCGCCAACACGGCGATCTTTGGCATGTTCGATGCAGTGATGCTCCGCCTGCTGCCGGTGCGCGACCCCGGCCGGCTTGTTTTCGTGCAGTCGGCCGGCACTGCGGGGCGCGACGGCCCGCCATATCCGTGCTTCGAGCTGATACGCGATCGGGCCACGAGCTTCGAAGGGGTGTCCGCATTCAGCCCCTCGGCCATGGAACTGACGGCGGATCGTGGCCGCGAGCTGGCGCGGGGCCTTTGGGTGTCGGGGAATCTCTACCAGACGCTCGGCGTCCGGCCGCTGATCGGCCGCACGCTCACTGCCTCCGACGACCAGACGCCCGGCAAGGGCGGGCCTGACGGTGCGGTCGCCGTGATTAGCCGCGCCTACTGGCAGCGCCGGTTCGGCGGCGATCTCGCCGTCGTCGGCCGAACCATTTACCTGTTCGAGCACGCCGTGACCATCGTGGGCGTCATGCCAACGGAAACTATCTCGTTGGAGCCGGGGCGACCCATCGACATCGCCGTTCCCATGATGCTTTCCGATCCGGTGAAGCTGCGCGACCGGACCGCGTTATGGCTGCTCATCGTTGCGCGCCTCAAGCCATCGGTGCGCATGGAGCAGGCGCGCGCCGAGTCCGGCGCCTTATTCAAAGCCTACATAGCCGGCGTGCGGATTTCAGAGGAGACGCGCACGCGGCTGTTCGACCATATGGATCTCGCGCCCGCGGCAAAGGGCTTGGGCGGTCTGCGGCGGCAGTTTTCGAAACCGCTCTCCGCGCTCATGATTCTGGCCGGATTGGTGTTGCTTGCCGCGTGCGTCAACATAACCAACCTGATGCTCGCCAGGGCGATGGCGCGTCAACGGGACTTCGCGGTGCGTCTGGCAATTGGCGCGGGCCGCGGCCGCCTCATTCGCCAGCATTTGACGGAGTCCCTGGCGCTGGTCGGAGCGGGCGCGGCGCTGGGGATCGTGCTGGCTCGCCTGGGCCAAACGGCGCTGGCGGCATTCTTCGCCGAGGGCAACAACAGGATTGTTCTCGACCTGTCGCTGAATGTGCGCATGCTGCTGTTCACGCTCACAGTCGCGGTGCTGAGCGGTCTGGCGCTCGGAATCGTGCCGGCCATGCGCGCCGCGCGCCTGGATCCTGCCGCCGGCCTGCATGGCGGCTCGCGAGGCATTGCCGGAAACCGCGTCTCACTGAGGCTCGGCCGGGCGCTGGTTGTCGTGCAGGTAACGCTTTCCATGGTGTTGCTCGCCGGCGCCGGACTCTTCATTCGCAGCTTGCGCGAGCTCGAATCCGTCGGCCTCGGGTTCGCTCGCGAGGGCATTCTCACCATGGAAGTCACGCCGGAGCGGCGTCTGTTCGGCTCTTCCGAATGGCTCGCCATGCAAACGGATATCCTCGATCGAGTCCGGCGGATACCGGGAGTACGTTCGGTCAGTTGGGCGACCATGAATCCCTTGAGTGGCCGCGACCGTGGCGCAGTCCTCGAGGTCCCGGGATTCGTGCCTCGAACCGAAGCGGACAAAGACATCCATCTCGCCGCCGTTTCGCCGGAGTATTTCGACACACTCGGCGTGCCGATGCTGTTGGGGCGCGGGTTCAGTGCCCGTGACCATGGCGGCGCCCCCAAGGTCGCGATCCTCAACGTAACCGCCGCCCGATTCTATTTCGGGAACGCAAATCCCATCGGCCTGAAGGTCCGATTCACGAACTATCCGGGCCGCGATCTGCTGTACGAGGTTGTCGGCGTGGTCGGGGACGCCAGGCACGACAGCCTGCGCGAGCCGCCGCCGCGCTTCATCTATCTCCCCATCCCGCAATCTGTGGATCGAATCAATCGCCTTGCGCTTGCCGCGCGCTGCTCCGGCGACGCCATCCACTTCGCCGCGCCCGTACGGCGGCAGATTCAAAGCGTACGCTCGACGCTCTTGATCGCCAACGTTTCCACAATGGAGAAACAGATCGAGCAGTCTCTCCTCCGGGAGCGGCTCGTGGCGGCGCTATCCACGACGTTCGGGACCGTTGCGCTGGTGCTCGCCTGCATCGGGCTCTATGGCATCCTCGCGTACGCGGTGACGCGCCGAACCAACGAAATCGGGATCCGCATGGCCTTGGGCGCAACCAAAAGCGGCGTGGTTTGGATGGTCCTGCGGGAAGCGTTTGCCCTGGCCGGAGCCGGCATTGTCATCGCCCTTCCCGGCGTGCTTGCGCTCGGGCAAATCACGAAGGCCTCGCTCTACGGCGTAGAGCCGGTTGATCCGATAGCGTTCGCGAGCGCCGCGTTCTTGCTCCTGCTATTCACGGCCCTCGCCGCCGCCTTGCCGGGCCGCCGGGCCAGCTTGCTCAATCCAACATCCGCGCTTAGGCGGGAATGACATTCCGCCGGGCACTTCAAGAAAGCCCGGCAACAAGTCGGCAGGGTAGAGAAACCCATCCTGGTGACTTCAGCGCTCGGAGATCGGGGCCCTGCGGTAGCATCAACTCCAGAACCATGATGGTTGTGAGAGAACCGTCGGCGGGTAATCTATCGACAACCCCTCGGACCCACCAATCACCTTTTTGTCCGGTACGCTGCTTTCGCCCGATAAGGCTCTTTTCGGCTCACGAAAAGTTGTCGTTCTTGTTCATGCGCCATGAAGCAAGGAGCCGCTATCAAGGTGATCTTGTGTCCGGCCCCAATTTGTCAGCTCAGCCCCTCACGCCGCCTGGGCTCGATCGTCGGCGGGTGGCTCTCCGGGCGGCTGGTGGGGCGGGGCAAGCCCGGGCAAGCCCGTCCTCAACGCGCGGCGCCGGACCATGGTCCCCTTCGCTCTGTCGCTGCCCGTAGGCGTTCTGGTGGCGTACCTGCCCTCGGCCCCGGCGCTGGCGGTGATCTGCCTGCTGACCTTCGCGCACATGGCCTGGAACACCAACCTCATGACCATGACCAACGATCTCTTCACGGCCCGCATGGTGGGCTCGGCGGGCCTAGGCGGCCTGGGATCGGGACTGGCCGGAGCCCTCTCGACGCCCGTGGTCGGCCGAATCGTGGATCCGTTCGGCTACTCGGCGGTCTTCGGGATGATGGGCTTCCTGCATCCCGTGGCTATGTGTATCGTGCTGAGTCTGGTGCGCAGGCAGCCCGCCTCCAGGTGAGCTTGGCCGTGCGGGGAGGAGTGAGACGACAGGTGAAGCTGTACCTTCGCTGGACGCTCCTGCTCATCCCCCCGGGAGCTTCTCAACGTGGACCGTCCCCTCCGCGATTGCCTCTCCAAGCGACTCTCTAGGGTCGGTGCCGCGACTCCTTTCCGACCATGCTGCGGCATACTTGCCAGCGTCGGGATAGCAGCTCCTAACCGTCATAAGACCTAACCCGGAGGTAAGCGAGCCGGGTGAGGAAGAACTGTATTTCCCATATTGTCAATGGCTTGTGGGCAGGGACGTATTTTGCCTCTTGACAGCGCGCCATACCACTACTAGAATAGTACTTTAAGACAACGATAACTCTTCCATAGAAAGTAAAAGTAGAAGAGCCGTTTTGATGGAGAGGTTGATTCTCTCTGTTCGAATTCTAGAAAGGAGTTTCTTATGACGAATGATGTTTATTCTTCTTTGGCCCCGTTAACGAAAGACGAGATCAAGTTGTTGGGTGGCGGTCCGATTCGTGGTGAGTACTTGCTCGTGAGGGCCGAGCAGCCCACTGGTCCCCCCTTCCGGGTGTACGGTCAGCTCTGGAACCAGCACCAATCGAAGCAGTCGCCCTGTCATCCCGAGGGGTCGGAGCCGATAAAGGCCGAGGGAATCGAAAGCAAGCTTGTGTACGACATTGCGAGGGCGACCATCGAAGCCCCCGTGCCTTACGCCCGGCGCTGCGTGAGTGTCTACCGGGAATTCCCGGCACAACTCTACCGCTACGACAGCCGGCGAGAGGACCACCAGTTATTCCGGCGAGAAGCGCGATTGTGGGCATCGCGAACAGGCGTCCTCTGTGCCATCAGCCGGCACTGGGGCAATGCGAGGCTAATTGCGCAGCTTATGACCGAAGCCCTCGGCATCCCCTGGCAGGCAACGACCGGTGAAAGACTCTCGGCGCGAATCAGACGATTCGCAGACCAGCTCGACCAAAAGACTTGCGACGATCTCACCAGCCTCCTCGCCGTACAAGCGATTCACCAACCTTCCGCGCGACGTTGCGAGCCACTCATCGCGGGCGCGGTAGACCTCGCCCGTACCCCAGGCATCGAGGGGTTCCACGATTTCGTAGGGTCCGGGACATGGGCTGTTGGAAAGGGCCATAGCACTACTCCAACCCCATCTTCTTTGGTGACTCAATGAAACGAGCCTCCTGCCTAACCGCCGCATGGCCGGATTGCCACGCGGCGCGGCCGAGCGCGTCCGCTCACGGCTCGCGCTTCTCCAACGCGCGCTCGATTCGCCGGTCGGAAACCAGCCAGAGGAGGGCGTCGACCGCCGCCCTTCCGCCAGGTTATGCCCCGGCGTCGTTTCTTGCTCGACGCCGCTCTCCCCGGTTGACTAGAATCAAAGCTGACGCTGCCTGCGAGGGAACCATGAACGCATTCTTGACGCCCCGGCTGGAGCGGCTCATCAACAAGAAGCTGCGAAGCGGCCAGTATCAAACCCCTGCCGAGGTCATTGAAGAGGCGCTCAATGCGCTCGATGAGCGCGACCAGGCTCTGCGCGCTCGTCTCGAGCATGCGGATTCACAGCTCAGGAACGGCGAGTACGTTGAGTACGACGAACACACCATTCGCGACCTTGCCCGGCAGGTGAAGGTAAGAGGGAAAGTGCGCCTTGCTCAAGAGCGCAAACTCCGTTCCCCGTGAAACCCGTGCGCGTTACACGGGACGCCGAGGCCGATCTCGACGAGATCTGGCTGTATGTTGCCCGCGACAGCGAGGATGTGGCGGCACAGCTTATCGATGAGATCACCGGCAGGTTCACGCTCCTCGCCCACGCTCCGCGGATAGGGCGGCAGCGAAACGAGCTGCTGCCAGGAGTCCGAACGCACGTCGTCGGAAACTACGGTCACTCGCCGCAACGAAAGGACACCGGAAATGGGCGTGCTCCTTGCATCGTGGGAAGACCACGCAGCCGCCATCACGATCATCCGTCCCAACGGCCGACAGGCCTTTGTCAAGAACTCTTCAATCACGGCTGGAAGCCACAAGGTTTCGGCGTCGAAATCGTCGCCAATGAGATTCAGGTTCTGACCGGGCCACGCGCCGACCGCCAGCCGAACCGCCGGGTGAAGTTCAGCGACTCCGGTTCCGACAAGGGAAGCACGGGCCTCTGACGGGCTTTCGAAAGGTGTGGAGTAAGCCACAGCTTCGATATCATCAGAGGTTCGACCATGCCAAAACTAACCCAGCAAGAACTGGAGACGTACCTTTGGGGTGCGGCCAACATCCTTCGCGGGAAGACCGCCGGGCAGGACTACAAAACGTACATCCTCACACTCCTATTCTTCAAGCGGCTGTCCGACCAATGGGACTACGAAGCCGACGAGGTCATCCGGGAGAAGGAAGCTGAGTTTGGCCGGACGCTGAATGAGAAGCAACACCAAGCACTCCGGGCGACCGCGCACGTCCACCGCTTCAGGATTCCTGAAGGGGCGCATTGGGGTGACGTCCGGGCCGTCTCAGAGAACATCGGTGAAGTGCTCACCGCCGCCACCCTCGCCATCGCCAAAGGGAACCCCGAACTGACCGGCGTCTTCACGGTGGACTGGAACCAGCCCGCGCCTGACGGCCTCGGGGGTCACCTCAAAACCGACCATAGAGGGTCACTTCAAAACCGACCAACGGACATCCCTCTGGACAAGAACTTGTTTTACCTCGGCGACTGCTGTTTTGGCAATAGCTAACTTGACCCAGGTCGGTCCGCAAG
>JACOSH010000406.1 GCA_016178945.1 Acidobacteriota bacterium
GGACACAGCGAAGCGCTTTCGTCAAGCCGTGGAACAGACGTATACCGGCCTTGCGAAGATGCCGGGCATGGGCTCACCAGCCAAGCTTCGTAAAGGGAAGCACGCAGGCGTGCGCATCTGGCCAGTACGAGGCTTCGAGAAGGCAAGATTACCAACGTGCTCTGAAGTGACGCCGGGAACTTGCCGGTGGAAATCTCGAGGACCGAGGACCGGCAGCCGGAACCGAAAACGCGTCACTGCGCCGAAACGGCGGGCCGCCAAAACAGTAGAGAGCGCGCACGGTGCGGACAAACAGACGCCCGCCGGCGATGGCCGGGGTGGCATACACGTCTTCGCCCAGCTTGTTGACGGCTTCAACCGCCCAGTCTGGCCCGGCGCGAAGGACGGCTACATCTCCGCCGTGGTTCACCAGATAGAGTTTGCCGTCCGCCGCCACGGGGGACGCGAAATACTCGCCCGGCGCTTCTAAAACCCGGCCCTCCTTCAGCAAGGCCCCGCTCCGCACGTCGAGCGCAGCCAGGATTCCTCCTTTTCGCAGCAAGTACACAATATCCCGATATACCAGCGGCGATGCGATATCGGGAGCGTAGCGGGAGTGCCTCCACAACACGCGCGGCGCTCCCCCGGCCCGCAAAGGCGGTCGAGCCTCCAGAACAGCGCTTGGGACCGATGCGTCCGCAAGAAACCCGGCGTATTCCGCCCGGGAGACGAGCCCGTCGCCGTCGGCGTCCAACTGAAGGAACAGATTCAGAGGAGTCCTGTTCAACTCCTCACGCGACAGAAGACCATCCTGGTTGCGGTCCTCCTTCAAGAGTTGATCGTAGGAAGGCGCCTTATCGAGCATGCCGGCGGGATAGGCCTGGCCCGACGCCAGAATCAGCGCGCCGTCCGCGGTGACGACCGGGCTCGCATTCGGGCGATACGGCAAACCCGGAAGGCTCCAGATCCTTTCGCCGTCGCGCAGATCGTATGCGGCTGCCTCGTTCGATGCGAAGACCACGATCGAGCCGGCTAGAAGCGCGGGCGTGGAATAGCTTGGGCCGGCGTTGTTCCTGTCCGCGCGCCAGCAAACCTCTCCCGTCCGCCGGTCCAGCGCGATCAGAAACGATCCTCGTGCCTGATCGCAGAGCAGGATTACCCGCTCTCCGGCCGTGATCGGAGACGACGCCATCCCGTGACCGTTCACAAAGGGACCGAGTTTCTTCATCCACCGCAGATCCCCCTCCAGTGAATAGGACGCCAGGCCTGTATCCGGGAAGAATGCGTAAACTTGCGAGCCGTCCGTGGCAGGCGTCGGCGTGGCCGGCCCGTTGTTCGCATGATGGAGCTGCCGCCGGTCGCGGCCCATCTGGCGACGCCACAGAACGCGCCCCGTGTCGCGATGCAGGCAGAGCAGGTAAAGTGTGTCTCCATCCCACGCTGTGACGAACAGGCGGGAGCCGGTCACGACGGGAGACGAATGTCCTGGAGGAATCTCTGTCCTCCACAACAGGCTCCTGTCCGGGCCGAAGACCGCCGGCAGTCCCGCCCCGTCCGACACACCCGATCCGTTCGGCCCACGGAAGCGGGTCCAGTCCTGCGCCGCGCAAGCGCACACATGTAGTGCGCAGATCACCAGGAACCTCATGTCAGAACCGGAGCTTGACGCTCAGACGCACCTGCCGGATTCCCGGGTCCGACGTGTTATTCCCAAAGTTCGCGTTGTTCATGGATGAAACCGGCGGGAAGAAATTCCGATGGTTCAGGAGGTTCTCGGCGTCGGCGCGGAAATCCACGCGAAGCTGCTCGGTCACCGGGAAGGTCTTGGCGACGCTCAGGTGCATCAGCGACAGACCCGGTCCACGGAAGGCCTGCTTGCCCAGATTGCCGCCGGACGGCATCGAGTTGGCCAGCGGACGCCCGCCGGCATCGAGGGGGACTACGAAGATGCCGCTTCCGTCGAGCGGTGTGCGGAAGGTGCGGAAGTTTCCGGTAACCGGATCGAGCGCGATCCGGCCTCCGGCCCGATAGTCCGGCCGGTCTCCGGTCGATGAGCCGTCTCCGGTGGCGTCCACTCCCACGGTGACGTTGAACGGCGCGCCGGCCTGCCATTGCGAGAATCCAGCCAGCTTCCATCCGCCCAGCACATTTTTCAGCAGCGGGCGCGCCGACCGGAACCACGGAAGCTCGTAGGCGTAATGCACGACAGCTCGATGCGGGCGGTCGTTGAGGCTGCGCCCGTTCTCGTTCCGATAACTGGCGAAGGTCTGCACGCCCGACGTCTCGTCGCTCATGGCGCAGCTCCAGACGTAGTTTCCGCCAAAGACCAGACCATGGGCGAATCGCTTGTCCACACGCACGTACGCCGAGTTGTAGTGGCCGTTGCCATTGGTTTGGGTGTTCGCGCGCGATCCCCAATCCGGGTTCAGGCGCCGCCGCTGGACGCTGGCAATGGCATTCGCATTGCGGGCGGCGATCACGGTCTGTGCCTGGGCCGGGGTGAGAACGGCATAGTTGCTCTGTCCGCCGCGTTCCAGATGATAGGCGCGGTTTCCGGCATATCCCAGCTCGGCAACGTACCCTCGCTGGAACTGGCGTTGCATGGAGAAGGAGTAGAAATGAGTGGCCGGAAGCTGCGCGCCGGGCGCCACGTTCACGAAGTTCGCCAGTGGATCCAGCGCCCCGGCGATTGCGGCCGGCGCGTTGGGAAACAGGTTCGTCGTCTGCGGCCGGTTGACGGTCGCGGACACCGCTCGCGGGTAGTTGTTCCGTCCGATAAACATGTCCAGAATAAAGTCGTAGGCGATGCCGTAGCCCCCGCGGAACACGGTTTGGCCATCTCCCAGCACCTTCCTTAGCACACCGTCCTTTTGGCCCGGGCTGAAGGCCAGTCCGAGCCGCGGCGCCCAGTTGTTCCGGTCGGGGCGCGGCGGTGGAGGAACGCCAATGGCCAGCACCTCGGGCAGCGTAGCTCCGAAGTAGCCGAGCGGAACATTCCAGTATTCGTAGCGGAGCCCGGCGGTGAGCGTCAGCTCTTTGGTGGCCCGAAAATCGTCCTGCGCGAAGTACGCCTGGCTGACGGATCGCGCGCCAAACGCCTGCGCCCCGGCGACCTTCGTGTAGCTGACCGCCTGGTTGTTCAGAAAGCTCGCCAGATTGTCAAACTGCCATCTGCCGCGAGCGTCGGTCTGGTTATTTTCAAAGCGATCGACCAGATTGAGATCGATTCCGGCCTTGAGGAAATGACGCCCGGCCGCCAGGGTCGAGACGTTCTGCCATTCGTAGGAGTTGTATTCGGGAACGATGTCGAACGGAGCGCCCGGATCGCGGCCGATCGTGAAAGCCTGGCTGATTACCACCGCGGGACGGTCGTCCTGATTGCCGCTATGGGTTCGCAGCCAGGTGGCGCCGAAGCGGAACTCGTTGACCCAGCGCGGCGTGAGGGTGCGGGTGTGACTCACGGTGTTCTTCTGGTTGAACAGGCGCTGGGACTCAGCGAATAGCGCTCCGAATCCGAGGTTGCTGCTGAGGGTTGAAAAGGGCGAGCTGAGAAGGCTTCCCTGGGTGGTGAAGGTCAGGCTGTCCTTCGATCCGAGCCGGTGATCGAAGCGGGCTCGCCAGAACCCATTGTCGCTGGTGTTGACAATCGGAACTCGTGCCGTTCCGACCGGAATCGGCGTTCCGTTGAGGTTCTGGCTAGCAATCCGTCCATAGCTCTTGATGCGCGGATAGACCTCGCGGAGGAAACCCAAGGCGTCCAGCATGGCTTGCCGGCTTTCCATTGTCTGGCCGGAGGCGAGCGGAACCCGGGATAGCGTGCCGAATCCCTCGGGAGTTGGAATGCTCACGTCGGTAGCGTCGCGCGTGGAGGGTCCGGGCCTCCGGGTATCGTTCTCGAACAGCGCAAAGAAGAAGGTCCGGTTCTTGGCCAC
>JACOSH010000407.1 GCA_016178945.1 Acidobacteriota bacterium
GATGCAACTGGAGTTTCACCAACTCGACCGGCGCTGGGAACACCTGCGGGTTCGCCATCCGGCGCGGCAGCGGCGGCTGCTGCTGTTCCCCGCACGGGTCAGTTCAACTGAGCACTACCGGGTCACTCTTGCCAAGCGCCGAAGCCTGACGGCCCAAAAACCGGCCGCCTTTGAAATCCTGGATCAGGCTCGCAAGCGCTCCCCGGCGCTCAAGGATTCGATGATGGCTGCCTTCGGCGAAGGGGAGCTGAAGAAAGGGACCGCCGTCCTGAGCGAAGGCCCGGAGTTTCTGTTCGCGATCGATTCCGCCAAGCCGCCGGCCTTGTACATCGACGAGGAGCCCGCCGGCAAGATGACCCGGATCCCGGGCGGCAACCTCTGGTTCGCGACCGCCCGGCTCAAGACCGGCACGTCGCACGGCTTCCACTACACGATCGACAACGCCCGCTTCGGAGGCCGCACCGACGTCGCCGCCTATGGGCCGGACTCCTACGAGACGCCGGGCGTGCCCCACGGCAAGCTGTCGGAGAAACTGGTCCATACCAGCCGGATCTATGAGGGCATGCAGAGCGACTACTGGATCTACGTGCCGGCGCAGTACTCGCCTTCCGCCCCCGCGGCCCTGATGGTCTGGCAGGACTGGCAGGGCCTGGCGCAGCGCGACGGCGCCACCCGCGCCCAGATCGTCTTCGACAATATGACCCACCAGAAGAAGATCCCGGTGATGATCCACGTGTTCATCCAGCCGGGCAGCGTGGGCGAACGGGCCATGCGCAGCATCGAGTACGACACCGTTAACGACCGCTTCGCCCGTTTCCTGCGCGACGAGATCCTGGCCGAAGTGCAGGCCAAGTACAATATCCGCCGCGACGGCTACAGCCGCGGCATCGCCGGCAACTCCTCCGGCGGGATCTGCGCGTTCAACGCCGCCTGGTTCCAGCCCGATCAGTTCAGCCGCGTGCTGTCGCGCATCGGCAGCTTCACCAGCATCCAGTGGAAGCCGGGCGAGATCGACGGCGGCAACGTCTATCCCTTCAAGATCCGCAAGGAGCCCAAGCGCAACATCCGGGTCTGGCTACAGGACGGCTCCGGCGATCTGGAGAATAACCACGGAAGCTGGCCGCTGCAAAACATCCAGATGGCTAACCGCCTCAAGTTTAGGGGCTACGACTTCCATCTGAGCTGGGGCGCCGGAACCCACAACGGCGCGCACGGCAACGCCGAACTGCCGGAAGAGATGACCTGGCTGTGGCGCGACTACGATCCGAACAAGACCGAGCAGGTATACCAGATGGAAGCCGCCGAGAAGGACCAGCCCATGTTCCGGGTCAAGAGTCTGAACCGGTAGCCTGCAACGAACGGGCCGCCCCGCTCACTACTCCTTCAAGGAGCGCTCATCATGAATCGCAACATGTCTCCGCTGACCCGGCGGATGCAGAAGGTTATCGCGCCTCTCCGCCGGAGCGAGGAGAGCCAGACCATTAAGACCGTTGAGGCCCGCCTGGCGGAGATGATTCCGCCCGATTCCCGGTTCCATTTGTTCCCGCCGCGGTTGAGCATCGAAAAACCGGCCAAGCGCCAGGCGATCCCGGCGCGTCACGTGCGCCTGTCCGTGGCGGACTACGGGAACCGGCGCATGCTCGACTTCATCCTGGACGGTCGAGGCAAGCTGGTGCGAGTCGAGGAGTACCGCGATCCGCAGCCCGCGCTGGACCATGTCGAAATTGGGGAGGCTCGCCGCATCGCGGATCGGGATGCGCGTATTGCCCGGCTGGCCAAGTTGCGGGACGTTTTCGTCAGCGACTTTGCGCCGGAGGGGGCATTCGAGCCCGGCGCCCGCATCGCCGGGTTACGGTATGTACGGGCGAAAAGAGCCCACAAGTTCGAGCTGCTGGCCAAGGTAACGGTGGATCTGTCCGAGGGCCGGCTCGTGGATGTCGAAGCCGCGGAGGGGCTGAGGTAATCATGGCGAAATACGGCGATTATCATCTGGTTTCCGGGGCCGGCTGGTCCGTCTACTGGCGGATTCCCGACTTCAAAGGCGGTGGACTGGAAGTGTGGTGGGCCGACTTCCAGAACAAGCGGGTGCTGTGGCGAGGCAGCTCTCCGTTCGCGATCGTGCCGTACCACCGGCCGCATCCGGGCAACGAGCCGCCCGGCCCGGAGCACTCCTACAAAGACGGCGTCAATGAGCAGTGCGGCGGCGCGGCGTTCCGCTCGCTGCGTCACGGCGCGCCCAACAGCGGCGCCCCCTGGAAGAGCGCGGCGTGGGACGCGGGCGTCGACACCGATGCCGTGGTCGTGAAGACCGATGGCGGCGACGACTTCCACGCCGCCACCCTCACCATCACGGCCAAGTTCCAGTGCGGCTGGTATCAATATGTGCAGAGCTGGGAATTCGACGGCAACGGCGTGATTCATCCGCGAGTGGCCATGGGCGGCCAGCTCAATCCTTTCGCGCCGGCCACCGCGCACATCCACAATTTCTACTTCCGGCTCGATCTGGACATCGACGGTTTCCAAAGCGACGTGTGCGAGGAGTTCGATCACAACACTCTCAACGATCCCGGCGGCGACCAGTGGACGCTGATCAAGAAGCAATCCAAGCGGCAGGCCCAGTTGAAGACCGCGCGCAAATGGCGCGTGCGCGATCTGGTGAGCCAGAACGCCCAGGCCCAGCCCAGAGGTTACGAGGTCGAGCTGCCGCAGACCGCCGCGCCGGACGGCAAGTACTCCACCGGCGACCTCTGGGTCACCGTTTACCGCGGCGACAACGTGCAGCAAGGCGCGGACGTGGGCGCGGACTGCACCGACAGCGCGCTGGAAAGCCTCTACGCAGTGGGCCCGCTCGATACCACCAGCGGCAGCGATATCGTGCTGTGGGCCTGTATCCGGGCGCACCACGAGCCGCGCGGCAAGGGCGAGGAGCTCGACCACCTGCCCTACCACTACGAGGAGTTCACCATCTCGCCGCGCGACTTCGCCGACCTGAGCGGCGGTCCGGCTCCGCCGCGCTAGGATAGAGCCAGAAGCGTTCCCGCTCAGGGCTCGCGGCGGTGATAAGCCAGGTACAGGAAGCCCCCCAGGATCGCCAGGGGCGGGATCAACAGGACGATGATGCCGTGGTTGAGGACCTTGGCGCGTTCGGCGTTCTGCGCCGCGGCCGTGCGCTGGCACATCACGCACTGCGCGCTCAGCGCCGAGGCCGCCAGCAGCAGGATGAAGAGCAGGCGCTTCATTGCGGCGGTCTCATGGTCAGGGCGCGGTGCGAGTCGGGCATCCAGATGAACAGCAGCAGGATGCAGAAGATCAGCATCGGGAACAGCGTCAGGAACAGGCTGAAGCGCTCGAACTTCAGGTGCATGAAGTAGGCGATGATCAGCGCCGCCTTGATCACCGACAGCCCCACCAGGATGGTCAGCATGGTGACCGGCTCCAGTTGGATGTAGGCCAGAAAGACCTCGATGGCGGTGAAAAACAGCAGCGCCACCCACACCAGGTTGAAGGTTTTGATGGTCGGCTCGGCGTGCTCCGCGGAATGGTCGCTCATATCAGGATCTCCCTCCCTACCCTTTCACCGACATCAGATAGACCAGCGGAAACACGAACATCCACACCAGGTCGACGAAGTGCCAGTAGAGGCCGCTCACTTCCACGTCCTCGTGCTTGAACTTGCCGCGGCTCACGGCGAAGGCGATGATGCCCAGATAGATCACGCCGATGGCGACGTGGGTCATGTGCAAGCCGGTGATGCCGAAAAAGGTGGCGCCAAAAAGCGGCTCTCCCCAGGGATTGCTCAAGGGGGTGACTTTTTCCTCCACCATCAGGTGGCGCCATTCGGTCAAATGGAGTCCGCAGAACGTGGCGCCGCAGAACATGGTGGCCAGCAGCCACAGCACCGTCTTCTTGCGGTCTCCGCGGGCCATGGAGTGGACGGCCATCACCATGGTCAAGCTGCTGGTGAGGAGGAAGGCCGTCATCACCGTGGAAAACACGATGGAGGGCGAAAAATGAAAGGGCAGCGGCCAATTGGGCGTGGCCAGCCGGAGATAGGTATAGGTCACCAGCAACGCCGAGAACGTCAGCGCGTCGGAAATAATGAACAGCCACATCCCGAACTTCTTCGAGTTGACGCCATACGGCGATACGCCGCCGTCCCAGACGGAATCCATGGCAGCGGCTTTCACTTCGGACATCGACGAATTACCCCCAAATCAGAAATAACAGCAACAGATAAATCCACAACACATCGACGAAATGCCAGTAAACGGCGGTGACGTCGACCGCGGTCCGCTTGGAAGGGCCCAGGCGCAAGCGCAACGCCTGTACGTTGACATACAGCAGCGCCGCCATGCCCCCGGCGATGTGCAGGGCGTGCACGGCGGTCAGCAGATAGAAGAAGGAGCTGCTGGGGTTGGTCGAGATATAGATCCCGGCGCCCAGCAACTGCTGCCAGGCCAGGTACTGGCCGCCCAGAAACAGCGCGCCCAGCAGAGTGCCTCCCGTCCAATAGCGGTTAAACGCCTCGCGCGCGCCGGCCCGCAGGGCGCGGCGGCCCATTTCGAGCGCCGCGCTCGAGGCCAGCAGCAGGGCCGTGTTGAGCCACAGGATGCCGGGAAGCGGAGTGGGCAGCCAGTCGTTGCTCAGGCCGCGGCGCACCACCAGGGCGCTGGTGAAGGCCGCGAAGAACATCACGATCGAGGCCATGGCTACGAACAGCCCGGTGAAGGTCGCGCGGCGGGAAGCACCGCGCCCGCCTCCCGAGCCGCCGCCCGGATCGTCCGGAACCGGCGGAGGAGGGCCCTGGGGCTTCCAGACGCCGGAGGTAAGAGAGCCAGCCATATCCATGAGCGTACCAGACCCTAAGTGGGATCGGTCTGCATGGTGTAGTCCTTAGGCGCGCCGGGCTGGGCGTATTCATAGGGTCCGCGATAGACCACCGGGTGTTTCCCGGCGAAGTTGTCAAACGGCGGCGGCGACGAAACGGTCCACTCCAGCGTAGTGGCTTCCCACGGGTTGTCGGAGGCCTTGGCGCCTTTCCACCAGCTCCAGATCAGGTTGATGACGAAAAGCACCTGCGCTGTGGCGGTGAGGATCGCGGCCCAGGTGATGAAGGTATGGACCGGAAGCAACTGGCCCATGAACTCGAATTCCTTAAAGTCGGCGTAGCGCCGCGGATTGCCGGCCATCCCCAACTGGTGCATCGGCGTGAAGATGCAGTAGACGCCGATGAAGGTCAGATAGAAGTGGATCTTGCCGATGGTCTCGTTCATCATCTTCCCGAACATCTTGGGAAACCAGTAGAAGGTGCCGGCAAACATCCCGAAGATGGCGGCGACGCCCATGATCAGGTGGAAGTGCGCCACCACGAAATAGGTGTCGTGGAAGTAGAGGTCGAGCGCGGGCTGTCCGAGGAAGATGCCGCTGAGGCCGCCGCTGATGAACAGCGACACGAAGCCCAGCGCGAACAGCATGCAGGTGGTGAAGCGGATCTTGGCGCCCCACAGCGTCCCGATCCAGTTGAAGGTCTTGATGGCCGAGGGCACGCCGATGGTCATGGTGAGGATCGAGAAGGCCATGGCGGTGTAGGGATTCATCCCGCTCATGAACATGTGGTGGCCCCACACCAGGAATCCCAGGAACCCGATGCCGCAGACGGCGTAGACCATGGCCTTGTAGCCGAAAATCGGCTTGCGCGCGAACACCGAGAGGATCTGCGAGGTGACGCCCATGCCGGGCAGGATGGCGATGTACACCTCGGGATGCCCGAAGAACCAGAACAGGTGCTGCCAGAGCAGCGGCGAGCCTCCCTTGTGATTCTGGATCTGGTCGTTGACCACCAGGCCGGCCGGGAGGAAGAAGCTGGTGCCGGCCACGCGGTCGAGCAGCAGCAGAATGCCGGCCGAGAGCAGCACGGCGAATCCCAGCAGGCTCAGAATCGCGGTGACGAACCAACTCCAGCAGGTCAGCGGCAGGCGCATCATGGACATGCCTTTGCAGCGCAGGTCGACCAGGGTGGCGATGAAGTTGATCGCGCCCATCAGGGAGGCGCCGCAGAACAGCGCGATGGAGACGATCCAGCAGTTCATGCCCGCGCCCATGCCCGGCCCGGCCACGGCGCCCAGCGCGCTCAGCGGCGGATAGGCCGTCCAGCCGCCCAGCGGCGCTCCGCCCTCGACGAAGAAGGCCATCACCAATACGGCCAGCGCGAGGAACGTGGTCCAGAACGACATCATGTTGAGGACCGGGAAAGCCATGTCCTCGGCGCCGATCTGAAGCGGCAGGAAGGAATTGCCGAAACCGGCTTGGGGAGCGGTGGTGAGCACGAAGAACACCATGATGGTGCCGTGCATGGTCATCAGGGACAGGTACAGCTCGGGGGTCATGATGCCGCCCTCGGCGCCCTTTGGCCACAGGGTGGCGAACCAGGAGACCTTGGCGTCCGGAAAGACCATGTGGAAGCGCATCAGCAGCGAGAGCCCCATCCCCAGAAACACGGAGAACAGAGCCAGGAACCAGTACTGGATGCCGATCACCTTGTGGTCGGTGCTGAAGATATATTTGCGGATAAAACTGGTCGGCGCGTGGTGCGCGACGTGTGTGGCGGAGGTCTCGGACATAATTCTTAGATTGAATCCTTACAAGATCATTGCTTCTGGGCGAGCTGCTCCTGCATCCATTTCGCGAAGTCGGCTTCGGACATCACCTCCAGCACGCTGCGCATCTGGTGGTGGCCCAGCCCGCACAACTCGGAGCAAGCGACTTCGTACTTGCCCGGTGTGTCGGCCTGGAAGTGGTAAGGAATGATCATCCCGGGCACCAGGTCCTGCTTGAGGCGCAATTCGCGGACAAAGAAGTTGTGGATCACGTCGCGCGCCGCCATTTTCAGCAGGATCGGCTTGCCCACGGGAACCTTGACGGCGGAGCTGACCACGTCGTCCTTGCCCGCCGGGTCCTTCTCGTCGATGCCGAAGGGATTGCCGGCCGAGTCGTTGATGAGCTTGAGGTCGGTGCGCCCGAACTTGCCGTCGGGTCCGGGATAGCGGAACGACCAGGCGAACTGTTTGGCGTTGACTTCGATCACCATGGAATCGGCGGGAGGGTCGGTGAAGTGCACACTGGCCCAGATGGTGGTGCCCATCAGCACCAGTCCCACGAACAGGACCGCCGCGGCGCTGGTCCAGAGCACCTCCAGCCGGTTGTTGCCGTGCGAGTACTCGGCGCGCTTGCCGTCGTCGCCATACTTGAACATCACCCAGCCCAGCGCCATCTGGGCCAGAAAGAAGATCACGCCGGTGATCACCAGGGTCAAGCGGAACTGCTGATCGTAGGCCGCGGCGTGGGCGTTGATCCCCGGCGGGAACCAGGTGGTGAACATGAAATAGGCGGTGACGAACAAAGTGAAGGCCCAAACGAGGAAAGCAAGAATCATGCCGGCTCCAGGGTATCCATGAGGTGCAAGAGGGTTGAAGGTACCACAACCGCGAGGCGAAAGGCAAGTCGGGGTACACGTCTGTTAAGGCAAAGTAGAAATGTCCCCTTCCCGGCCCGCGTCCAAGACGCGTCAGTTCTTCAACAACGCCCGCAGGTCTTTAATCAGAAGCATCAGGTGCATCGGATCAACGGGCGACGGCTCGAAGTTGAAATGCGGGTAGAAGCGCTTGGCGTTCTCATCGATGGCGTGCACAAGCAGGGCGCGCACGCCGATCATTTCAGCGGCCTGGGCCGTCCGCGTGAGCGCATCGAGTAGCAAGGCCCGGCCCAAGCTCTTGCCCTGATATCGGCTCTCCACCGCCAGGCGGCCAAGCAAAACGACCCCAAATTGGCAAGACCTTTGGCAACGCGTGCGGGAGCATTATCGCGGCGAACACTGCTCGGGCGCGCGAACACTGGTTCCGGTTGAGATCAATCCCTCATTCTGGCCGGGCTGCGAACGGGGCTTGCATATGTGGAGGAAGGCTCTATAATTGCATAGATGCTGTCCCGCCGCCTCAGCGCCCGCCTGAATCACCTGCTTCGCCACTCTCCGGCCGTAGTCCTGCTGGGGCCGCGCCAAGCCGGAAAGACCACTCTGGCTTTGGAGATAGGCGAGCAACAATCTTCGGTATACCTGGATCTTGAGGACGAGGGTGACCGCGCCAAGCTGTCCAACCCCACCCGGTACCTTGCGGATCACGAAAGCGAGTTGGTCATCCTGGATGAGGTTCACCGCGTGCCGGAACTGTTTCAACGGCTGCGGGGCATCATCGACCGGGGACGGCGGCGCGGAAAAGCAAGTGGGCGGTTCCTGCTGCTCGGATCGGCCGCCATGGACCTGCTCAAGCAAACCGGCGAAAGCTTGGCGGGTCGTATTTCATATCTGGAGCTTGGCCCGTTCGACGCCCTGGAGATCGATCCCGTCGCGATCGAGACGCTCTGGGTTCGGGGT
The DNA here is from genome assembly GCA_016178945.1 of Acidobacteriota bacterium. Taxonomy (GTDB): domain Bacteria; phylum Acidobacteriota; class Terriglobia; order Bryobacterales; family Bryobacteraceae; genus JACOSH01. Next base: position 8,429 of record JACOSH010000407.1, read on the forward strand.
GGCTTTCCGCTTAGTTTCTTGGCTGAGTCCGGCGATCTCAGCATGGAATGGCGGCGTGATTTTATCCGAACTTACCTGGAGCGAGACGTTCCGCAGTTCGGCTCACGGATACCGGCAGAGACGCTTCGGCGCTTCTGGACGATGCTGGCGCACAACCAAATTCAAATTCTTAATGCCGCCAATCTGGCGCGCGGCCTGGGCGTCGATGGCAAGACAATCGCCGGTTATCTTGATCTTCTTGTTGACCTCCTGCTAGTTCGGCGATTGCCGGCTTGGCACCGCAATGTCGGCAAGAGGCTGGTACGATCGCCCAAGGTGTATGTGCGCGACTGCGGTATCGCGCATGCGCTGCTAGGAATTCGGGACAAAGAAGCGTTGCTCAGTCATCCAGTCGTCGGACAAACCTGGGAAAGCTTTATCATCGAAACCCTGATCGCAACGGCTCCTGACGGGACCGAGGCGCACTACTACCGAACCTCCAATGGGACCGAGGTTGATCTCGTCCTTACCCTTCCCGGCGGAAAGCTGTGGGCCATCGAGGTCAAACGCAGTTCTGCACCCAGGATCGAGCGCGGATTTCATGCGGCGTGCGCCGATCTCGATCCGCAAGAGCGTTTTGTCGTGTATCCGGGAACCGAGCGATTTCCGCTTGACGACAGGACCGATGCAATCGGCGTCGTCGCGTTGGCGAAGGCGCTTCAATCGGCAAAGTAGTGTGGTCTGATTCTGACGGCGCAGCGCGCGGCCCACGCGATTTGGCGTCACGGCGCGAATCACGCCGCCGCCGCCGATCGCTTGTTGGTGTTTTATCATGGTGCGGAGAGGGGGACTTGAACCCCCACGAGCTTTCGCCCGCTAGCACCTCAAGCTAGTGCGTCTGCCAATTCCGCCACCTCCGCGTGGCCTTGCTACTTCTTCTTCGGCGGCGCCTGCTGCTGCGGTTGCGGCTGGCCCGGCGGCGGGGGGATGTTGAGCGGGACGGTCCGCTCCACGCCCGTCGACTCATCCTTCAGCGTCACCGTGGGCTGCGGCGCGCCCGGCATCACTGGAAGCTTCGTCACTGGAGCCGCCGGCTTACCCGCCTGCGAGGACGGCTTGGCTTTGTCCAGCACCGTGGAGTGGCCGCGGTCGCCCCGCGTCGCCATGATCGAAAGCGTCAGCGAGGTGACCATGAACACGATCGCCGACCCGGTCGTCAGCTTGGACAGCATCGTCGCCGATCCGCGCGGTCCGAAGGCGGTCTGCGATCCCATGCCGCCGAAAGCGCCCGCCAAGTCCGCCGCCTTGCCGCTTTGCAGCAGCACGACGCCGATCAGAAACAGGCACACCAGCACATGCACAATGGTCAGGATGGTAAACAACATAGGCGTCTTTTTTCAGTATACACCCGCTCAGCGCGGCGGCGAGGGCGGAGGCGCCGGCGGCGGCGTCACCGGCTGCTCCTTGGTCTGTTCCTCGGGCAGCGCATCCGGCGTAAACGTGATGGTCGCATCGGCCGCGAACTTGCGGTACAGCCGGAACTCCACTTCGTTCTTGCTCAGAAACTTGTCCATCCGCGACCGCACCGCCGCCTTCAGGGGCAGCAGGAACTCCCGCTCCCCGATCGCGGTGGGGCGATAGTCCAGCACCGTGGTCACCTGGTGGACCGGAAACGTGGGCGGGATATCCTGCGCCTCCAGGGTGACCCGCAACACCCCGCCGTTCTCCTGATCGACGAAGATCGAGCCGCTGTAGCCGACCACGACCTCCATCCGGCGCTCGTAGTTCAACCGGTATTTCGAATAGACCTGCTGGATGCGGTAGGCCAGCACATGCGCCCGGCGGCCGCCCAACGTCGCCCACCGCTCCCACCGGAAACTCCCGTGCGAAGTGGGCTCAAAGATCTCCCGCATCATGCTGCCGAACTCGCCCGCCGAGATCACCCCGCCCAGCGATTCATAGGGCAGGTCCGTGTACTGGTTGTTCACCAGCACCAGCTTGTAGTTCTCCTTGCGCTCGAAGTAGCTCAGCCGCGTGGTGAGCGTATCGCCGCGCTGCCAGAATTCCAGCCCGCTCGGATCGTAGTAACGCCGCGTGACCTGCGTGCAGATGAAGTCCGGCAGCGACTTGCTGTAGTTCAGGGCGTACTCGCGCGTTTCCTCGATCACCCGGCGCTGCTCGTCAGCCGATGGCGGCGGAATCGGCGGCGGCGGCGCCTGGATCACTTTCGGCGGGGGCTTGGGCAACTCCCTCGACGCGTCGCGCAAAGCGCGCAGCGCTTCCAGCGTCTTGGGCCCCGCGCCATTGCCCTGCAGTTCCTCGATCTGGCGGTCGTCCAGTCTCTCGCTCAGCTTGAGCTTTTGCAAATAGACCGCCACCTGCCGGTCCGGATGCTTCAGCTTGATTGACGACTCGACGAACGAAACCAGTTGCTCCACGCTCAGCCGTGTCTGCGCCGGCGAGCTCAGGGCAACCAGCAGGACCCAAATCAGCGGACTCCCTCGCACAGTTCCATTGTCTCACGGGTGCTATCCTGAGACTTCCCGCTATGTTCCTGAAGATTCTCTCCCACCCGGTCTTCGTCAACCTCAACTTCCACATGCCGCTGCTGGTCGATCTGTCCCACCCCTTGATCATGATCGAAGGAGAGAA